>NZ_JBFTKS010000002.1:0-429306 GCF_056396065.1 Allobosea sp. 05T433 | reverse complement strand
CGTAACGCGGTCGTCCGCAACGCCCTCGTCTTCAACGGCGCTGCTCCGACCCTCGAGGGCAGCCAGTATCCGGACCTCGTCGGTGCGTTGAACGTGACCCAGGGCTGGGGCTCCGCTCAGCTGTCGGGTGCCATCGGTCAGCGTAACGTCGCCAGCTTCGCGCCTGGTACCATTGGCAATGTCAACACCATCCGCGGTGGCGACGAGACCGCTTGGGCCATCCAGGGCGGCCTGAAGTTCAACCTGCCGATGCTCGCCGCTGGCGACGTCCTGTGGTTGCAGGCCGCTTACGCTGAGGGCATGGGCGCCTACCTCGGCTACGGCGGCAACTTTGGCTACGGCCGCCTCGGCTCGATCGCCGCTGCGGACATCGTCATCGACCAGACCACCGGTCGTTCGAAGCTGACCAAGGGCTTCGCCATCACCGCTGGCCTGAAGCACTACTGGACCCCGACCATCCGTTCGGAAGTCTATGGTTCGTACTCCGAGCTCGACATGGGCGCTGCGCTCCAGAACACCGGCCTGGCCCCCCTCGGCACGCTCTCGAACGGTCCGGTCAAGCTTGACCCGAAGGAGTTCATCATCGGCACCAACCTCGTCTGGACCCCGGTTTCGGGTCTCGATATCGGCGTGGAAGTTCTCTACTCCAAGGTTGAGCTGAAGAACCGCATCGCTCAGGTCAACAACTTCGGCGTTCGCAACAACAACCTGCTGATCAAGTCGGACGACGCCCTCACCGGCCGTCTGCGCATCCAGCGCGACTTCTGATCGGTTCTCCGATCCTAGTCGGAAAGCCCCGGGGAAACCCGGGGCTTTTTTCGTTTGGATATCGGGGGTTAGGCCCGTTCACTCACTTGACAGGGGCGGGCGAACCGTCCTGACTTGGCGCCCTGGGGACGGTGATCGGTAAGGGCCTGACAAGTCTGTGCCGACGCGGGGAGCGGGAATGGCGCAGCCGGCAAACTGGTTATGGGGGCTCGTGCCGCTGGCGCTGCTCTGGAGCGCCAGCAACCTCTATCTCGATGATGCGATTCAGGACGATGTCAGTCGCCGTGCCATCGCGGTGGCGACGCAGGTCGCCGGCGAGGCGCCCGGCGCAAGGCCGGTCATGGCGCTCGTTGCCGGACGCGATGTGCTGATCGTGGGCGAGGCGCTCTCGGCCGATGGCGCTGCCAAGGCCATGGTGCAGTTGCGCGGCGAATTCGGCATACGCCGGGCGCTCGGGGGCCTGTCCCAGGTCGTCGCGCAGAAACCCTATAGCTGGTTGGCGACGCGCGAGCGCGATGCGGTGACGCTGAGCGGCTTCGTTCCCGATGAGGCGACGGCAACCGCCAACATTGCCGCGGCAAGTGCGGCCGTCCCGGGATTGCGCGTCGACGATCGCCAGATGCTCGCTTTTGGCGCGCGTGCCGGTTTTGCCGCCGTGACGCAGAAGATGCTCGGTGAGCTGGCCGGACTCTCGAGCGGCAAGGTGGCGCTGGACGACACGCGCTTCTGCATCGAGGGCAAGGCGACGACGCCGGAGCGCTTCCTTGCGTTGCGCGAGCGCACTGCATCCCTGGGGCAGGGTGGGTTCACCGCAGTCGAGTGCAGCCTCGAGCCGCCGACGATCGCGCCTTATCGCTGGTCTGTGGAGAAGAGCGCGGATGGCGGGCTGAGCGTCACCGGCTTCTACCCGTCGGATGAGGCGAGGCAGCAGATTTCCGCGGCCCTGCGGCGCAGCTTTCCCGAGCCCACTCGGATCGACGATCAAAGCAAGCCGGCCCTTGGCGAGCCGGGCGCTTTCCTGGTCAAGGTCACGCGCGCCATTGGCGATCTTGCCCGGCTCCGCAACGGCAAGGCCGAGCTCGATGCCGGCAGCTACAGGTTGTCCGGCGACGGGCCCGAGGATTTCGAATCCTGTCAGGCCTTGCAACTGCTGATCGCACAGACGGACGGGCCGGATTCGGTTGCGCAGGCCAACATCATCTGCCCGCCGGCGCCCCCGCCCATGCCAGCCCTGCCGGAGATTCCGCCGCTCTTTGTTCCGGCCGAGCCTCCTGCGCCTTTGGAGCCTTCAGCGCCTTCTGCGCCTCAGCGCGGTGAGTTGACATCGCCCGGCAGGTCCCACGCCAATGCCGGTGAGGCGAAGGCGCCCATCCCGGTACTCGCTGTGCCCGAGCGCACGGTTCCGCTGCAATGGCGGGCGGAGAAGACCGAGCAGGGCGTCGTGCTGAGCGGCCTCGTTCCCGACGAGGCGGCGAGACAGGGAGTGCTGCAGTCCGTCGACCGCGGGGCGGCTGCGGTTCGGGTCACTGATCGCATGGCGGGCGAACCGAAGCTGCGTGAAGCTCCGGATTTCGGCACGGCGACCAGCTTCCTGCTGGATCTGCTCGGCAGGATGAGCAACGGCGTGGTTTCCATTGAGGGCACGCAGGCTTCGCTCTCGGGGGCCGTTGCCGAGGAAGGGGCCTGGCGCGAAATCGAGGCCGCGCTCCGGCAGCAGCCTTTGCCGGGAGGCCTCACGGGCGCGCCGGATCTGGCGGGCCTTGGCCTGCGCCCCTATGGGCTTACGATTTCGGCGGATCGCTCGGGCGTCGGCCTGTCCGGCTATTTACCTGATGAGCAGACGCGCTCGGCGCTTCTGGCGTTGCTTGACGGCTCACCCTTGCAGGGCAAGATCGTGGACGAGACGCGCATCGTGCCCGGAGCGCCTGCCGGTTTCGGCGGCGCAGCTCGCGTCGCCGTGACCGATCTGCTCAGGCTGGATCTCGGCACCGCGCGCCTGGTCGATGGCAAGGTCGAGCTGCAGGGGTTGACCTGCCGCGAGCTGATCAAGGGCGAGGTCGAGACCAGCGCCGCGAGCGGGCTGCCTGCCGGCTTTTCAGGCCAGGCGGAGATCGGCTTGCGCCAGACGGGTTGCGTCACGGAACCGCCCAACACCTGCCAGAACGACCTCGATGCCTTAACCAAGCGCCAGTCCGTGCTGTTCGGCCAGGGCACAGCTGTGGTCGTGCTCGATGCGACCACGGAACGGGCCATGGCGGAAGCATCCGCGATCCTCAAGCAATGCCCGGATGTGCGCGTCACGGTCGAGGGGCATGCCAATCTCGATGGCGAGCGGCGCGGGTTCGACAATGTCGATCTTTCGAACCGGCGCGCTCGGCGCGTGCTTGATGAGTTGGTCATACGCGGCATCAGCGCTGCCCGGCTCGAGCCGAAGGGCTTTGGCGCGCAGCGACCGCTCGTTCCCCATGACGAGCCGGAGGCGAAGGCCATGAATCGTCGCGTCCAGTTCACGGTCGAGAAGTAGGGATCGCTGGCATGCTCTACCTCGCCACCCAGTTCGCCTGGTTCCTGCTCGCGGCCTTCGGCATCGGCCTCGCCATGGGCTGGATCACCTGCACAGGCGGGAAGGTCCGTTTCTGGACCAGTCCGATCACCCTGCTCGTGGGCGTCTGGGCCGTGGTCGCCGCGCTCACCTGGTTGCAGGTGGTGAATGGTGTTGCCGCGCTCTGGCTGGAGACCGCGCTCCTCTACGTCGCGGCCTATCTGGCAGGCTGCTGTCTCGCCTGCTTTGTCCGCACGATCTTCGCTCATCGCGATTCAGTCCTCGCCATTGCCGGCGCCAATGCGGGTTCGATCCCTGAGACGCCGTCGGTGTCTGCCGCCACTGTGGCGAAGCCGGGATTGGCGCAGTCGGGCTCGCTGCTGGACAAGGTCGCGGGCGAGGATCAGATCCCCGGCAGGCGGCCGTCCGGCCTTGTCGCGGCGCGCAGCGGGAAGGCCGACGATCTCAAACTGATCAAGGGCATCGGCCAGCAGAACGAAGGCAGGCTGCACAGCCTCGGGATCTGGCATTTCGAGCAGATCGCCGCCTGGACCCCCGAGAACATCGAGTGGGTCGGCCATTATCTCGCCTTTCCCGGCCGGATCGAGCGTGAGGACTGGGTCGCCCAGGCGCATTCGCTCGCAGCCGGCATCGAGACCGCGTTTTCGACACGGGCCCGCGCCGGTGAGGTCGAGGCCTCGCGTGACGATGGTACGCAGGGGCAGGGCAATGTCGCCGGCGTCCCCGAAGACGGAGCCGACGGCAAGCGGCGGTAAATCCTCGATTTCAGTGAGCCCGGCGTGTTGCGACCGCCGGGGGGTGGGCCGGCCCAAGACTCAGGCGGCGCGCTTCTCCGCCTTGCCGATCAGCTTGCCGATGCGCCGCACCATGTCCTTCGATCCGAGCAGGGGCGCATGGCCCTGTCCCGGTGCGACGAAGATCTCGCAATCGGGATGGCGCTCCCCCATCTCGCGCAGCGTCTCCTCCGAGAGAAGATCGGAATTGGCGCCACGGATCGCCAGAATCGGCACGGCGTTCAGCCCGGCGAAATAGGTCCAGAGCACGGGCAGCGGCGCCTCGAGGTCGAGTTCCTCCAGGATCTTCATCAGATTAGGGTCGTAATCGGTGACGAGATGTCCATCGCGCTCGGTCCAGGTCCGACGCGCCATTATCTCCCATTCCCTTTCGCCGAAAGCCGGGAATTGCTGGTCAGACAGGCGCTTGAGGATTTCGGCGCCTTCGACAAAGCTGCGCGGGCTCGGCAGCTTGCCGACATAGCCGCGGATCCGCAGCAATCCGCGCGCATCGATTACCGGGCCGACATCGTTCAGGACGACGCCCTTGATCATGGCCGGGCGCGCCGCCGCCAGCGCCATCGTCAGCAGGCCGCCGCGCGAGGTTCCGACGAACACGGCGGCCTCGATGCCGGCCGCCGTGAGCAGCTGCATCATGTCGTCGAGCTCGACCCGAATATCGTAATTGGCCCAGTTCCTGTCATAGGCGGAGCGCCCGCGCCCGCGGTAATCGAGCGCCAGGACGCGCCGTGGTTTGGCCTCGTCCCCTGCCAGCGCCATCGCCAGTTCGTGGAAGTCGGCAGCCGTTCGCGCCAGCCCCGGCAGGCAGACCACCGGCAGGGCGTGCGAGGCAAGGGGACCGTAATCGCGGGCGTGGAGCTTCAGGCCGTCGCGGGCACTGATAAAGAAGGAGCGGAAACCGCTATCAGAATCCATTCGCCCTCCGGCGGCGCTGCAAGAGGCTGGACTAAAGCATCTTCAGGCGAAATGGGCACTGGTCCCAGTCAAGAAAATCCGCCGGAACGGAGCAGGCGAGGGGGGCTCCGGCCGTGAAGGGCCGGAGATCCCGCCTAATCCCGCGTCCAGGTCCGCTTCAGGTCGTAATCGATCAGATAGGCGGTACGCTGGTTCAGCCTCTGCCGGTAGACCTGCAGGTTCTCCATCACACGCTGGACGTAGTTGCGGGTCTCGTAGATCGAGATGCGTTCGACCCAGTCGACGGCATCGACATCGCTCTTGCGAGGGTCGCCATAGGCGTCGATCCAGCGCTTCACATTGCCGGAGCCGGCATTATAGGCCGCGAAGCTCAGGATATAGGAGCCGCGCCATTCCCGGATCAGGTCGTTGAGATGGGCGGCGCCCATCTGCGCCGAATAAAGCGCATCGCTGCCGAGCCGCGGAAGGTCGAACGGCATATTGGCGCGCCGTGCCGTTTCCCGGGCCGTCGCCGGCATCATCTGCATCAGCCCGCGCGCACCGGCATGCGAGACCGCATTGGGATCGAACGCGCTCTCCTGCCGGGCGATGGCGTGGACGATCGCCCGCTCCATTGGGTCGCCCAGCACCGGGAAGTCCGGCACGCCGGAGGTGGGGAACGCGGCGGTGTCGAGCGGGAAGCCGCGCTGCAGGGCGGTCTTGCCGATCGTCAGCAGGGTCCTGACATCGCCCTCACGGCTGGCGATCGCGGCCACGGCTTCCAGCGCGGTCGTCGTATGCAGGCGCTGCGACAGATCGACCAGCATGGTGGCTGCAAGATCGCGCGCGCCGATCTGGTAGAGCAGGCGCACACCCTGATGACCGGGCAAATGCTCGAGCGCCGCCGATTCCGTCGTGCGGATCGGCAGGTCCGGCAGGCCGAGCTTGGCCCGGGCAAGCTGACCGTAATAGGCGACGGAATGAGCCGCCGCGCGCTCATAGGCTTCCTGGGCGCGCTCGTTCAGCCCGATCGCTTCGGCCGCGCGGCCTTGCCAATAGGCGACGCGCGCGACCGAGACCGGCGTTTCCGCCCATTTGGCTGCCTCGTCGAAATGGGCGAGAGCCAGGCCGGGCTGATCCCGAAACCGCAGCGCGATCCAGCCTGCGTGCCATTCCGCGTCGATGCGCTCGGCGGCGCCTTCGGCGCCATGACCGGCTGCGACCTCATAGGCCTTGGCGGCATCGCCCTCGTCGAGAAGCTTGCGCGCGATCAGGCGCCGCTCCGTCCACCATTCGTCGCCATCGCCGAGCAGGGCCGGGTCGCGCGGTACCTTGGCGAGAATCTGCGCGGCTTCGCCGGCCTTGTTGGCGCGCCGGGCCTGCTGCACCTGCAGAAAGGTGAAGGAGAGATCGTTGCGGAGCGACGCCGGTACGGCCGCTATCAGTGCGGGCGCGATCGTGCCCTTGGACTGCGCGCTGGCGAGCCGCGCCTTGGCGAGCAGGACATAATCGGTGGAGACACGCGCGGCATTGCGCAGCGCCGCCGCATTGTTCTCCTCAAAGAGATAGCGTTCCGTGCGCAGGCGATGGTCGGTCACTGTGAGCCGGTCGCCGAAGCTGTTCAGGACGATCGCTTCCAGCGGCGCGCCGAGATGGTCGCGCCGCCAGGTTTCGCGGATCAGCACCATCGCATCGTCGGGCTTGCCGTCAGCCTTCAGGGCCATGGCCAGCGCCACGCGGCCGACCGGGCTGATCGGGCGCTGCGCATGGAAGAAGGCCCGGATCACGGCCACGCTTTTCTTCTCGGCAATCAGCGCGGCCTCGGCGCGGCGGCGGAACAATGTCGTTGCCGGATAGTTCGGATAGGTCTCGAGAAAGGCGTTGATGCGGGCAAAGCCCACCGTGCTGCCGCCGAAGCGGATCGCGGCCCATTCGAGCATGGCGCGCGTCGCGCGGTCGTCGAAGGCCGAGGCGAGGGCATCGCCCTCGGTCACCGCACCACGGCGATAGGCCTCGACCGCAGTCTTGAGAGCGCCCTGATCGGCTGGCGCGTCGGCGCGCAACTGCTCGTCGGGCGAGCGCAGGAGCGTCGCCGTCGTCGCAGGATCGGCAATGGCCGCAACACGGTCCTTCTGCAGGACGTGGTCGGCGTCGTTGGTCGCTTGGGCACTCGCAGTCACAAGGAGTGCAGGCACGGCCCATGAAAGGAGCCGTCGAGAGGCAGGCAGCCGTACCATGGTGGATTTCCCCGGGATGGCGCTTGGACTTCGATGGTCGGCGAAGGGTCTTGATGGACCGTTAACTAACGTGCAAGCGATTTTTGACGGGCTTTCGCCTTTGCGCATGCGGTGGGAGGCGGTATGTCTGTCGCCCGCTACACACGGATTTTGTTCTTAGGACGGCTCGATCATGACCAAGCATGCGCCTATCACCGGCTCGCTCACAGCCTTGGTGACCCCGTTCAAGGGCGGCAGGATCGACGAGGATGGGCTGCGCGCGCTGATCGCCTGGCAGATTGAAAGCGGCAGCCATGGCTTCGTGCCCGTGGGCACCACCGGCGAGAGCCCGACGCTCAGCCATGACGAGCACAAGCGGGTCATCGAGATCTGCCTCGATGCGGTAAAGGGTCGCGTTCCCGTCATCGCCGGAGCCGGCTCGAACAACACGGCCGAGGCGATCGACCTCGCGATCCATGCCGAGAAGGCCGGTGCGCCGGCGCTGCTGGTGGTCACGCCCTATTACAACAAGCCGACCCAGGAGGGCATGTACCAGCACTTCAAGGCGGTGAACGACGCGGTCGGCATCCCGATCATCATCTACAACATCCCGCCGCGCTCGGTGGTCGACATGTCGGTCGAGACCATGGCGCGGCTCTACGAGCTGAAGAACATCGCGGGCGTCAAGGACGCGACCGCCAATCTCGCCCGCGTCTCGCAGCAGCGCCACGCCATGGGGCCGGAGTTCATCCAGCTCTCGGGCGAGGACATGACGGCGCTGGCCTATATGGCGGCCGGCGGCCATGGCTGCATCTCGGTTGTCGCCAATGTTGCGCCGCGCCTCTGCTCCGAATTGATGGTGGCCGCGCTCAAGGGCGATTTCGCTGGTGCGCTGAAGGTCCAGGACCGGCTCGTGCCGCTGCACGACGCGGTGTTCAAGGAGCCGGGCCTTGCCGGCGCCAAGCATGGGCTCAAGCTGCTCGGCCGGATCGAGGAGGAGGTTCGCCTGCCGCTGATGCCGGTGACGCCCCCGACCGGCAAGGTTATCCGCGAGGCCATGGTTCACGCCGGGCTGTTGAATGCCTAGATAGAGAGTTGCGTTCGCCCGGGGTGCTCGGCGAACCGCCCCGGAGCCGCTGATGTACGAACCGAGCCATTTCAAGGTTGAAGACCGGGACGCGTTGCACGGCGTCATTCGCGCGTATCCGCTCGCCATAGCGGTGGCGGCCGGCGCCGACGGCCTTCTCGCCGACCCCGAGCCGTTCATTGCGGCGCAGGCCCGCGGCATTGTCGGCATCGAAATCGAGATCGCCTCGATCATCGGCAAGTTCAAACTCAGCCAGAACCGGCAGGACGCCGACAGGCTGGGAGTTCTCAACGGCCTGAGTGCTGACTCCGAAACGGAGTCGCAGGCCATGGCGGGTCTCGTGAAGACCTATGGATTTGGTCACCCGGCATGAGCAAGCCCGATCCCGAGCGCTATCGCCTCGCGGCCGATAACCGCAAGGCGCGTTACAATTACGAGATCATCGAGACGCTCGAGGCCGGCATCGCGTTGCAGGGCACGGAGATCAAGTCCCTGCGCGGTGGCAAGGCGACGATCGGGGAGAGCTATGCCGGGCCGATGGGGACCGAACTCTATCTGTTCAACGCCCATATCCCGGAATATCTCGAAGCCAACCGCTTCAACCATGATGTCCGCCGGCCGCGGAAGCTGCTGCTGCATCGTCGTCAGATCAACAAGCTGATGGGCGCGATCCAGCGCGACGGCTTCACGGTGATCCCGCTCAAGGTCTATTTCAACGACAAGGGCCGCGCGAAGGTCGAACTCGGGCTTGGCCGCGGCAAGAAGCTGCATGACAAGCGCGAGACCGAAAAGACCCGCGACTGGAACCGCGACAAGGCGCGGATCATGAAAACCGGCGGCTGAACCGACAGGGCTTTCCGAAAGGGCGATCGTCACGGAAAAAGGGCCGCGCGAGCGGCCCTTTTTCCTTCTCAGGGCGTCCATCCAAAAACAGAAGGTTAAATCATCGCCTTCTTGAAATTGGCGTTGGCCTTGTCCCAGTTCACCGTCTTCCACCACGCCGCCAGATAGTCGGCGCGGCGGCTCTGGTGCTTGAGATAATAGGCGTGTTCCCAGACATCGACACCGACGACCGCCTTGGCGCCGAGTTCGAGCGGGGTGTCCTGATTGGCGGTGCTGACGATCGCGAGCTTCTTGTCCTTGCCGACGACCAGCCAGGCCCAGCCGGAGCCGAAGCGGCCCAGGGCGGCGGCGTTGAGCTTGGTCGCCATATCGCTCACCGAACCGAGCGAGGCCTCGACCGCGCTCTTGAGTTCGGGTGAGGGCTGCTCCGCGCCGCCCGGCGTCATCAGTTCCCAGAAGAACGTGTGGTTCCAGTGGCCGCCGACATTGTTGCGGACGCCGGTGCGAACGTTCTCGGGAACCGCGCTGAGATCGGCCAGCACGGTCTCGATCGGCGTCGTCCTCAGGTCCGCCCATTGATTGGCCAGCGCGTTGGCGTTGTTCACATAGGCCTGATGATGGGCGGTGTGATGGATACGCATGGTGGCGGCGTCGATATTGGGCTCCAGCGCCTCATAGGCATAGCCGAGCGGCGGCAACGTGAAGGCGGGTGCAGCCGCCGGTGCGGCGGGAGCAGGCGTAGCCTGCGCCAGGACGAGGGCGGGCTTGGCGATGACGAAAACGCCCGCGGAGCTCCCCGCGAGCCCGGCGAGAAAATGACGGCGATGCATGATGAGGCCTCCCAGTCCCGTTGTTGCCATAGCCGGCCCGGCCGAATCACATGGCGGCCTGGGGCCTCGCTCCAACGGTCGTATCACAGCCCCTGACCACACGTCAGTGGCGTGCCGAAATCAGCCTTCGACCGGTTCGTCGCCCTGGCGGATGCCATAACGGCGTTCCAGTCCGGGATGGCCGGGCGTGCCCGCAGCGCCACTGCGCGGCGCGCGCTCCGAGGGGTCGCGCCCGATTTTCGCCATGAGATGCGAAAGGTCGAGGAACTCGTCGCATTGGCGGCGCAACTCGTCTGAGACCATGGGGGGATTGGTCGTGATGGTCGAGACCACCGAGACCTTTACACCCTTGCGTTGCACGGCTTCAACCAGTGGGCGAAAGTCACCATCGCCCGAGAACAAGTAGATCTGGTCAAGATGCGGCGCTAGTTCGAGCATTTCAATGGCGAGCTCGATGTCCATATTGCCTTTGACCCGGCGGCGACCGGTCGCATCGGTGAATTCTTTGGCCGCCTTGGTGATGACCCGGTAGCCGTTATAGTCGAGCCAGTCGACCAGTGGTCTGATCGACGAGTACTCTTCGCTTTCGACCAACGTAGTGAAGTAAAAGGCCCGGATGAGGTTGCCTCGTGCCTGGAATTCCTTCAACAGTCGACGGTAATCCATGTCGAAGCCAAGCTGCTTCGATGTGGCATAGAGGTTTGCCCCATCGATAAAAAGCGCGATGCGCGGCTCCGCCATGGGAACGACTCCAGTAAAAATCGAATCAAATACGTCAGATCGAAAGGATAGCGGTCAGGCAATGTCGAAAGATCGGCGAATTCTGATCAGCCAAGCACTAATTATGTGGCCACTTGCTGGAGTCTTGCAAGTGCGCTTGCTCAGGCTGGTCAGTTTCCTTGAGCCCCGCAGGGCCCTTCAGCTGGCGAGCCCCCGGCTGCCGGGCTTGACCGCCGGGATGGCGGCGAGCTCGGGCGGTAGCGCGTCAGGAGCATAAGCCGGGATATCGAGAGCGACGAGGCTGACCAGTCTGACGCCGAGATCGGCCTTGCCGGCGGAACGGTCGACCAGGCAAGCGGCGCCGAGAATCTGGCCAGGTTCACCAGCGATCGAGGCCAGGCATTCGCGCGAGGAGAGGCCGGTGGTGACGATGTCCTCGACCATCACCACGCGCGCCCCGGCGGGGATGGCGAAGCCGCGGCGCAGCTTGAACTGTCCGTCCTCGCGTTCGACGAACACCGCCTTGGCCTTGAGGTGCCGTGCTGTCTCGTAGCCCGGCACGATGCCGCCGACCGCGGGCGAGACGACATAGTCGACCTTTCCGAATGTGGCTTCGATCTTGGCGGCAAGCGCCTTGCAGAGCCGCTCGGTGCGGACCGGGTCCTGGAAGATGAACATCTTCTGCAGGAAGACCGGGCTACGCAGGCCGGAAGATAGGATGAAATGACCTTCAAGCAATGCGCCGGCATCGCGGAATTCGGCCAGGACCTCGTCGTCGGTCATCGGTGCGCCTCGCAGATGGAGTTGATCCCATTGCCTGCGACGGGCACAGGCGAGTGCTTTTGCGCCGGAATGGACTGCGTTTCAAGCGTGGGCCCGAGCGGAGCTGTGGAAGGCTGCCAGCGCATCGGCCGGAATATCGTATCCGGTCCGATGATCTGACCGCCTGTGATTGCATGGGCTTGCCCGAAAGCCGCAATCCATTTTTGGGGCCGATGCTTTAGCCGACGACGCGCTCGACTCGGCTGATCACCCGTTTCTCCCGCAGCTCGCTGATGATGGCGCTGAGATGTTTCAGGTCCCAGACCGTGAGATCGATGGTGACATCGGTGAAGTCCGGCGTCGGCCGCACCATCGTCACCGCATCGATATTGCCGTCATGCTCGGCGATGGTGGTGGTGATCTGCGCCAGCGAGCCGGGCTCGTTGATCGAGTTGAGGGCGATGCGCGCCGGAAAGCGCTGGGGCGTCTTGTCGTCGAGGTCCCAGCGCACGTCGAGCCAGCGATCGGGCTCGTTGTCGAAGGCCGCCAGCGAAGGCGACTGGATCGGATAGATCGTCACGCCTTCGCCAGGCGTCAGGATTCCGACGATGCGATCGCCCGGCACGGCGCCGCCATTCGGCGCGAAGCGCACCGGCAGATCGCCGCCGAGGCCGCGGATCGGGATGGCATTGGCGCCCGGCGTCTCGCCGGGCAGCTTGAACTTGAGATTGTCGCCCTTGCGCAGCTCGAACCAGCCCTTGCCGTTGCTTTCGCCACGGGCTTCGGGCGTCGACCGCTTCTCCGGCTCGAGATCGGGATAGACCGCCTTGACGACGTCGCCCGAGAACATCTCGCCGCGCCCGACAGCGGCGAACACGTCGTCGACGGCGGTGCGGGCCAGCCGCTTGAGCGCCGCTTTGAGCTTTTCGTCGGTGAAGACACGCTCGGCGCGCATGAAGGCGCGTTCGAGGATCTGGCGGCCAAGGCCGGCATATTGCTTGCGCACGGCCGCGCGCGTCGCCCTTCGGATCGCGGCGCGCGCCTTGCCGGTGACGACGAGCGATTCCCAGGCCGCGGGGGGCACCTGCCCGTCGGCGCGGGTGATCTCGACCTCGTCGCCATTCTGCAGCTCGGTGAGCAGCGGCGCGATGCGGCCATTGATCTTGGCACCGACCGCGGTGTTGCCGACATCGGTATGGACCGCATAGGCGAAGTCGATCGGGGTCGCCCCGCGCGGCAGGGCGATCAGCCGGCCCTTGGGCGTGAAGCAGAAGACCTGGTCGTGGAAGAGTTCGAGCTTGGTGTGCTCCAGGAACTCTTCCGGATTGTCGCCCTCTGCGAGCAGGTCGACGGTGCGCCGCAGCCACTGATAGGCCCGGCTTTCATCGGCCGCACCGGAGAGCTCGGTGGTCCGTCCGTCCTTGTAATGGGCATGGGCCGCGATGCCGTATTCGGCGATGCGGTCCATCTTGTCGGTGCGGATCTGCAGTTCGACGCGGCTATGGCCCGGGCCGACCACCGTGGTGTGGATCGAGCGATAGTCGTTCTGCTTTGGCGTCGAGATGTAGTCCTTGTAGCGCCCCGGAACCATCGGCCAGGTCGTGTGGACGATCCCGAGCACGCGGTAGCAATCCTCCAGCTGGTCGACGATGACCCGGAAGCCGAAAATATCCGAAAGCTGCTCGAAGGAGACCGACTTGCGCTCCATCTTGCGCCAGATCGAGTAGGGGCGCTTGCGTCGTCCGGCGACCTCCGCCTGGATGCCGCGCGCGGCCAGCTTCTCCTTGAGATCGATCTCGATCGCGCTGATCACGGAGCCTTCGCGCTCGGTCACCTCTTCCAGGCGCTTGGTGATGGTGGAGTGGGCTTCCGGCTTGATATGGCGGAAGGCCAGTTCTTCCAGCTCCTCGCGCAGTTCCTGCATGCCCATCCGCCCGGCGAGCGGGGCATAGATCTCGGCCGTCTCCTCGGCGACGCGCAGCCGCTTCTCGGGCGGGACGAAATGCAGGGTGCGCATGTTGTGCAGCCGGTCGGCGAGCTTGACCAGGAGCACCCGGACATCTTCGGCGATGGCCAGCAGCAGCTTGCGGAAATTCTCGCCCTGGGCCGCCTTCTTCGAGACGAGGTCGAGTTTCTTGATCTTGGTCAGGCCGTCGACGAGCCGGCGGATATCCGGCCCGAACATGCTCTCGATCTCTTCGAGAGTGGCTGCCGTATCCTCGACGGTGTCGTGCAGGACGGCGGCGACGATCGTCGCATCGTCCAGCTTGAGATCGGTCAGGATCGCCGCGACTTCGAGGGGATGCGCGAAGAAGGGGTCGCCCGAGGCGCGCTTCTGTGTGCCATGCGCGCGCATGGCATAGACATACGCTCGGTTGAGCAGGTCTTCGTCGGTATTCGGATTATAGCTCCTGACCCGGTCAACGAGCTCGTATTGCCGCATCATGCCCATGCGGGCCCCTGTAACGCCTGCCAAGAATTGCAAAGGTTCAATATCGGCACGGCGTTCCGGCGGGGCAAGGCGATTCTATGCAGGGTAGGCATGAAAAAGCCCGGCAATGCCGGGCTTTAGCGTAGACTGGTGAACGCTTTGATCAGTCTTCGTCGTCGGCGCTCTCGGTCGGCGGCACGAGGCCGTCGAGGCCGCGCAGCAGATCTTCCTCGCTCATGCGATCGAACTGGACTTCCGAATCGGGCGTCGCTGCGCTGGACGGGCCGCTGGTCAGGAGCGGCACGGTCTCGGCCTCAGGCTCGTCGACCTCGACATGCTTCTGCAGCGAGTGGATCAGCTCTTCCTTCAAATCTTCGGGAGTGAGCTTCTCTTCGGCGATTTCGCGTAGCGCCACGACGGGGTTCTTGTCGTTGTCGCGGGGAACCAGAATCTGCGTGCCCGAAGCGATCATGCGGGCGCGGTGGCTGGCCAGCAGAACCAGCTCGAAGCGGTTCTCGACCTTGTCGATGCAGTCCTCAACGGTAACGCGAGCCATTGAACGGCTCCTTCTGATCTTGGCGATGCAGGGAAAGATTGATGTGAGCCGGCCATACAGGCAAAGCCGGGCGGATGCAAGATTTTGCTGCGCGCGCTTACCAGCTCTCGCCCTGCATCCGGCTGACCAGCTCGTCGAGCCTGGGCTCACGATGGGCCAGGCCGTCGAGGATCGATCCCCCCGCCATCGCCGGCAGCTCATGCGGCGCAAGCTCGGCAAAGCGCATGCGCATCGGCGTCGCCACGCCCTCGCCGAAGGCGATCGCCTCGCGATTGCCGATGGCCGAGAGGAAGCCGATCGTGCTCGCCGAGGCGTCGGCAATGGCCGAGCGGATGATCTGCTGGTCGCGGTCATTGGCGAGCCGCATCGCAAAGATGGTCGAGCATTGCGACAGGATCGTGGGATCGAGCTCGCCCGGGCGCTGGGTCACGACGCCGAGATAGGCGCCGTATTTGCGGCCTTCCTTGGCGATGCGGGCGATGGCTTGCCGGGTCGGCGTGAAGCCGAGCGACTGGTCCGCCGGCACATAGCGATGGGCTTCCTCGCAGAGCAGCAGCACCTCGTAGCCGCCATGGCTAAACATGGCGAGGTCGAAGGCGATGCGCGCCAGCACGGATGCGACGGCGTTGACGACATCGGCCGGCAGCCCGGCGAGCTGGAACACGCAGATCGGCCGGCCATGCTGCGGAATCCGGAAGATCTGGCCGATCACCTGGCCCATGCCTTCGACCATGTTCGCGCGTGCGAACATGAACTGGTAGCTCGGGTCGCCATAGAGGGCTTCGAGACGGACCTTCAGCGATCGCAGCGCGGCACGCGGATAACGGATCTCATGGAGCCCCATCAACTCGTCCAGGACGGCGAGCGCGTCGACCATCCTGTAGGGCAGGGGGGCGTCGCCGCTGGAGGCAGCGCCACCGGCCGCCGACCGCCGCGCCGTCGGATCGAGCGGCCGCTTCAGCAGCGAGGCGCCGAGGTCGCGGGCGAAGTCCTGAGCTGCGGGCTTGCGATAGCGGGTGCGGGCCGCGGCGATGACCTCGCGCAGGATGTCGATCTCCTCGAGATCGGGACGGCCGCGAAAGACGACATCGGCAAATTCTTCGAGGCGGAACATCCAGAAGGGCAGGTCGAGGCTCTGCGCATCGGTGACCACGGCCTTGTCGGGAAAGGCGTGGGCGTATTCGTTGTGCGGATCGAGGATCAGCACCCGCAGATGCGGCTTGGCGGCAATCGCCTTGCGCAGCAGCAGCGAGACGGCGCTGGACTTGCCGACGCCGGTCGTGCCGACCAGCGCGAAATGGCGCGACAGCAGATCGTCGATGCAGACCGTCGCCGGAATGGCGGCATCCTGCGTCAGGTGTCCGATGGCGACGCCGGCCCTGGCGCCGAGGTCATGCACCAGAGCAAGATCATGGGCCCGGATACGGTGCGCGATCGCGCCGACTGGCGGATAGGTGGTGATGCCGGTCTGGAAATAAGTGCGTCCGCCCTCGGCTTCCAGCACCTCGCCGAGCAGTTCCACTTCGATATGGACGGGATTGTCGGCCAGTTCGTCCCAGAATTCCCTGACGGCCTTGATCTCATAGACCATGCCGACGATCCGGCTGCGGCCGAGATTGATCGAGATCATCCGCCCGATTGTCCAGGCCTCGGGCGTTGCCGTGCCGGCGCGTGGGATGATGGTGCCGATCGTCGCACGCGCGCCATTGCATGACAGAACGCGGCCGATCGACCGGTCGGCCACCTGGCCGGCGGTGCGACGGTCCGGAATGATATCGTTTTCGAACTGGCCCTGATTGACGGAAATCTGCACGGCCCTGGGTCTCTCGATCTGATCTGGGTCAGGCATGAAAGGAGCGTGCGCGCTTAAGATTGGTTTCCAAGCCGCGGCAGCTTGGCGGCGCGGTTAGCAAATCGCGAAGAAGCCCGGGAAAGCTCTCGCGATATCCATCAGCGAACGTGGTCTTGCCGATCAATTTCCGTGCCTTGAGCCGGACCGGGCCAGGCGGTATGCACGCTGGCAACGGGCGAGGGGACTTGTGATGACAAATGGCCGGTTGCGACTGGGCGTGAACATCGATCACGTTGCTACGGTGCGCAATGCGCGTGGCGGAGCCCTGCCCGATCCGATCCGCGCCGCGCATCTTGCTGTCGAGGCCGGAGCCGACGGCATCACGGCGCATCTGCGCGAAGACCGGCGCCACATCCGCGATGCCGACATCGAGCGGCTGATGGCCGAACTCACCGTGCCCCTGAATTTCGAGATGGCAGCCACGACGGAGATGATCGCGCTGGCTGAGCGCCTGAAGCCGCATGCGGCCTGCCTCGTGCCCGAGAAACGCGAGGAGCGCACGACCGAAGGCGGGCTCGATGTCGTCGGGCAGGAGCGTGCTTTGGCGCCGGCGATCGCGCAGCTCAACGCGGCGGGCTCCAGGGTGTCGCTCTTCATCGAGCCGGATGCTGCTCCGATCAGGATGGCGGCCAAGCTCGGCGCTCCGGTGGTCGAGCTGCATACCGGAACCTGGTGCCATGCCGTCATCGACGGCAAGCGGGACAAGGCCGATGCCGAGTTCCGCCGTCTTGCCGAAGGGGCTGCGCTTGCGGCCTCGCTTGGACTCGAAGTTCATGCCGGCCATGGGCTCGATTACGACACCGCGCGCGAATTGGCGGTCGTTCCCGATTTCGTCGAGTTCAATATTGGCCACTTCCTGGTCGGCGAGGCGCTCTTCATCGGCTTGGAGCAGGCGATCGTGCAGATGCGTGCAGCCATGGACGAAGGGCGCGCGGCCAAGTAGACCGGCTGCATGATCCTCGGCATCGGCTCCGACCTCTGCGATATCCGCCGCATCGAGCAATCGTTGGAGCGGTTCGGCGAGCGCTTCACCCATCGCATCTTTACCGAGGGCGAGCGGGCCAAGTCGGACCGCCGCGCCACCCGGGCGGCCTCCTATGCCCGCCGCTTCGCCGCCAAGGAGGCCTGCTCCAAGGCGCTTGGCACCGGTCTGAGTCGCGGCGTGTTCTGGCGCGATATGGAGGTGGTGAACCTGCCCGGCGGCCAGCCGACGATGCGGTTGACCGGCGGCGCCGCCGAGCGCCTCGCAGCGATGCTGCCGCCAGGGCATGAAGCCTTCGTCCATGTCTCGCTGACCGATGATCCGCCAATGGCGCAGGCTTTCGTCGTGATCGAGGCGCGACCGCTTCTTCCCTGACAGGGAGTACGGGCATGTCTGGTGGTGTCGGCGACGCGGAACGCGAGGAGCGTGCCCGTGCGAGCTTCAGAGGGCAGGTCGAGGCCTGTCGCAGGCTTGGATCCCCCTTCACGGCGCTGTTCTGCGAGGTGATGGCGGCGCGGCTCGATCAAACCAGTGGTTTTGGCCGGCGCGCGCTTGGCTGGCCGGGCGACCCCGTTGCCGACGCGCTGCCCTTGCGGGCAGCCGGTGCCTTCAACGCCTTGGCGCGCTCCGGAACGATGCCGTCACTGCAGGCGCTCTACCCGCCGGCTCTTGCCCGCGCGGACGCATTGTGGAGCGGCCTTGCCGCAGCCATCGACGCCCATGATGCGGATCTTGCCGCCTATCTCGACAGCGCCCCGCAGACTAATGAGGTGAAGCGCTGCGCCGTGCTGCTCGGGGGCGCCTTGATCGTTGCCCGCGATACCGGCTTGCCGCTTGATCTGATCGAGATCGGCGCGAGCGCCGGGCTCAATCTCGGTTTCGAGCGTTATCGCTACGCATTTGGTGCCGCCAGCTGGGGGCGCGACGATGCGCCGGTCACCATCAGCAGCGAATGGCGCGGCAGGCTGCCTCCGCTCGATGCCGCGCTTCGCGTTGCGGCGCGGCGTGCCTGCGACCTCAATCCGCTCGACCCATCGCAACCGGCCGATCGCGCCCGCGTCCTCTCCTATATCTGGCCGGATCAGGCCGACCGCCTGCACACGACCGAAGCAGCCTTCGATGCGGCGTCTGCTGCCTCGTGGCGCGTTGAGCGAGCCGATGCTGCCGCCTGGGTCGAGGCGCGGCTGGCCGAGGCGGCCGCGCCGGGCAGCGCCCGCATGCTGATGCACACGATCATGTGGCAATATCTGCCCGAGCCGACCAAGCAGCGCATCGTTGCGGCCATGGCTGCGGCGGGCGCTGCCGCGACCGCCGAGCGCCCGCTGGCCTGGCTGCGCATGGAGCCGGACGGCAAGCCTGGCCATGCCGCGGTCGCCCTGACGCAATGGCCGGGGGCAGTGGAGCGTGAACTCGGGCGCGCCGATTATCACGGCCGCTGGGTCGAGTGGCACTGAGGCGGGTTAGAGCGTCGGCCCGAAAAGTGGATTGCGGTTTTCGGGACAAAGCCGATGCAAACACAAAGGGTTAGATCATCGGACCGGACGCGGTTTCCTGTCCGATGATCTAGATCGACAACGCAAAACGGGCCGGAGCTGCGCGCACCCGACCCGTTCGAGCCATAGGAAGCGAGGCGCCGGACCGAGCCGGCGCCATCTTGACGGCTATTCGGCCGTGTCGGACTTCAGCCAGCGATAGAGCACGCCGCCAAGAGCGCCGCCGATCAGCGGAGCGACCCAGAACAGCCAGAGCTGCTGCAGCGCCCAGCCGCCGACGAACAGGGCAGGGCCGGTGCTGCGCGCCGGATTGACCGAAGTATTCGTCACGGGAATGCTGACCAGGTGGATGAGAGCGAGGCCGAGCCCGATGGCGAGCGGTGCGAAGCCTGCCGGCGCCTTGCCATGGGTCGCGCCCATGATGATGAAGATGAACATCATCGTCATGACGACTTCCATCAGGAAGCCCGAGAACAGGCTGTACTGGCCCGGCGAATGTTCGCCATAGCCGTTCGAGGCAAAGCCCTTGGCGAGATCGAAGCCAGGCGCGCCCTTGGCGATCATGTAGAGAATGAAGGCGCCGGCGATCGCACCGATCACCTGCGCGACGATATAGGGGAGGACCTGTCCGGTGGGGAAACGCCCGCCGGCCGCGAGCCCGACGGTGACCGCCGGATTGAGATGGCAACCCGAAATATGGCCGATGGCATAGGCCATGGTGACGACCGTCAGGCCGAACGCAAGTGAGACGCCGAGCAGCCCGATACCGACCTGCGGGAAACCTGCGGCGATGACCGCGCTGCCGCAGCCGGCGAAGGTTAGCCAGAATGTGCCGATGGCTTCAGCCGCATATTTCTTCGAGCTCATACTGATTCCCCCAGAGGTTGTGACCAGCTATCAGTGAACCTGGGCTCGGAATGCGTCAATTACGCTACTGCGGGGCCGCCCTTCACCTGCGGCAGGGGTCGATCTTCGCCGGCTGCTGCTTGGCCTGGGGCAATGTCGGGGCGGCGCGATTGCGTCGCCTCAATTGCGGCAGGTCCGGACCTGCGGGCAGCCGGGGAAATTCGCGATGACAGAACCAATGTTGCGTTGCGATGCCGGGCGGCCCTGTTCGCGCCATCTTGTGCGAGGATATCGCGTTGTCCCCGGCCGTACATTCCGCTATGCCGCGCCTCGGAACTGATGAAGGAGCGCCCCGGGTGGCCAACGACGCCGAAATCAAGAGCAAGACGGCCAAGGACGAGGGCGGCATCCTTGAGACGATCAAGGTCGTCGTCCAGGCGCTTCTCATCGCGCTTGTCATCCGCACGCTGTTGTTCCAGCCCTTCAACATTCCGTCGGGCTCGCTGATCCCGACATTGCTGATCGGCGACTATCTCTTCGTCTCCAAATACACCTACGGCTATTCCAAGCACTCGATCCCGTTCAGCCCGCCGCTGTTCAAGGGCCGGGTCTGGGCTGCCGAGCCGAAGCGTGGCGACATCGCCGTCTTCAAGCTGCCGAGCGACAATTCCACCGATTACATCAAGCGCGTCATCGGCCTGCCGGGCGACCGCATCCAGATGATCGACGGCATCCTCCACATCAACAACCAGCCGGTGAAGCGCGAGCGCATCGCCGACTTCGAAACCACCGACAACTGGGGCCGCAGCACCAAGGTCATCCAGTATCGCGAGACGCTGCCCGAGGGCGTCAGCCACAACATCATCGAGCGCGAGGGCGACACCGGCACCTTCGACAACACGCCGGTCTTCCGCGTGCCCGAAGGCCATTTCTTCATGATGGGCGACAACCGCGACAACTCGCTGGATTCGCGCGACCGCAGCGTCGGCTACGTGCCTTTCGAGAACTTCGTCGGCCGCGCCGAGATCATCTTCTTCTCCATCGACGACGGCGCCTCCGCCTGGCGTGTCTGGGAATGGCCCTGGACCGTGCGCTGGAACCGCCTGTTCAGCACGATCAAGTGACGAAGCCGCAAGTGACGAAGCCGGGGGACAGCGGGCGTAAGACGCCCGACCTCGCTCGGCTCGAGGCGAAGCTTGGCCATGTCTTCGCCAATCGCGCCCTGCTTGAAACCGCCCTGACCCATATGAGCGCCGAGAGCTCGCGGCTCGGCAGCTATCAGCGGCTCGAGTTCCTGGGCGATCGCGTCCTGGGATTGAGCGTCGCCGACATGCTCTTCGAGCGCTATCCGCAGGCCGAGGAGGGCGACATGTCGCGCCGCCTGGCCGATCTCGTGCGCAAGGAGACCTGCGCCGAAGTCGCGCTGGGCTGGGATCTCGGCAGCTACCTGAAGCTCGGCGACGGCGAGATCCTGGGCGGCGCCCGCAAGAACAAGGCGATCCTGGCCGATGCCTGCGAGTCGATCATCGGTGCGGTCTTCATCGATGGCGGTTATGCTGCAGCAAGAGGACTGGTCGAGCGCGCTTTTGGCGAGCGCCTGCTGAAGCCGGTGCGCCCGTTGCGCGATGCGAAGACCGCGTTGCAGGAATGGGCGCAGGGCAAGGGCTACCAGACGCCGACCTATACCGAGCGCGGCCGCTCGGGCCCGGACCATGCCCCGCTCTTCCGTGTTGCGGCCCGGATCGCGGGATTGATCGACGCCGAAGCCGAAGGGCGCTCCAAGCGCCTCGCCGAACAAGCTGCTGCCGAGGCGTTCCTGCGCCGCGAGGGGCTCTGGAACGAAACCATGGGAGATGACAATGGCTGAGGCCGACAAGCCCACACGCTGCGGCTTCGTTGCGCTGATCGGCGCGCCCAATGCCGGCAAGTCGACGCTGCTGAACAAGCTCGTCGGCGCCAAGATCTCGATCGTCTCGCGCAAGGTGCAGACGACGCGGACCCAGGTGCGCGGCATCGCGCTCGCCGGCGCGGCGCAGGTCATCTTTGTCGACACGCCCGGCATCTTCGCACCCAAGCGCCGGCTCGACCGCGCCATGGTGACGAGCGCTTGGGGCGGCGCGACCGATGCCGACCTGATCGGCGTGCTGATCGATGTCGAGCGCTTCGACAATGAGGAGAACACGAGGCTGCTCGAAAAGCTCGCCGAGCTGAAGCAGCCCAAGTTCCTGGTCCTCAACAAGATCGACACGATCGAGAAGGAGAAGCTGCTCGCCATCACGACGCAGCTGAACGAGCGGGGCAAGTTCGAGACCACGTTCATGGTCGCGGCGCTGACCGGCTATGGCGTCAAGGACATTCTCGACTGGCTCGAGACGCGCCTGCCGCTCGGCCCCTGGCTCTACCCGGAGGACCAGATCTCGGATGCGCCGCTGCGCTTCCTCGCCGCCGAGATCACGCGGGAGAAGATCTTCGAGCGCCTGCACGACGAATTGCCCTATCGCTCGACCGTCGAGACCGAACAATGGCAGCAGCGGCCCGATGGCTCGGTGCGCATCGAGCAGACGATCTATGTCGAGCGCGAGGGCCAGCGGAAGATCGTGCTTGGCGAGGGCGGCCAGACCATCAAGGCGATTGGGCAGAAGGCCCGCGTCGAGATCGCCGAGGCGGCCGAGGCCAAGGTCCATCTCTTCCTCTTCGTCAAGGTTCGCGAGAACTGGAGCGACGATCCGGAGCGCTATCGCGAGATGGGGCTGGAATTCCCCAAGGGCTGAGCCGGCCCGCGAAACGCCGCCGCCAGCTCCCTGACGAAGGCGTTGGCGCGCGGCGTCGCGACATTGCTGCGCAGCACGACCTCGGATGAGCCGAGCACTGGCAGGCCCCAGTCCTCGCCGACATCGACCGCGCCGGCAGGCGCGATGCGTGCGGCGAGCGGCGTGACGCCGAGCCCGCCCTGCACGGCGGCCAGCACCGCGGCCATGCCTCCGCCGACAAAAGCCTCCCGCCAGCTGAGCCCGCCCTGGCCCAGCGCCTCGATGGCGTGACGCCTGAGCGCGCATTCCGTCATCAGGCTGACGAGCGGCAGCGGCTGCGATGGATCGCGCGTCAGCGTTGGCGCGGCGAACCAGCCAAAGGCGTCGCGGCGCAGCACCTCGCCCGTTCGCCCCTGTCCGATCCGCAGCATCACGGCGACATCGAGCTCGCCGCGTTCGAAGGCCGTCTCGAGCAGGCTGGAGCGTTCGATCCGCAGGCTGATCACCAGCGTCGGGTCATGGCCGAACAGACGCGCCAGCAAGGCCGGCGCATCGGCGCCGACCGCCTGCTCGCTGATCCCGACTGAGATGCGCTCCGGTGACTCGGTGAAGGCCGCACGCGCCCGTTCATGCGCGGCGAGCAGTTCGCGTGCCGCCGGTACGAAACGCTCGCCCTCGGCGGTGAGCTTGACGAGACGCGGGTGGCGCTGGAGCAGAGCCCGGCCGAGAACCTCCTCGAGCCGCTTGACCCGGGTGCTGACCAGCGACTGGGTCGTGCCCAGCGCCTCGGCGGCCCGCGTGAAGCTGCGCAGATCGGCCGCACCGAGAAAGGCGGCGACCGCATCGATATCGAGGGTGGCGACGATCATAAATTAAGAATCTATATGATTGATATCTGCAATAATACACTACAACGATGGCTCGGAGAGCGCTAGCTTGCCCTGGACAGCGAGGCGAACGCCCTCGCGCGAACCGGAGATCCACCATGCCCCTGATCCGCATTTCCATGAGGCGCGGCCGTCCCGCCTCCGAGCCAGCTGCCATCGTCGATGGCGTCTATCGGGCGATGCGCGAGACCTTCGAGGTGCCGGAGGACGATCTCTTCGCCGTGATCCACCAGCACGACCCCGACGAGTTCATCTTCAACGCCCGCTATTTCGGCTTCGAGCGCAGCGCGGGGCTCGTCATCATCCAGATCACCTGCAACAACAGCCGCGGCGTCACCCAGAAGAAGGCGCTGTTTGCCAAGATCGCCGAGAACCTGCGCCGGGAGCCCGGACTGAGGCCCGACGACGTCTTCATCAACCTGATCGAGACCGCGCGCGAGAACTGGTCCTTCGGCGGCGGCATCGCGCAGTATGTCTGAGGTTGGCTGCCTGCCAGTCCGGACCGGCGCCGCTGACGCGCGCTGTCGGGAGGGGAGGCCTGCGGAAATTGACCCGGCCGGGTGCGCCGCCTAACTCCTTGTCATGGAGTGGAGCGACGACGGCACCATCATCGGCGTCCGGCAGCACGGCGAGAATGCCGTGATCCTGGAGGTGCTGACGCGTCTGCATGGCCGCCATCTCGGGCTCGTGCGCGGAGGGCGCTCCGCCCGGGCGCAGCCGGTGCTGCAGCCCGGCAATGCGGTCTCGCTGACCTGGCGGGCCCGGCTCGACGAGCATCTCGGCGAATACAAGGTCGAGCTCATCACCTCGCATGCGGCGCGGCTGATGGCGGCGCCCGTCGCCCTCTATGGGCTGGGGGTGATCTCGGCCCTGCTGCGGCTGCTGCCGGAGCGTGATCCTCATCCGGCCCTGCATGAGGGGCTGGCGGTGCTGATCGAACATCTCGACGAGCTGACCCTGGCGCCGGCCCTTGTCGTGCGGTTCGAGGTCGCGATGCTGGCCGAACTCGGCTTCGGGCTGGATCTGACGCGCTGCGCCGTCACCGGCTCGCCCGATGACCTCACCCATGTCTCGCCGAAATCGGGCAAGGCGGTCAGCCGCAAGGTGGCCGAGCCCTATCAGGATCGTCTGCTGGCGCTGCCGCGCTTCCTCAGCGAAGGGCAGGGCGGGCGGCAACCCTCGGCCGCCGATATCGCGGCGGGCTTTGCCCTGACCGGCTTCTTCCTGCGCCGCCATCTGCTTGAGCCGCGCGGATTGCTCGAGTCGCCGGAGCGCGCGCGGCTGCTGGAGCTGGTCGCACGAATTCACTGATTTCTGGCGCGTTTGCGGGTATGACGCTTTGCGCGGCTTGCATCGGGCCGGCATCGTCATAGGAAGTGATTCGCGGCCGGCCTTTCCCGGCGGCTGCAACGTAGATCGAGGTTGAGTGACACATGGGAAAGCCGGTCGAGCCGCCACCGGAGGACGAGACCGAGCGCATCGATCTGAAATCGGCGCTCGAAGAGCGCTATCTCGCCTATGCGCTGTCCACCATCATGCACCGTGCCCTGCCGGATGCGCGTGACGGCCTGAAGCCCGTCCATCGCCGCATCCTGCATGCGATGCGGCTGCTGCGTCTCGACCCCGGCCAGGTGCACAAGAAATGCGCCCGCATCGTCGGCGACGTCATCGGTAAGTTCCACCCGCATGGCGACCAGTCGGTCTATGACGCGCTGGTGCGCCTCGCGCAGGATTTCGCCCAGCGTTACCCGCTCGTCGACGGCCAGGGCAACTTTGGCAATATCGACGGCGATAACGCCGCTGCCTACCGCTATACCGAAGCGCGCATGACCGAGGTCGCGCGCCTCCTGCTCGACGGGATCGAGGAGGACGCGGTCGATTTTCGCGAGACCTATAATGGCGAGGACGAGGAGCCGATCGTCCTGCCGGCGGCGTTCCCCAACCTGCTGGCCAATGGCTCGCAGGGCATCGCGGTCGGCATGGCGACCTCGATCCCGCCGCACAACGCCGCCGAACTCTGCGATGCCGCGCTCTATCTGATCCAGCATCCGGAGACCTCCTCCGAGCAGCTCATGACCTTCGTGCCCGGGCCGGATTTCCCGACCGGCGGCATCATCGTCGAGACCCGGGCCTCGATGGCCGAGACCTACCGCACCGGGCGCGGCGCCTTCCGCACCCGGGCGCGCTGGCATGTCGAGGACCAGGGCCGTGGCACCTGGCTCGCTGTCGTCACCGAGATCCCCTACATGGTCTCGAAGGGCCGGCTGATCGAGAAGATCGCCGAGCTCCTGAACGATCGGAAGCTGCCGCTGGTCGGGGATCTGCGCGACGAGTCGGCCGAGGACATCCGGGTCGTCATCGAGCCGCGCAGCCGCGCCGTCGACGCCAATCTGATGATGGAATCGCTGTTCAAGCTCACCGAGCTCGAATCGCGCATTTCGATGAACATGAACGTGCTGACCGGCGGGCTGGTGCCGCGGGTGCTCGGCCTCAACGAGGCCCTGCGCGCCTGGCTCGACCATCGCCGCGAGGTGCTGCTGCGCCGCTCGCGCTTCCGCCTCGGCCAGATCGAGAAGCGGCTCGAGATCCTGCGCGGCCTGCTGATCGTCTATCTCGACCTCGATCGCGTCATCAAGATCATCCGCGAGGAGGACGAGCCGAAGATCGAGCTGATGCGCTATTTCGAGCTCAGCGAGGTCCAGGCCAATGCGATCCTCGACACGCGCCTGCGTGCCCTGCGCAAGCTCGAGGAGATGCAGCTCAAGACCGAGCTCGACGAACTGACCACCGAGAAGGGCCAGATCGAGGGGCTGCTGGCCTCCGAGGCGACGCAGTGGAAGACCATCTCCTGGGACATCCGCGAGGTGAAGAAGCTCTTCGGCCCGGAAACCGCGATCGGCAAGCGCCGCACCGATTTCGCGGATATGCCGGAGACGACCGATATCGACCTGACGCAGGCCATGGTTGAGCGTGAACCGATCACGGTCGTCGTCTCCAAGAAGGGCTGGATCAGGGCGCTGAAGGGCCATGTCCAGGACCTCTCGACGCTGTCCTTCAAGGGCGATGACGCGCTGCAGCTCGGCTTCCACACCGAGACCACGGCGAAGCTCCTGGTGCTGGCCTCGAACGGCAAGGTCTTCACGCTGGAGGCTTCCAAGCTGCCGGGCGGCCGCGGCTTCGGCGATCCCATCCGCCTGATGATCGAGCTGGAGGAGACGGCCGACATCGTCTCCGCCTTCCCCTACCGGCCGGGCCTCAAGCTCCTGATGGTGACGACGGATGGGCGCGGCTTCGTCGCTCCCAGCGATGATGTCGTGGCCAATACCCGCAAGGGCCGCCAGGTGCTCAACGTCACCGAACCGGTCAAGGCGCTGCTCGCCGTTCCGGCTGAGGGCGACCATGTCGCGATCATCGGCGAGAACCGCAAGCTGCTCTGCTTCCCGCTCTCCGAGGTCGCGGAGATGGGGCGCGGCAAGGGCGTGCGCCTGCAGCGCTACAAGGATGGCGGCGTCTCCGACGCCAAGACCTTCAAGCTGGCCGAGGGCCTGACCTGGCTCGACACCTCGAACCGGACCTGGACGGTCGGGGCGGCCGAGTTGCTCGAGTGGCTCGGCCACCGTGCGGAATCGGGCCGCCTGCCGCCCAAGGGCTTCCCGAAGAACAACAGGTTCGGCGGCTGAAGCTGTGCCTTGCCCGGGCTTGATGCCCGGGCATCTGCCCGTTTGGCTGCGGCGGCAAATGCAGACGAGGCCATGCAAAGGCGCGCGTTCGCCTGCGCTCTTGTCCGTGTTTCACGGCTGTAAAAAGTAACGTTTTATCAACCTGTTGACCAGGCGCGTTGAATCAACGCGGCAGGGCGTTGAATCAGTTTCTCAGGTCTGTGAATCAATCTCTCAGCCTGGTCGGCAGTCCCGGCATCTCTGCCGGGAGGAGCGCCTTACCTGATCGCCTGGCCGACCACGCCGACCTCGAGGCCGAGCGTCAGGTTGTTGGTCACCGCCCATTCGACACCGGCACGGGCCTCCGGCCTGACCGCGATCTCGCTGCGGTTGAACGGCGAACTGAAGGGCGTCGCGCCATAGCGCCAGGTCTCGTTGCCGGCAGCGAGCCCGACCTTGGTGTAGAGCAGCACGTTCTCGGTTGCGAACACGCCGGCCTTGAGCTGGAAGGCGCCGACGACATCGCGCGTCCAAGCCGCCGTGTTGAAGCTCGGCGTGCCGTAGCCGCCGATCGCAGGGGCGTATTCGAGTGCGCCGATGACGCCGTAGAGGAAGTCGCCATCGCGCCACATCTTGCCGCCTGCGAGCCCGATCGTCGGGCCGGCCGACGTGCCCAGTCCCTTGGCGCTGGTCACCTGGAAGCCCGTGGAGATGCGGGCATAGGAGCCTTCCCACTTGACACCGCCGGGCGCCAGCGTCGGCTCCGACCAGGCGAAGGACGGCACGGCGGCAAAGCCCGTGAAGGGCAGATAGGCCTGCGCCTGCGAGGTCCCAGCGCTGAGCGCAAGCGCGCAGAGCGCGCCGGAAAGGATCGGTAGTCTCACGTCGAAGGCATCCTCTCGGCAAACCCCTATGCGTAAGCCTAGCAGAAGGTCGCGTGAATGTCGCGGATTTGTGGCGGAAGCGGCCCCCAGGCCGCCCGCCCCTGGATCGGCGGGCCGGATATCGTATCCCAACCGATGATCCAGCCTTCTATCTTTGCATCGGCTTTACCCCGAAAACCGCAATCCACTTTTCGGGCCGATGCTTCAGCCGATCTTCGTCTTCAGCTTGAGGAAACGCAGCGTCCGCTCGGCGGTGGCGATGTCGAGGCCGGCATAGTTCTTCAGGTCGCCCTCGGCATCGCGCGCGCCGAAGAGCAGCCGCCGCGAGCGCAGTTCCAGAACGGATTTGAAGGCCGCAATGCCGAGATTCAGCGAGCGGCAGGTCACGGCGATGCCGCTGACATCGCGCTGCAGCAGGACGCGAAGCGCCTGCTCGTTGGTGATGCCCGAGGCCTGCGCGATCACCTCGGCAAGGTGATAGGCCCGGTCCTCCTCGGCCAGCATGCTCACGATCTCGTCGAGCTCGCGCTTGCCTGCGCCGAGATCGGCGAGCAGGAGCTTCACCTCCAGCCGCTGCTGGCGTGCACGGCGGGCAAGCGTCGCGGCCTCGTCGGCGGGCTTGGACCACAGCCCGGAGCCGCCGCTGAGCCCCTCGACGATCTCCAGGACGCGGCTGGCCCGGTTCGGTGTCAGGTCGGAACGCCTGGCCAGCGCGCCACCGATCTCAGCATCCTTGCCGCCGCGTTCCAGCAGCGTGTCAAAACCCTTGTCGGAGAAATGCGCGCCTTCATTGGCGCTGACCGTGTGCAGCACAGTGCGGTCGCCGCGCTGGACGAGAATGTCGGTAACGCTTTCCGAGAGGCGGGCGCGTTCGGCAATCGCCGCGAGATGGTGCTGCGACTGGCTCACCGCGATTGCAGCGAGGTCGGTGTCGGTCAGCACCGGGGAGAGCTTCAGCACGAGGCGTGCGACCTCGGAATCGGCGTCGCCGGCAAGCGTGACCGCCACCTCATGCGGCAGGCTCGGCACCGCCGCGACATGGCCGGCATAGGCCTTGCGGGCCTCGTCCTCGAGATGCGGCAGCGAGCGCAGTGCGATCTCGCCGTAATGCGCCTTGGAGGGCTCGGTCGGATCCTGGTCGAGCAGAAAAAGGTCCGTGACGGCATTGAGCAGCTGCCGGCGTGCCTCCGAGGACATCTCGGAGGGCATCCGTGTCAAAGAACTCAGCATTGGCCCCCCAGATACGCGTCAGGCAAGTATCCGCAACCTGCGCCGGTCCGGTTTGATTTAGTCTTAAATCCGTCGCGGATTTTCGCGGGAAGCGAGGATTTTCTTCTGCGTGTTCAACGGGCCGGCACGCCGCGAATGCATGCCGGCCCGCGATGCCGCTATCGCGCGGTCCTCGGCCAGAGGCAGCGGTCGACCACCAGCATGACGATCAGCGACGCGCCGACGAGCGGAAAGACCAGCCCGCCGACCGCCAGGATGGCGAAGACGCCGTAGAGCGTCCGGCGCTCGGGCGGCAGGGGCGGCACGCCGAGCGACCCGGCCGGACGCCGCTTCCACCACATCACCCCGGCCGAGACCGAAAGCAGGATGATCGCGAGGCAGACGGCCAGCATGAAGAGCTGGTTCGCCAGGCCGAATTCCTGACCCATATGGACGTTGATGCCCCATTCCAGCCATTTCCCGATCGGGCCGTAATCCGCGAAGGACATGTCGAGCAGGGGCGCGCCGCTATACTGGTCGAGATGGATGACGCGCTGCTGCGACAGGTCGTTTGGGTAGACAGAACCGGTGAAGACGCCGTTGGGACCGGCCGGCAGGTTGATGGCGTAGCCGCGCGCCAGGCCAAGCGCGTCGAACCTCGCCACGGCCGTGTCGAGGCTGATCGGCGCTGCCGCCGTCGCGATCGATTTCGGCACGCGCGCCTGTTCCAGCGACCATGAGGTCGGCCCGGCATGGTGCAGATGCTCATCCGACATCGGCAGGTTGACGCGGATGCCGGCCGGATAGCCGAAATTATGCCCGTTGGCCCAGCGATTGACCTGGTCGCCCCAGAGCACGGACCAGGGCATGCCGGTGATCGCCAGGAAGACGATGAAGACGCCGGCGAAGGCGCCGGTGACGGCATGCAGGTCGCGCCAGAAGACGCGCTTGCCGGCATCGCCACGCACGGAAACGACGCCGCCCCGGCGGCCCCGAGGCCACCACAGATAGAGCCCGGTCCCGACCAGCAGGATCGACCAGCCGCCGGCGATCTCGATCACGCCATTCGCGACCGGCCCGAAATAGGCGAGGCTGTGGATCTGCCGCACGACCCACATCACCGTGCCCTTGTCGGGGATCTCTCCAAGCACACGCCCGTCATAGGGGTCGACATGCACGACCTTGCGCGCACCAGTGGCGTCCCGGACGGTGACTTCCGCGGCCGATGACGCTGTTGCCGCGGGCACGAATTTCACGGCCTTGCCGGGAAAGGCCGCAAGCGCGTTGGCGACCAGTGTTGTCGCGGGGGCCGGGGCGGTCGATCGCATCTCCACCCGCTTGAGATCGCGATGAACCAGGCCGTCGATGTCGGTTCGGAAGAGATAGAGCCCGCCGGTGACCGCGAGCAGGATGAGGAAGGGCAGCGTCAACAGCCCGGCATAGAAATGCCAGCGCCAGACGGCGCGGTAGAGGGAGGCGGCGCGTGTATCCGCGCGCGCAGGCGCTGCCTGCGTCGATGAAACGATGGTCATGAGAGTGTCCTGTCCTGAAGGGGAAGTCTGGTTTCAGGCCAGGGCAGGCGGCGCGCGCGCTCCAAGCGGGTAGACGCTGCGGCCGGAATCGATGCGCGGTGCGGGCGGGTAGGTGACGTCTCTTGCGACACTGATGCTGCGGCGGAGCGGCAGCGCCGCGGCAGCGACAGGAGGGGCGCCACTGCTACCCGCAAGGCAACCGAGCGCGCAGCAGGTCTTGGATTGCTCCGGGCTCGCGGGCGCCGTCGGTTCGGACGATCCGCCGGGGGCACAAAGGACATGCCGCGGAAAGGGCGAGGGAGCGGCCGAGAGCCCCGCGCCGATCGACATCAGGACCGCGTTGAGAATCAGCGCATAGGCGCAGAGCACGGCAACGATGCCGCGCCCCCATCTCGCCCCTGTCGCCGTCGCGCCCATGCCTGCAGCGCTACGGCGCGGCAGGCCGGCGGTCAATAACCCAAGGGAATGAAGCGCCTGCGCCCCGTGGTCACGCCGCCGGCAGGCAGGCGGGGCCGAGCGGTTCGAAGCTCTTGTCGGAGTAATGCGCGCCTTCATGGGCGCTACTCGTGTGCAGCACCGTGCGGTCGCCGCGCTAGACGAGAATGTCGGTGACGCTTTCCGAGAGACGGGTGCGCTCGGCGATCGCCGCGAGATGGTGCTGCGACGGGCTCACCGGGATCGTGGCGAGGTCGGTGTCGGTCAGCCCCGAGGGAGCTTCAGCCCGAGGCGGGGCACCGCAGCGGCATGGCCGGCATAGGCCTTGCGCGCCTCGTCCTCGAGATGCGGCAGCGAACGCAGCGCGATCTCGCCTAATGCGCCTTCAAGGGCTCAAGTCTCAAGTCCGTCGCGGATTTTTCCGGATAAGGAAGAATTTTCTTCGGTGCGACCGACGGTGCGGCATGCTGCGGATGCATGCCGGCCCGGGACCCTGCTATCCAGCGGCCTTTGGCCAGAGACAGCTGTTGACGATCAGTATGCGCGCTGGCTCGCTCAATGGTTCAGTCGGGAAGCGCTTGCCTACCGATCAATGTCATCCAGTATGCCGGCGCAATCCCTGCCGGAGAGGGCAAATGTACAAACACATTCTGATCGCCACAGACGACTCCGAACTTGCTCGCAAGGGTCTTGAACATGGCTTGGCGCTCGCCAAACCGCTCGGGGCTAAAGTCACGGTCCTGACCGTTTCAGAACCTCTGCGGCCGGAGATCTCGCACGCAGCCCGCCTGCAGATTGATGCGTTCATGAAGGAACGCATAGCCTCCATTGAGCAAAGCGCTTCCGAACACGGCGTCACGGTAAATCTGGAACACGAGACCGATGTTTCTCCGGCTGCGGCAATCGTGAGATTGGCCAAGCTCAACGGCTGTGATCTCGTCGTGATGTCTACTCATGCCCGGCGTGGCGTGCAGAGGGTCTCGTGCTCGGGAGCCAGACGTTGGAGGTGCTGGCAAGTACGACTATCCCTGTTCTGGTGATCCGGTAGTCGATCCTCCCTGACGTTGCCCCGTTTCCGGCGGTTTTGGAGCTCTTTCGGGGTCGATGTGTAACAGTATACGCTAAGAAGCATACACTATATCAGCGGTCTAAACCCTTTCGGCAGCTTAGGCAGTGCCATGGTGCCCCATCGGGCACGAACCGCGCACGCTCCCTCGTCACGCCGCCGGCAGGCAGGCGGGGCCGAGCGGTTCGAAGCTTTTGTAGGTCAGGATGAACTCTTGGTGGCCGAGCTCCTCCGATTTGGTGCTCCCGCCCTTGGCCAGCGAGATGACGAGGTCGCGGATTTCGCGGCCGACCTCGTCGAGCCCGGCGCGGCCCTCGAGGATCCGCCCGGCATCGACATCCATGTCGTCCGCCATCCGGCGATAGGTTTCCGGATTCGCGCAGATCTTGACCACCGGCGAGATCGCCGAGCCGACGACCGAGCCGCGGCCGGTGACGAAGAGCACGCAATGGGCGCCGCAGGCGATCAGCTCCGCGATCTCGGCATTGTCGTTGATGTTCGGGAAGCCGAAGCGCACCTCGCCATCGGGCACGACATCGAGCAGATAGAGCCCGCCATGGGGCGGGATGTCGCCGGGCTTGATCAGGCCCGAGATCGGCGATGCCCCCGATTTGGCATAGGCGCCCATCGACTTCTCCTCGATCGTCGACAATCCGCCCTCGGCATTGCCGGCGGCGAAGGAGCCATAGCCGAGCGTCGCGTAGTAGCGGGCCGCCTTGGCGACCGATTTCTCCAGTTCCTCGCCGAGTTCCGGTGTCACGGCGCGCGCCGCCATGATGTGTTCGCAGCCGATCAGCTCGCCGGTTTCCTCGAAGATGCAGGCGGCGCCCTCCGAAATCAGCAGGTCGAAGGCGCGGCCGGCCGCAGGGTTTCCGGTGATGCCCGAGGTGCCGTCAGAGCCGCCGCAGACGGTGCCGACGACGAGTTCGCTGACCGACATCGGCACGGTCTCCTGCTCGTCGAGACGCGCGCGCTCGGCCTCGACCCAGGCGCGGCCCTCCTTGATCGAGCTGCGCGTGCCGCCGGTGCCCTGGATGATGATGGTCTTCACCGGCCGGCCGGAGGCGCGCACGACGCGCTCGAGCGCATATTTGTTGAAGCTCTCGCAGCCGAGCGAGATCAGCAGCACGGCCCCGACATTGGGGTGGGTGCAGAGCCGCTCCATCATCTTTTCGGCATAGCCATTGGGATAGCAGCCGGGAAAGCCGATGACATGGACGCCGTTCTCGCGCCAGGGCAGGGCGATCTCGCGCGCGACGTGATGCGCGCATTCGACGAGATAGGCGACGGCGACGGTGTTGCGGATGCCCTTGCGTCCGTCGGACCGGAGATAGCCGCGCATGTCGTTCATGGGACGGCTCCCGCCTTGCGCTCGTCTTCGAGATGATAGGTCGGGGTGTAGTCGCTCTTCATGTTCTGAACATGGACATGCTGGCCGGGCGCGATCGCTTCGGTCGCGACGCCGATGGGGGCCCCGTATTTCAGGATTTTTTCGCCGGTGACGATCGGCTTTCGCGCGACCTTGTGGGCAAGCGCGATATCGCGGTCGAGCACGGCCGGGCCCGCGCCGGTTTCCACGGTCTCGCCGGCGGCGAGCCGCATCCGCGCGACAAAGACGTTGTCGCGCGGATCGAGCAGGATGAGCCGGGGATCGTGCTGAGCCATGGGCTTAACTCCTTGGGGGAGCCGGCCGCGTCAGTCCGCGCGACCGGGCAGGCAGGCCGCAAGCGATCAGAACTTGCCGAACTGGAGATAGGCTTCCTGCGGGTCCGTGCCGGCGAGGATCGCGGTGCGGACCTTGTTCTCGGCCGAGATCGCCGTCTCCGCCTTCTCCAGCACTTCCTCGATCACTTCGACGGGAATGCGCACGATGCCGTCGCGGTCGCCGAGGATGTAGTCGCCAGGCCGGATCCAGACCGCGCCGATCTTGATCGGTTCGTCGATCGTCTTCGGCATCCAGAATCCGACGATGTCGCGTGGCGTATAGGCGCGGAAATAGGCCTGGAAGCCCATGTCGACCATGAACTCGGTATCGCGCGACAGGCCGTCGATGACGCAGCCGCGCACGCCCTTGTTCTTGAGCGTCTCAGCCGAAAGCTCGCCCATCAGCGCGACCTCGTCGGTATTGGGCTGGCAGACCCAGACATGGCCGGGCTTGGCGCGCGAGAGCAGCCCGGTCCAGCCGAGCAGGGTCTCATGCGCGTCGAAATCGGGATCGGTCTTGCCCTCGACGGTGAAGGCCGGGCCGGCGAGCTTCTGGCCGGGCAGGAGGGGCCTTAGATCGGACGGGAGCGTGAACTCCTTCAGCCCCATCGCGCGCATGACATCGTGGATGATGCCGGTATAGCAGCGTTCCAGCCGCTCGGTCAGTTGATCGCTCAAGGCTTCCTCCGTATCAGGGCTTCGTCGCGCCGGGGCGCGCTGCCATTGCGGCCAAGGTGCCGGCCGGGAGCAGGGGCCGCAAGCGCGTTTTTCGCGCCTCGACGATGCGTTTCAAACGGTTTAGGTGTTCGAGTCGACCCGTTCCCAGCCCTGGGGCGAGAGGCGCTCCTGCGGCAGGAAGCGGGCCTTGTAGGCCATCTTGGGCGAGCCATCGACCCAATAGCCGAGATAGACATAGGGCAGGCCGAGCTTGCGGGCCCGCTCGATATGGTCGAGCACCATGAAGGTGCCGAGGGAGCGCTGCTCCAGCATCGGGTCGAACACGGAATAGACCATGGAAAGCCCGTCATTCAGGCGGTCGGTCAGGGCCATGGCAAAGAGATCGCCGACGCCGCGCCCGGTGAAGCCGCTATCGGGGCCGCGCCGGCGGTACTCGATCAGGTTGGTCTCGACATGCGTGTCCTCGATCATCATTGCGAAATCGAGGGCTGACATCGAGGCCATGCCGCCATCGGGATGGCGTTCGTCGAGATAGCTGCGGAACAGCGAGTAGTGCTCGGAGCGCGGCTCCGGCGGCAGGTCCTCGCCGATCAGGTCGCAATTGCGCGCGAGCACGCGCCGGAAACCGCGCGACGGCCGGAAGTCGTCGACGCAGACGCGGACGGAGACGCAGGAGCGGCAGGTCTCGCAGGCGGGCCGATAGGCGATGCTCTGCGAGCGCCGGAAGCCGCCTTGCGAGAGCACGTCGTTGAGGTCGCGCGCTCGCCCGCCGACAAGGTGGGTGAACACCTTGCGTTCCTCCCGCCCGGGCAGATACGGGCAGGAGGTCGGTGACGTCAGATAGAATTGCGGGGCATCCCGCAACGGGCGCGTCACGTTCGTATCGCTCCGGAAACGACCTGAACCACGAGTGTAGCAGCAGCGCAGCCGGCAACAAGAGTTGCGATGCAGATCAGGCGCGAACGACGACCAGTCCCGTCAGGATGTCGTGGCCGAGCCTGCGGTCATCGCGCACCAATCCGCAGAGAATATCGAGCACCCAGAGCGCGACCGTGCCTGCCGCGACGTAGAAGAGCAGGGCGTGGACGGCGGCTGCGAGCCCGTCGGGACGGCCGCCATTGACGGTCTCGACCCTGAGGCCCGCCATGCGCATGCCCCAGGTCGCCTGTTTCCGGCCGCCGATGGTCAGCGCCGCATAGCCGAGCGCAGTCGCCACCGTCGCGATCGGCAGGAGCAGCCAGGTCGCGCCGAAGGTGACGAGGCCGAGGAAGATCAGGAGCGCGACCACGAGCCAGCCCAGAATGAACAGGGCGATGATGTCGCCGATCCAGGCGAACAGGCGCGACCCCAGCACGCCGCTGACATTCTGCAGCGGGCGCTGCTCGATCGGCGTGATCGCGGGTTGCTGATAGCTGCGTTCGCTCATCGAAGGTCGAGATCCTTTGTTCCGGGGGGCGCATCCGGTGGTGGTGCGCTCCGCCGCCATAATGTTTGATCAGCGGTCTTGTTCCGCAAGGCCACGCGGAAAGATACGGCGCGGCTGGAAGCCGTTGGACCGCAGCGCATCCTCGATGGCGCGCGTATGGCTCTCGCCGCGCGTCTCGACGGTGACGTCGAGCGTCACGCCCTTGGCCGGCACGTCGAGGAAGAGCCTGCCATGGCTGACCTCGAGGATGTTGGCGCCGTGGTCGCCGAGCAGGCTCGCGACCTTGCCGAGCAGGCCCGGCCGGTCGCTGGCGGTGAGGCGGAAGGCGGCGATGCGGTCCTCGCGCTCCAATTCGCGCACCATGATCGCGGCGAGCAGCCTGGTGTCGATATTGCCGCCGCAGAGCACGAGGCCGACCTTTTTGCCGCGATAGCGCTCCGGCTCCTTCAGCATTGCGGCGAGCCCCGCGGCGCCGGCGCCCTCGGCCAGCGAATGCTGCAGGCTGGCATAGGCATTGACCGCGCGCTCGATCAGGTCCTCGCCGACCAGGACGATGTCGGAGACCAGGCTGGAGACGATCGGCAAGGTCAGCTCGCCGACCGTCTTCACCGCGATGCCTTCGGCCAGGGTCGCGCCACCGATCGGCCGGTCCTCGGCATTCACGGCGTTGTAGAAGGAGGGATAGAGCTCGGCCTCGACGCCGATCAGCTCGATCTCCGGCTTCAGAGCCTTGGCCGCAATCGCGTTGCCGGCCATCAGCCCGCCGCCTCCGAGCGGAATGATCAGCACGTCGAGATCGGGCGCGTCGGCCAGCATTTCGCGCGCGATCGTGCCCTGGCCCGCCATCACGGCGGCATCGTCATAGGGATGCACGAAGACCAGGGTCTCCGCCTGCGCCAGCTCGCGGGCGCGCACGGCCGATTCGTAGAGCGTTTCGCCGTAGAGCACGACGCGGGCGCCATGGGCCCTTGTGTTCTCGACCTTCACCAGCGGGGTCGTCTCCGGCATCACGATGGTCGCCGGGATGCCGAAGCGGCGTGCGTGATAGGCGACGGCCTGTGCATGGTTGCCGGCGGACATGGCGATGACACCGCGGGCCCTCTCGGCTTCCGTAAGGCCAAGCAGCTTGTTGACCGCGCCGCGCTCCTTGAAGGAGGCCGTCGCCTGCATGTTCTCGTGCTTGACCAGCACGGTCGCGCCGGTGAGCTCGGACAGGCGCGGCGCCGGCACCAGCGGCGTGCGCAGCACATGCCCCTCGATACGCTGTGCGGCCGCTTCGATATCGGCGGGAGTGATCGAAAAAGGCTCGCTCATGCGTGGAGTTCCGTTCAGACCTGACGAGGCGCAATCGCGCCCTCGCCGAAGAAACCGCCGGGGCGCAGGATCAGCACCACGGCGAGCAAGCTATAGACGGCGATGTCGCGCTGTTCGATAGGCATGGTTGATGACCATATGACCTCGAAGAGCGCAATGCTGAGGCCGCCAAGGCAGGCGCCGGCGACCGAGCCGATGCCGCCCAGGATCGCGGCGACGAGCGCCTTCAGCCCGAGCGTGAAGCCGCCGGCAAAGCCCATGCCGCCATAGATCGCGGTGACGATGACGCCGGCCGCGCCGCAGGCCGCGCAGGCGAGGATCAGCGCCCGGTCATGCACGGCACGCGCGTTGACGCCGAAAAGCGCCGCGGTGCCGGAATCGTCCGAGACCGCGCGCCAGGCCCGGCCGAAGGCGGAATAGCGGATCAGCAGCACGAGCCCGAGCGCGGCGCTGAGGCCGCCGGCCGCAAGCGCCAGTCCGACCGGGGTTGCGGTGACGATGAAGCTGCCGGAGCGGGCCAGCGGCCAGGGCTCGTTGTAGACCGGCGGCAGCCAGCGCAGATCGGGCCCCTGCGCCAGCCGCAGATATTCAGACAGCGCAATCGCGAGCCCGATCGTCGCGATCAGCATCTGCTGGCCGCTGGCGCGCTCGAGATGGCGCAGCACGAACCGCCCCATGGCGAAGCCGTGAAAGGCCGCGACCAGCATGGCCACGACGAAGGCGACCAGCAGCCCCGAGACCGGGGTCGAGATCGCCGTCGAGACGAGCAGCGCCACGCCGATCACGGCTGAGAGCGCGCCGAGCGCCGCGAATTCGCCAAAGCTCAGGATGATGCGCCCGGTCAGGCCATAGATCAGCGCATAGGCCGAGGCGAGCAGGGCGTAGATCGCGGCCGAGGGAAGGGCGCTCAAGCCCTGCTGCAGGGCATAGGCGAGGCCGGGCGGGAGCTGCGGCAGGCCGTCGATGCGGGCCGAGCCCGGATCGACCGGCGGTTCCTCGCGGTTCTCGAGGTAGAAGCGCCGGAGCAGGTAGAAGCTGGCATCGTTCATCGGCCGTCCGTCGACCGCGACACCGAGCAGCGCGCCGCGCTGCAGACCCGCGCCCTCGCCGGCGAAGAGGCAATCGATCATGCGTTGGCGCGCCGGGCCGCCGCCGGTCTCGACATGGTAGAGGATGCGCAAGGTATTGGCGCGCGGGCCATTGGTCGCGCGGTCGATGGTGATCCGCGCGTCCGGCGCGTTGAGCGCCGGGATCGCCTGACGGCAAAGCCGCGTCTGGTCCGTATCGAAGCGTTCGCTGCAGCCGGTCAGCAGCAAGGCAATGAGAATCGGGAGGAGCGCGCGCATTGCGCGGAGGCTAGCGCCAGTTGCGACGCGTTGATACTCGATGCGTCGCGCAATTCAGCGCTTTGCCGGTCTCCCGTGACGTGAGGCGGTGCGCTCCGAGGCGCACGCATTTCAGCCAGCCGCTTTCAGCCGCAAACCATCAGCTTCTCGGCGACGCGCGGCGCGAAATAGCTCAGCACCCCGTCGGCGCCGGCGCGCTTGAACGCGATCAGGCTCTCCATCATGGCCTTGTCGCCTTCGATCCAGCCATTCAGGGCGGCGGCCTGGATCATCGCGTACTCGCCGGAGACCTGATAGGCGAAGGTCGGCACCCGGAAATGATCCTTCACGCGCGCGATCACGTCGAGATAGGGCATGCCGGGCTTGATCATCACCATGTCGGCGCCCTCTTCGAGATCGAGCGCCACCTCTGCAATGGCCTCGTCCGAATTGGCGGGGTCCATCTGATAGGTGCGCTTGTCGCCGATCAGCGTCGCATTGGTGCCGATCGCATCGCGGAACGGACCGTAGAAGGCCGATGCGTATTTCGCCGCATAGGCCATGATCTGGACGTCCTCGAAGCCGGCCTCGTCGAGTTCGACCCGGATGGCGCCGACGCGGCCGTCCATCATGTCGGAGGGGGCGATGACATCGGCGCCCGCATCGGCCAGCGCCAGCGCCTGCTGTGTCAGGATACGCACGCTCGCATCGTTCAGGACGCGCTCGCCCGCCATGACGCCGTCATGGCCATGCGAGGTGTAGGGATCGAGCGCGGCGTCGCAGATGATGCCGATCTGGGGCACCTCGGCCTTGATGGCGCGCACGGCGCGGCACATCAGGTTGCGCGTGTTCAGCGCTTCGGACGCCGTCGCGTCGCGCAACGACTTCTCGACATAGGGAAAGGGCGCGATCGCCGGAATGCCGAGGCTGGCGGCATGGGCGCTCTGGCGCACCGCCTCCTCGATATTCAGCCGGTCGACGCCCGGCATCCACTCGACAGCGGAGCGGGCCTCGCTCGAATCCACCAGGAAGATCGGCCAGATCAGGTCGTTCGCAGTCAGGACCGCCTCGCGCACCAGCCGGCGCGACCATTCGGCCTTGCGGTTGCGCCGCATCCGGCGGGTCAGGTCGAGCGAATCCTTGCTGCGCAGAGCAGTGGCCGGCAGATCATCCTGCCGCGCGACGGGCGCCGGAAACGGCCTTACAACCCGAGATGCCATAAAATCCTCCGCCGCCTGGGCGCGTTGGCTTGTCCTTTGCCGGATGCTTAGCACATCGGAACCGTTCCAAAATAGAGGTGGATGGTCGCAACCATGCGCTCAGGGCAACGCAGCGCCGCGCGTTGACAAGCGCCCGAGCCCCGGCCCAGAACCGGACCCTGTTATCAGGGATCAGCACGGCATGTCGCAGGAACCAGAGATCATTTGCGAAATCCGGGGCGCGGCGGGTGTCGTTATCCTCAACCGTCCCAAGGCGCTGAATGCGCTGAGCCTGGTCATGGTCCGCGAACTGGCACGCGCGCTCGATGCCTGGGAGCATGACCCGCAGGTGACGCGCATCGTGGTGATGGGCGCTGGCGAGAAGGCCTTTTGCGCGGGCGGCGACATCCGTTCGCTGCATGATCTCGGCCGAGCCGGCCGTCAGGGCGAGATGCTCGCCTTCTGGGGCGAGGAATACATCCTCAATCACCGTATCAAGCACTATCCCAAGCCTTATATCGCGCTGATCGACGGCATCGTCATGGGCGGCGGCGTCGGCATTTCGCTGCATGGCAGCCATCGCATCGCCGGCGACCGCTACCTCTTCGCCATGCCCGAGGTCGGCATCGGCTTCTTCCCGGATGTCGGCGCGACCTATGCACTGCCGCGCCTGGAAGGCGCAGCCGGCATCTATCTCGCCCTGACGGGCGACCGTGTCGGCGCAGCGGACGCCCTGGCGCTGGGTCTTGCGACCCATGCCGTACCGAGCAGCCGGATGGCGGAACTCGCCGATGCCCTGACCGGCCGCGGCGCCGTCGACGAGATCCTGGCCGGATACACCCAGGATCCCGGCCCGCAAAAGCTCGCCACCGAGCGCGCGACCATCGCCGAGTGCTTTGGCGCTTCCGAACTGGACGGCATCAGGGCGCGGTTGAAGCTGAAGGCCGAATCCGGCGATGCCTTCGCCGGCAAGACCCTGCAGACGCTTGCCGTCAAATCCCCGACCAGCATTGCCATCGCCTTCGAGCAGATGCGCCGCGGGGCGGGGCTCGATTTCGCCGAGGCGATGCGCACCGAGTACCGCATCGTCTCGCGCATTGCCGAGGGCCATGACTTCTACGAAGGCGTGCGGGCGGTGGTGATCGACAAGGATCATGCCCCGCGCTGGCAGCCGGCCACGCTCGATGAGGTCGATCCGCAGGCGATCGCGCACTACTTCGCTTCGCTTGGCGCGAACGAACTCGTCCTGGAGCATTGAGCGATGGGAATGGGGAGGGGAGATGCCGAGCCCCTGCGCGGGCAGCGCGTCATCGGCTCGGCCGGCCTCGAGGAGAAGAAGAGCAAGCTGACCCGCTGGCGGCGCGTGCTGGTCTGGCTGCTCCGCCTGCTGTCGCTCGCCTGGATGGCCAAGGGGCTGATGGCCTGGGCCGTGATTTTCGGCATCGGCATGGAGGGGCAGACGCCGTTCGAGTCGCAGTTGCTGAGCTATCAGGCGATCACGGTCTATTTCGCGGTGATCGATCTCGTCGCCGCGGTCGGGCTCTGGCTGACCAGCACCTGGGGCGGGGTGCTCTGGCTCCTCGCCGCGGTCAGCCAGTTGCTGCTCGGCTTCTTCTTCCCGCGGCTGCTGCCGGTGACCCCCTATCTGATCGCGACCTATGTCGGGTTGATGGCAGCCTATTTCCTGGCCACCTGGGCGGCGGAAAACGAGGAGACCTGAGACCGACCGGTGCGGGCCTGCCGTGCGCGCGACACGCGGCCCGGGCCCCCGGCAATGGCGCTGCTGAGGCGGGCGCTCGGGCCTTGGCGCGGAGAGCCCCGTTTCGCCCGAAAGCGCCTCGATTGCGTGGAGTCATGGTAACAAACGCTTTAGCTTAAGCGTTTCTGGCTTCACTTACGATTCACCCAAAGGGGTAAATCTCCGATTCATCCTGATATTTAAACTCGTTTTCATCGGTCCGGCCTATGGTGTTTTCAGAAGCGGACCGGGAGATAAATCCTGGCCGGCATGCAACAGGCGGGATATACCATGACAACGAGCGTAAAGACTTTGGCTCCTGTGAAGTCGGAAGAAGTTCAACTCAAGGTGAAGCCCCTTTACCTTGAGTCCCTTACCCTGGTTGAGCGGCTGCATCGCCGCCTGCTCGATGTCATCAAGGATGAATTCGAGCGCCGCAACCGTGACGACGTCAACAGCGTCCAGGCGCTGTTGCTCTACAATATCGGCGATGCCGAGCTCAGCGCCAGCGAGCTCCGGACGCGTGGTTACTATCTCGGCTCGAACGTGTCCTACAACGTCAAGAAGCTGGTCGAGCTCGGCTACCTGCACCATGCCCGGTCGCGCATCGACCGCCGCTCGGTCCGCATCAGCCTGACCGAGAAGGGTCACGAGGTGCACAATCTTGTGAAGGGCGTCTACGACAAGCATGTCCAGACGGTCGAGCAGATCGGTGGCATCGCGGCCGATGACTTCGAGCGCATGAACAACGCGCTGCTGCGTCTCGAGCGCTTCTGGACCGACCAGATCCGCTACAAGCTCTGATTTCTGGCCTGAACCGCCAGACAATCGGCGCTGACCTGACCTGAACTTGCAAACTCCCGCCTCGCTGCGGGAGTCTTTCGGGCCGCTATTGCTCGGGTCTGCTGCTGTTGCAGTTTCGCGACGCAGGGCGCCCATGCTGCATTCCCTGCTTCCCCTTCGTCGCCAATGCCCTAAAAACGCCGCGCTCATCACGAGACGTTAACTGTGGTATTGGATCGTCGCTCGCAACCGGGCCGCCGTCCATGGCGGAGCCGGTCTTGTTGTTTGCGGCGCTTAGGCGCGGTCTTGCTCCTTGAGGACGAGGGAAGAGGGATACGATGTCGAATTTCAGCCTGACCCGCCGCGAAACCGTGCTGGCACTGCTTTCGGGTGCAGCAACGGCCGCGACCGCGCCAGCCTGGGCTCAGCAGGCGGAGTGGCGCCAGAGCTATGATTCAGGCGCTCGCAATGCTGTTGCCCGGTCCTCGACCCCGACCTTGTCTTCCGAGACGCTGCAGGCGACAGAGCAAGCGATCGTCGCCTATCGCGACCTTGCCGCCCGCGGCGGCTGGACCCCGATCCAGCTGACTGACAAGCTTGGCGTCGGCTCGCGCGGCCCCGGCGTGGTCGCGCTGCGCCAGCGCCTGATCATCACCGGCGATCTCGATTCTGCTGCCGGCACCAGCAATATCTATGACTCCTATGTCGAAGCCGGAGTGCGCCGCTTCCAGTCGCGCGTCGGGCTCTCGACGACCGGCGCCATCAATCGCGCTACCCTGACCGCCCTGAACGTGCCGATCGAGCGGCGCATCCGCCAGCTCGAGACCAATGTGGTGCGCCTGCGCTCCTGGTCGGGCAATCTCGGCAACCGCTATGTCGTCGCCAATATCCCGGCAGCCTCGGTCGAGACGGTCGAGAATGGCCATGTCGCGACACGCCATGCAGCCGGTGTCGGCAAGGCCGACCGGCAGTCGCCGCTGCTGCAGACCAAGATCCCCGAGGTCAATTTCAACCCGACCTGGACCGTGCCGGCTTCGATCATCCGCAAGGATCTGATCCCGAAGATGCGCAAGGAGCCGAACTACCTCACCGAGAACAAGATCCGCATCATCGGCCCTGCCGGCGAGATCGCGCCCGATCGCGTCAACTGGAATTCGGACGAGGCGACCCGCTACACCTTCCGCCAGGATCCCGGCGGCGAGTTCAATTCGCTTGGCTTCGTGCGCATCAATATCCCGAGCCCGCACGGCGTCTACATGCATGACACGCCGGCCAAGGGCATTTTCGGCGACGATTTCCGTTTCGTCTCCTCGGGCTGCATCCGCGTTCAGAACGTGCGCGACTATATCGCCTGGCTGCTCAAGGAGACGCCCGGCTGGGATCGCGCCAAGATCGACGAGGTGATCCAGTCCGGCGAGCGCATCAACGCTCGGATCAGCAATCCCGTGCCGTGCTACTGGGTCTATATCACCGCCTGGGCGACGCCCGATGGCGGCGTGCAGTTCCGCGACGACATCTACAACAAGGATGGCCTGGGCCCGGCGCCGGTTGCGGCGCTGCAGGAAGACCAGAACATCTGAGAGCAAGCGCTCTCTCATCCTGAGACGGCCCGCCAGTTCTGGCGGGCCGTTTTCATTTKGCGTCCAATGGGCTGCGGTCGGGCGCTGCTCTCAGGCCGCCGTCGCGACTTCCCGCAGCACGGCGACGACGCGCTCGGTGAAGGCCTTGGTCCCGAGCGTTCCGCCGAGGTCGCGCGTGCGCTGCTCCGGCAGGCGGATCGTGCGGTCGAGCGCGGCCTCGATCGCCTGGCCGGCACGCAGCAGCGCCGGGTCCTGCCTGCGCTCCCCCAGCCAGTTCAGCAGCATCGCGGCCGAGCCGATCAGCGAACAGGGATTGGCGAGGTCGCGGCCGGCGATGTCGGGAGCCGAGCCATGCTGCGCCTGGGCCACCGCATGGTTCTGTCCGGCATTGAGTGAAGCGGCGAGCCCGAGGCTGCCCGAGATCTCCGAGGCCTGGTCGGAGAGGATATCGCCGAACATGTTGGTCGTCACGATGACGTCGAACACCCCGGCATCGCGGACGAGCAGCGCCGCCATCGCGTCGATGATCTTCTCCTCATAGGCGACGTCGGGATAGCGTTCGGCGACCGAACGCACGCATTCCAGGAACAGCCCGTCGGAGATCCGCAGCACGTTTGCCTTGTGCACAGCCGTGACCTTGCGCCGGCGCTGACGGGCAAGGGCAAAGGCGCTCTCGGCGATGCGCAGCGAGGCCTGCCGCGTCACTTTCCGGAAGGAGAGGGCCAGGTCCGGCGTCGGCATCATCTCGCCGGGACCGAGATGCATCGAGCGGTCGGAATAGAAGCCCTCGGTGTTCTCGCGCACCACGACGAGGTCGAGCGGCTTGCCGCAGCGCGGCTCAAAACCCTCGCGCGAACGGGCAGGGCGGATATTGGCGTAGAGGTCGAGCCGCTTGCGCAACTGGCCGGAGGGGTTGAGCCCGCCCTTCTCGGCCGGCGGGTAGTCATTATGGGATACGGGCCCCAGAATGACGCCATCGGCCCGACGCGCGGCCTCGAAGACGCTCTCCGGGAAGGTCGAGCCGACCGTGCCGAGCGCGGCAAAGCCGATCTCGGCATGCTCATAGCTGAGCGCGAAGCCGAACAGCTGGCTCGCATCGTCGAGCACGCGACGGGTGGCGGCGCTGATCTCGGGGCCGATGCCGTCTCCGTCCAGGACGAGAAGCTGCAAGGGGGCGTTTTTCGGTGATGTATCGGTCATTGCAGGGCTGCGTCCGGAACAGGGATGGAGCTGCCCGGCCGGCGCGCCGCCGCGCGGGCTGGGCAGCAGGGATTATTCGACCTTGATGTTCGCTTGCGCGACCACCTTCGCCCATTTCTCACGCTCCGCCTTGACGAAGGCCGTGAACTCCTGCGGCGTGTTGCCGATCGGCTGCGCGCCTTCCAGTTCGAGGTTCCGGCGCACTTCGGGCAGGTTGATGATGGTCGCGACCTCGCTGCGCAGCCGGTCGATGATCGGCTGCGGCGTGCCCTTGCGGACGAAGACGCCATACCAGCCGCTGGCCTCGTAGCCGGGCACCCCGGCCTCAGTGAGCGTCGGCACCGTGGGCAGAGCAGGGGCGCGCTCCGCGGTGGTGACGACCAGCGCACGCAAGGTGCCGCCATGCACATGGCCGATCGCCGAGGGCAGGGTCGCGAACATCATCGGGATATGGCCGCCGATCAGGTCGTTGAGGGCGGGGCCGGCGCCGCGATAGGCGGCATGTTTCAGGTTTGTCTGCGCCATCAGCTCGAACAGCGCGGTCGCGATATGGTTGGCCGAGCCGTGGCCGGCCGTGCCGTAGGTCAGGCCTTCCGGCTGCGCCTTCGAGAGCGCGATCAGCTCCGCGACCGAGTTGGCCTTGACCGACGGATGCACCAGCAGGAGCAGCGGCGCTTTGGCGATCAGGGTGACGGGCTCGAGCACCTCGGCCGGATCGTATTTGAGATTCTTGAACAGGCTCGGGTTCACGGCCATCGGGCCGATATTGCTGATCAGCACGGTATAGCCATCGGCCGGCGCCTGCGCCGCGGCCGTCGTGCCGAGATTGCCGCCCGCGCCGGCGCGGTTCTCGACCACGACGCCGACGCCGAGGCGCGACTGCAGCTTCTCGGCCACGGCCCGTGCGATCACGTCCGTGCCGCCGCCCGCGGCATAGGGCACCACCATGGTGATCGGCCGGCTCGGCCAGTCCTGGGCCTGAGCGGCGCCGAACATACCCAGCATCGCTCCGAGCATCGCGCCCAGCCGCAGTCCCGCAACTCTCCGCATCGTCAATTCCTCCCGTCGATCGTTGCCCGTCGGTCTCTCGCCGACGGTTTCTCAATTTCGGTATACCGAATTATACTGAGATGAATTGATACGAGGCAAGCGTTGATTTCGGCGCTGGCTCACGCGATCACGCGTGACCGGCGGAGCGCGCGCCGGACGAAGCGAGGAGATGGTCTTGGGTGATTTTGCCGACATGCAGCCCGCGCCCTCGCTGGCAGGCCAGGCCTATGCGCGCTTGCGCGACGCGATCGCCAGTGGGGAGCTTCGTCCCGGAGCCAGGCTGCGCGAGGAGGATCTGGCGAAGCATATGCAGATGAGCCGCACGCCGCTGCGCGAGGCGGTGCGCCGGCTCGAGGCGGAGGGCTTCTTCACGCGCGAATCGCGCAGTCTCGTCGTCGCCTCGCTCGATCATCAGGCGGTGTCGGAACTCTATGCGATGCGCGAGGTGCTCGAGGGCACGGCGGCTGCCTTCGCCGCGCGCCATGCCGCAGAGGTCGAAATCGAGGCGCTGCGCGATCTCCATACGTTGGAGGCCGGCTTGCTGGCGCAGCCGCAGGATCTGGCGCGCCACAACGAGCGCTTCCATTCCGCGCTCTACGGCGCAGCGCATAATCGCTATCTGCTCAAGACCCTGAACGCTTTGCGTGACGCCCGCGCGCTGCTCGGCCCTTCGACCCTGCTTGACCCCGTCCGCGCCGCGCAGGCCCATGCCGAACACGAGGCCCTGGTCGTGGCTGTCGAGCGCCGTGACCCGGTTGCGGCCGATGCCGCCGCGCGCAGCCATATCCGCTCGGCCCAGCGCGAACGGCTGAGGCGGCTGGTGACCGGCGATTAGGGCCGCTCCCCGCGGAGGAGGGGGAGCGCTGTTCAGGCTCCGCGCTTGCCGCCGGTCGGGCCTGCCGAAGCCAGCTTCAGCACGAGCGCTCCCGCCAGCGCCGAGAGCAGCGAGCCCATCAGCACGCCGATCTTGGTAGCGTCGCCGAGTTCGGGATTCTGCGGGAAGGCCAGCGCTCCGATGAACAGGCTCATCGTGAAGCCGATGCCGCAAAGCAGTGCGACGCCATAGAGCTGCAGGTAATTCGCCTTGGCCGGCATGGTGCCGAGTCCGCTCTTCACCGCCACCCAGGCGAAGCCGAAGACGCCGATCTGCTTGCCGATGAACAGGCCAAGCGCGATGCCGAGCGGAATCGGCGCGAGCAGGCTCGACGGCGACATGCCTGCAAAGGACACGCCTGCATTGGCGAAGCCGAAGATCGGCACGATTACGAAGGACACCCAGGGGTGCAGCTTGTGCTCGAGCATATGCAGCGGGGAATGCTCGGGCTCGTCGCTGTCGCTGCCGTCGCCGATCGGGATCGTCAGCGCCAGGATGACGCCCGCCAGCGTCGCGTGCACGCCCGATTTCAGCTGGAAGAACCAGAGCAGCGCGCCGATGGCGAGATAGAGCCAGATTCGCGTCACGTTCATCCGGTTGAGAACGATCAGGACGGCAAGGCACAAGCCCGCCATGCCGAGCATCGGCAGCGAGATCTCGCTGGTATAGAACAGGGCGATGATCAGGACGGCGCCGAGATCGTCGAGGATCGCAAGCGCGGTCAGGAAGACCTTGAGCGAGACCGGCACGCGCGGCCCGAGCAGGGCGAGCACGCCGAGCGCGAAGGCGATATCGGTGGCCGCCGGGATCGCCCAGCCGCGCATCGCGACCGGGTCTCCGCGCGTCAGCGCCAGATAGATCAGGGCGGGCGCGATCATGCCGCCGAGCGCCGCAATGCCGGGCAGGGCGCGGCGCGACCAGGTCGAGAGCTGCCCCTCGATGAATTCGCGTTTGATCTCCAGCCCGACGAGCAGGAAGAAGATCGCCATCAGCCCGTCATTGACCCAGTGCAGCACGCTGAGGCCGCCGACATAGCTGCCGAGCAGCTTGAAATAGGCGGGAGCGGCCGGCGAATTGGCGATCAGCAGGGCTATCGCAGCCACGCCCATGAGCAGGAGACCGCCGGCCGCTTCGCTCGCCAGCAGGGCCTTCAATGGCGAGCGCCTGGCAGGTGGAGCATTCCCGGCGATGTCTTGCGTCACGTTCAATTCCTTGCTGGCTGCTGTCGCTGCCCTTTGTGCAGGCGGCGCGCGCTCATGTCACCCCGCATCGGCCCTTGGAATGGCAGCCCCCACCGTGCTACGGAGCGCGCGATAGCGGGCTCGGCCGCGAGATTCCGCAACAGCCAGAACTGCGTGGCTGCCGCATGGCCTTGCCGGCCCCTGCGGCAATCCGAAGCGCCGATGGAGCATCCCATGAGTCGTGACGCCGCTGCCGAGAAGCATCTCTCGAACTCATTCTTCGGCGCTTCGCTCGCCGATTCCGATCCGGAGATCTCGCGTGCCATCGGTCTCGAGCTCGGTCGCCAGCGCGACGAGATCGAGCTGATCGCCTCGGAGAACATCGTGTCGCGCGCCGTGCTCGAGGCGCAGGGCTCGGTGATGACCAACAAATATGCGGAAGGCTATCCGGGCCGCCGCTATTACGGCGGCTGCCAGTTCGTCGACATCGCCGAGAAGCTGGCGATCGAGCGCGCCTGCCGCCTGTTCGACTGCCAGTTCGCCAATGTCCAGCCGAATTCCGGCAGCCAGGCCAATCAGGCCGTGTTCATGGCGCTGATGCAGCCCGGCGACACGTTCATGGGCCTCGATCTCGCTGCCGGCGGCCATCTCACCCATGGCGCCCCTGTCAACCAGTCCGGCAAGTGGTTCAAGGTCGTGCCCTACGGCGTCTGCGTCGTCGACCAGACCATCGATTATGATGCGATGGAGCGCCTCGCCGTCGAGCACAAGCCCAAGGTCATCGTCGCCGGTGGCTCGGCCTATGCCCGTCACTGGGATTTCGCCCGTTTCCGCGAGATCGCCGACAAGGTCGGCGCCTATTTCATGGTCGACATCGCGCATTTCGCCGGCCTGGTGGCGGGCGGCGCGCATCCCTCGCCGTTCCCGCACGCCCATGTCGTCACCACCACCACGCACAAGACCCTGCGCGGTCCGCGCGGCGGCATGATCCTGACCAATGACGAGGCGCTGGCGAAGAAGATCAACTCGGCGATCTTCCCCGGCATCCAGGGCGGCCCCCTGATGCATGTCATCGCCGCCAAGGCGGTCTCGTTCCACGAGGCGCTGCAGCCGGAGTTCAAGATCTACGCCCGCGCCGTCGTCGAGAACGCCAAGGCGCTGGCCGAGACGCTGAAGACCAAGGGCTTCGACCTCGTCACCGGCGGCACCGACAACCACCTCATGCTGGTCGACCTGCGCTCCAAGAAGATTACCGGAAAGGCTGCGGAAGCAGCGCTTGGTCGCGCCCATATCACCTGCAACAAGAACGGCATTCCCTTCGATCCGGAGAAGCCGATGGTCACCTCCGGCATCCGCCTGGGCACGCCGGCTGCGACCTCGCGCGGCTTCGGTGTCGCCGAGTTCCAGCGTGTCGGCGAGCTGATCGCCGAGGTGCTGGACGGGCTCGCCGCGCATGGCGAGGAAGGCAATGACGCCGTCGAGCAGGCGGTGAAGGCCAAGGCCCACGAGCTGACGGCACGTTTCCCGATCTATTGAAGGCAAGGCGACCCCGTCGCCTGAAGGAGAAGAGCCGCGATGCGCTGTCCCTATTGCGGCTCCCTCGAGACCCAGGTGAAGGACTCGCGTCCCACCGACGATCACGCCTCGATCCGCCGCCGCCGCGTCTGCCCTGACTGCGGCGGCCGCTTCACCACCTTCGAGCGCGTGCAGCTGCGTGAGCTCACCGTGGTCAAGCGCTCCGGCCGGCGCACACTCTTCGACCGCGACAAGCTGCAGACCTCGATCGAGGTCGCCTTGCGCAAGCGCCCGGTCGCGCCGGAGCGCGTCGAGCGCATGGTCAACGGCATCGTCCGCCAGCTCGAGAGTTCGGGCGAGGGCGAGGTTTCGAGCTCGACCATCGGCGAACTGGTGATGGAGGGGCTGAAATCCCTCGACGATGTCGCCTATGTCCGCTTCGCTTCGGTCTACAAGAATTTCCGCGAGGCCCGCGATTTCGAGGAGCTACTCGGTCAGCTCAGCGGCGACGAGATCGAGGGCGCCGGCGTGGTTCCGCCCATTCGTGGCGATGACTGAGCAGAGCGCGCTCGACCGCGCCTTCATGCAGCAGACCCTCGCCTATGGCGCGCGCGGGCTGGGCACCACCGGCACCAACCCTAGCGTCGGCGCGCTGATCACGCAGGACACGCCGGACGGCCCCGTCGTGATCGCACGCGGCCACACCCAGATCGGTGGCCGGCCGCATGGCGAGGCCCATGCCTTCGACCGGGCGGGCGCTGCCGCGACAGGTGGCACGCTCTATGTCACGCTCGAACCCTGCTCCCACCGCACCATCCGCGCCGCGACGCCTTGCGTCGAGCGCACCATTCGGGCCGGCGTGAAGCGGGTCGTGGTGGCGATGGCCGATCCGAATCCGCGCTTTCGCGGGCTCGGCTTCGCGCTGTTGCGCAGCGCTGGCATCAGCGTCACCACCGGCGTTCTCGAAGACGAGGCCAGGCACACCCATCGCGGCTATGTCCTGCGCATCACCGAGGGGCGGCCGATGGTGACCTTCAAGGTGGCGCGCACGGCCGACGGCTATGCCGGCAGCGCGGCAGGCGGCCCCATCGCGGTGTCCTGCCAGGCTGCGAATGGCTGGGTCCATCTCCAGCGGGCGCATCACGACGCGATCATGCTCGGCGTCGGTTCGGTGCTCGCCGATAATCCGATGCTGACGGTCCGCCTGCCGGGAATGGCGCATCGCTCGCCGATCAGGGTCATCCTCGATTCGCATCTGCGCCTGCCGCCGGGCTCCCGGCTCGTGCAGTCGGCAGGCGAGGTTCCGGTCTGGGTGATCGCGGCGGAAACGGCCCCTGTTGCGAACGAGGCCGAGCTGGTCGCGGCAGGTGTCGAGGTCATGCGCGTCTCAGCCGGACCGGACGGTCATCTCGATCTCCGCGAGGCCCTGCATTTGCTCGGCGCGCGCGGCATCAACCGGGTCTTTTCCGAAGGCGGCCCGACGATCGGCGAGAAACTGGCTTTGGCGGGCCTGACTGATGAGGTCATCGTTTCGACCTCGCCGCGTATGCTGGGTTCGCCCGGAATCGTCGCCGTCCGTCCGGCCCTTGCCGGATTGCTGGCCGACCCCGATCTGTACCGGCTTGCGGAGAGTGACCTGATCGGCCACGACCGTTTCGAGCGTTATGAGAGGATTGCCTGATGTTCACCGGCATCGTCACCGCCATTGGCACGATCGTGGAGGCCCAGAACAAGGGGCCGAGCCTGAAGCGGCTTGCGATTGCGAGCCCGTTCGAGGCTGCGGGAATCGAGATCGGCGCCTCGATCTGCTGCGCCGGCATCTGCCTGACGGTGACGGCTCTGAAGCCCCGTGAAGACGGCGAGGCGGGCTGCATCTTCCAGGTCGAGGCCGCTGCCGAGACCTTGTCCAAGACCCTCGCCGGGGAGTGGGAGGCGRGCACGAAGGTCAATCTCGAACGCTCGCTGAAAATGGGCGACGAGCTGGGCGGCCATCTGGTGACCGGTCATGTCGACGGCGTCGGTACGATCCTGAAGATCGAGCCGATCGCGGCCGATCCCGACGAACCCTGGGGCGCAACCGCGCGCTTCCATATCCGCGCGCCGCAGGGTTTGCCGCGTTTCATCGCGACCAAGGGCTCGATTTGCCTCGATGGCACCTCGCTCACGGTCAACAGCGTCGAGGACGATGTCTTCACCGTCCTGCTGATTCCGCACTCCTTCAGCGTCACCACCTGGGGCGAGCGCAAGCAGGGGGACCGCATTCATGTCGAGGTCGATCTGATGGCGCGGTATGCCGCGCGGCTTGCGGAGGCGAGCCCGGGGGGGTAACCAGCCGACTTGAAATCCAACAAGGATAAGAACGATGGCCGGACCCCGGCAGATCTCGGCCGATAAGGCCGCAACTCCCGCCGCTCCCCTGGACGGCGCACGCGTGCTCGTCGTCGAGGCGCGCTTCTATGACAAGCTGGCTGACGAGCTGCTCGAAGGCGCGCTCGCGGTGCTCGACAAGGCCGAGTGCCGCGTCGACGTCGTGACCGTGCCCGGCGCGCTCGAAATCCCGACCGCGATCGTCATCGGCCTGCGGGCCGCCGACGAGGCAATCGACCCCTATGAGGCGGTTGTCGCGCTCGGCACCGTCATCCGTGGCGAGACCGGCCATTACGACATCGTCGCCGGCGAAAGCTCGCGCGCGCTGATGGATGTCTCTGTGGCCTATGCCATGCCGCTCGGCAACGGCATCCTGACCGTCGAGAACGATGCCCAGGCCTGGGCCCGCGCCAATCGTGCCGACATGGACAAGGGCGGCGGCGCGGCGGAAGCGGCGCTCGCCGTCCTGCGTTACAAGCGCTCGCTTGCGGACAAATCCTCATGAGCCGCGCGGAACTGCGTCGCGGTGCACGGCTCTCCGTCGTGCAGGCGCTCTATGAGATGGAGATCGGCGGACGCGGCGTCATCGAGGCGATGGCCGAGTTCGAGGCGTTCTGGATCGGCAAGGAGGTCGAGGATATCGAGCTTCCCAAGGCCGAGATCGCCTTCTTCCGGGACCTGCTCGGCGGCGTCGTCCGCGAACAGCGTCTGATCGACCGCTCGGTCGATGATGTTCTTGCCGCGGGCTGGCCGCTCAAGCGCGTCGAGGCCGTGGTGCGCGCCATCCTGCGCGGCGGTGCCTATGAACTCGCCTTCCGCAAGGATGTGCCGGCTCGCGCCGTGATCTCCGAATATGTCGCGGTCGCCCGTGCCTTCTACGAAGGCGAGGAGATCGGCATGATCAACGCCGTGCTCGACAAGATGGCCCGCGACTTCCGCGCCGACGAATTCGACACGCCGGCCGCCTGACGCGCTGATGGCCGGCGCTCCCCACCGACCCGGCGAGTTCGAACTGATTGCGCGCTATTTCGCGCCGATCGCCGGTGCGGGCGGCCTCGGCCTGCGTGACGATGCCGGGCTGCTGCGCCCGGCGCGCGGCTTCGAGCTTGTGGTCACGACGGACGCGCTGGTCGCAGGCGTGCACTTCCTGCCCGACGATCCACCGGCCTCGATCGCCCGCAAGGCGCTCGCGGTCAATCTGTCGGACCTGGCGGCCAAGGGGGCATCTCCCTTGGGCTTCGTGCTCTCGCTGGTCCTGCCCAGGGGCTGGACCGAGCCCTGGCTCGCCGGCTTCGCCCAGGGGCTGGGGGAGATCGCGGCCGAGAGCGCCTGTCCGCTCGTCGGCGGCGATACCGTCTCGACGCCGGGGCCCCTGACGCTCTCGATCACCGCCTTCGGCAGCGTTCCGGCCGGTCGCATGGTGCTGCGCTCAGGCGCCAAGCCAGGCGATCTCGTCCTCGTCTCCGGCACGATCGGCGACGGCGCGCTCGGGCTCAAGGTCCATGCGCCGGCCAAGCCGGACTGGGTCGCCGGCCTCAGCGAGGTCGATCGCGCCTATCTTGCMGGCCGCTACCTGCATCCGCGCCCGCGCCTGGCGCTTGCGGCTGCCCTGCAAGCCCATGCCTCGGCCGCCATGGATGTCTCGGACGGGCTCGTCGGCGACCTCGCCAAGCTGGTTGTGGCGTCCGGTATCGGGGCCGAGATCGACCTCGATACCGTTCCGCTCTCGGCCCCGGCCCGCGCCGCGATCATGGCTGACCCCGCTCTGGCGGAACTGGCCTGGACCGGCGGAGACGACTACGAAATTCTCTGCACGGCCTCAGAAAGGGAATTTCCTGCTATGGCTGCTGCGGCCGAGGCGACGGGTCTTGGACTCGCCTGCATCGGCCGGGTCACGTCCGAGCCGGGCGTGGTGCGTTATCTCGAACGGGGCAGGGCGCGCAGCTTCGCGCAAGGCTCCTTCGCCCATTTCTGAGGGCCGCTCGCTCAGGCCGCCCGGTATGTGAACGACGGCCCCAGCGATGAACCAGCATGTTTCCGTGGCCGAGGGCGATGCCCTGGCGAAGCGCAATGCCCTCGTCCTCGCCTGCGCCCAGGCGTTCGGCGGCGCGAACCCGGCGATCGTGGTCTCGCTCGGCGGCATCGTCGGCTCGCAACTGGTCACCGACAAGACCTTCGCGACCGTGCCGGTCAGTCTGATGCAGCTCGGCATCGCTTGCGGCGTCATCCCCGCCGCGATGCTGATGCGCCGGCTCGGCCGCCGCAACGGCTATCTCATCGGGGCGCTGACCGGCGTCATCGCCTCCAGCATCGCCGCCGCCGGTACCGGCAGCCGGATATTCTGGCTGTTCTGCCTCGGCACCTTCATGTGCGGCCTCTACGGCGCCTTCGTGCAGAGCTACCGCTTCGCGGCGGCTGACACTGCAGGCGAGAGCTTCAAGCCGCGCGCCATCTCCTGGGTCATGATCGGCGGGCTTGCCGCGGGTGTCATCGGCCCGCAATCGGTCTACTGGACCCGCGACCTGACGCCGGACGCGCCCTTCGCCGCCAGCTTCATGGCGCAGGGGCTGCTCGCGCTGCTGGCGATCGGCGTCGTCATGATGCTGCGTGCACCGCCGGTTGCGGCCGTGCGTTCGAGCGGCGGCCGGCCGCTTTCCGAGATCATGCGCCAGCCCAAATTCATCGCCTCGGTCACGGCTGCACTGGTCTCCTATGGCCTGATGAGCTTCGTGATGACGGCTGCGCCGCTGGCCATGGTCGGCTGCGGCCACAGCATCGGCGATGCCGCGCTCGGCATTCAGTGGCACGTGCTCTCGATGTTCGGGCCGAGCTTCTTCACCGGCCGGCTGATCGCCCGCTTCGGCAAGGAGAAGGTTACGGCGGCCGGCCTGTTGCTGCTGGCCTGCGCCGCCGTCGTCGGCCTGAACGGGCTCAGCGTCGCGCATTTCTGGATCGCGCTGGTCCTGCTCGGCATCGGCTGGAATTTCGGCTTCATCGGCGCGACGGCGCTGGTCACCGACTGCTATCGCCCGGAGGAGCGCGTCAAGGTCCAGGCCGCCAACGACTTCCTTGTCTTCGGCTCGGTCGCGATCGCCTCCTTCTCGGCTGGCGGGCTGCTGAACACCGGCGGCTGGCAGAGCGTCAACTGGCTGGTCTTCCCGCCGGTGGCCGTCGCGCTGGCGCTGGTCGCCTGGCAGGCCACGCAGAAGCGCGTCCAGCTGGCCTGAGGGCCGGCCCGGCGCGTGGCCGGTCGCAAGGCTCCGCAGAACAAGCTTCATCCCCCAGGACCCGGCAGGAGATACGATGCGCCCGCACCAGTTGCCCGTCACGACAGGCCGGTTTCCGCCCGGCGCCATTGGCCATAATCGCGGTGTGGTGCGGCCGAACTATGCGTTCATGCCGCCCGAAGGCGTACTGATCAGCCGGCTGCCGCATTTCAGCGGGACGATCGTGCGGATCCTGGCTGCGCCGGTGCTGGGCGCCCAGTTCGCGCAGTACCTGCTCGAGATCGCACCCGGCGGCGGCACGCCCGAGGCCTTTCGCGAGGAGGGCATCCAGCATTTCTATTATGTGCTCTCCGGCCAGGGCCGGTTCGTCATGGCGGATGCTCCGGCGCTTGACCTGCGGCCGGGCCACTTCGCCTATGTCCCGCCTGGCACCGCCTTCACGCTGAGCAATACCGGTTTCGAGCCCTTGCGCGTGCTCGGGCTGCGCAAGCGCTTCGAGGCGATCGGCCTGCCAGCGCCCGAGCCGATCCTGTCGCATCGCGACGAGATCCCGGTCACCAACCATACCGGGGCGGAAGGGCGCGGCTTCCAGTTCCTGCTGCCCTGGGGCGACATGCGCTTCGATTTCGAGATGAACCTGATGTGGTTCAAGCCCGGCGCGCATTTCCCCGATGTCGAGACCCATGTCATGGAGCACGGGCTCTATATGCTGGAAGGGCAGGGGCTCTATTTCCTCGGCACCGAATGGCACGAGATCTGGGCCGGCGATTTCATCTGGATGGGCGGCTACTGCCCGCAGCAATTCTACCCGACCGGCTTTGCCGATGCGGCCTATCTGCTTTACAAGAACGTCAACCGGGATGTGGCGCTCTGACGCCCGCATAGACCTCCCGAACGGCCGGCCGCGCCTCGAAGCGGGCCGGCTCGCCCTGACATCTGCGTAAAATTGTCAGCCTCCGCGTTTGCGATTCTGTCGAAAGCTTGGCAGAAAGTTGGCCGGTACTGGCGATGCGCGACGCGGGCGCGATTCCCTCGACCCGTATTCTTCGTCTCCGGACCCAAGAAACCGAATGAATTCGGGGTCTGAAGCCCCGTTGGACGGAAGCTCGAGGTCAGGAATCCCGAATGTCAGCCTTGCTCATCATCATAGTTTTGAGTGCGCTATCGATAGCCTACGGCATCTGGGCCTATGGCGATGTCATGAAGCGCGACGCCGGCAACCAGCGCATGCAGGAAATCTCCGGCGCGGTTGCCGAGGGCGCGCAGGCCTATCTGAAGCGTCAATACGTTACGATTGCCATGGTCGGCGCGGTGCTTTTCGTGGTCCTGACCTATCTGCTCGGCCAATGGGTCGGCATCGGCTTCCTGATCGGCGCCGTCCTCTCCGGCGCGGCCGGCTTCATCGGCATGAACGTCTCGGTCCGTGCCAATGTCCGCACCGCGCAGGCGGCGATGAAGTCGCTCGGTGACGGGCTCGATGTCGCCTTCAAGGCGGGCGCGGTCACCGGCATGCTGGTCGCCGGCCTCGCCCTGCTCGGCGTCGCCGTCTATTACGGCGTCCTGACCTCGTTCCTCGGCTTCTCCCCATCGAGCCGCACCGTCATCGACTCGCTCGTGGCGCTGGGCTTCGGTGCCTCGCTGATCTCGATTTTCGCCCGCCTCGGCGGCGGTATCTTCACCAAGGGCGCGGATGTTGGCGCCGATCTCGTCGGCAAGGTCGAAGCCGGCATTCCCGAGGATGATCCGCGCAACCCCGCGACCATCGCCGACAATGTCGGTGACAATGTCGGCGACTGCGCCGGCATGGCCGCCGACCTGTTCGAGACCTATGCCGTGACGCTGGTTGCCACCATGGTGCTCTCGGCGATCTTCTTCGCCGGCCAGCCGGTGCTCGGCACGATGATGCTCTATCCGATGGCGATCGGGGCGGCCTGCATCGTAACCTCGATCATCGGCACCTTCTTCGTCAAGCTCGGCGCCAACCAGTCGATCATGGGCGCGCTCTACAAGGGCTTCATCGCCGCCGGCGTGTTGTCGGTCGGCGCGATCGCCATCGTCAACTGGCTGATGTTCGGCAGCTTCTCCACCGCGTTCACGACGGGGCAGGGCGTCAGCTTCACCTCCGCCAACCTGTTCGGCTGCGCGCTGGTCGGCCTCGCGGTGACGCTCTTCATCGTCGTCATCACCGAATACTACACCGGCACCGGCAAGCGCCCGGTGGTCTCGATCGCCCAGGCGTCGGTCACCGGCCATGGCACCAACGTCATCCAGGGCCTCGCGGTCTCGCTGGAATCGACCGCGGCGCCGACCATCGTGATCATCGCCGGCATCATCGTCTCCTACACGCTGGCCGGCCTGTTCGGCATCGCAATCGCCACCACGGCCATGCTGGCGCTGGCCGGCGTCGTCGTCGCGCTCGATGCCTTCGGCCCGGTCACCGACAATGCCGGCGGCATCGCCGAGATGGCGGGCCTGCCCAAGGAGGTGCGCCACTCCACCGATGCGCTCGATGCGGTCGGCAACACCACCAAGGCCGTCACCAAGGGCTATGCGATCGGCTCCGCCGGTCTCGGCGCCCTGGTGCTGTTTGCAGCCTACACCTCGGACCTGAACTTCTTCATCGCCGAGGCCAACAAGGCGGGCTCGACCAGCTTCCAGTACTTCAAGGGCGTCACGGTCGATTTCAGCCTGTCCAACCCCTTCGTCGTCGTCGGCCTGCTGCTCGGCGGCCTCATCCCCTTCCTCTTCGGCGGCATGGGCATGACCGCGGTCGGCCGCGCCGCCGGCTCCGTCGTCGAGGAGGTGCGTCGCCAGTTCAAGGAGAAGCCCGGCATCATGCTGGGTACGGACAGGCCGGATTACGGCCGCGCCGTCGACATGCTGACCAAGGCCGCGATCAAGGAGATGATCGTGCCCTCGCTGCTGCCGGTCCTTGCGCCGATCGTCACCTTCTTCGCCATCAACGCCATTGCCGGCCGCAACCAGGCCTTCGCCTCGGTCGGTGCCATGCTGATGGGCGTCATCGTCACCGGCATCTTCGTCGCCATCTCGATGACCTCGGGCGGCGGCGCCTGGGACAACGCCAAGAAGAGCTTCGAGGACGGCTTCGTCGACAAGGACGGCGTGCGCCACATGAAGGGCTCCGAGGCGCACAAGGCCTCGGTGACCGGCGACACCGTCGGCGACCCCTACAAGGATACCGCCGGCCCGGCGGTGAACCCCGCGATCAAGATCACCAACATCATCGCGCTGCTGCTGCTGGCGATCCTGGCGCATTCCTGAGCCGGTCGGCACGGCACGGAGACACTGCCCCGCGGAGCAATCCGCGGGGTTCTTCTTTGATCGCTCAAGGGCTTTCCCTTGATGTTGCAACGGCTTGGCGGCCCGTCTTGAATCAGGATGGCGACCACTTGAATCAGGATCTGAAGCTACGGCCGGGACCGTAGCGTTCCTGCAAGCTCCGGGCGGCCCGCGATGGCATGGTCTCTCCAACAGAAGGAGAGCCATCATGACGATCCAGGCCGCTGCTGCACCCGCCGAGGTCAAGTCCGGGGAGGTCGAGTCCGGGCACGCCGTCGAGCTTGCCCTGCTGGTCCTGCTCGCCACCCTCTGGGGCGGCTCCTACACCTTCATCAAGATCGGCGTGGAGACGATTCCGCCGCTGACCCTGATTGCCGGGCGTACCCTGATCGCAGGCGTGATCCCCTCGACAGCTGGCGCAAGTTCCTGTTCCAGGCCTGCCTGAACAGCGCCGTTCCCTTCACCCTGATCGCCTGGGCCGAGCGCAGCGTCGATGCCGGCCTTGCCGCGATCCTGAATGCGACGACCCCGGTCTTCGTCTTCCTGATCACGCTGGCGCTGACGCGGAGCCGGGAGGTCGACCTGCGCAAGGCCTTCGGCGTCGCAGCCGGGCTTGCTGGCATCACCCTGGTGGTCGGCATGCAGACGCTGGGCGGGTTCGGCAGCGAACTGGCCGCGCAGATCGCCATCGTACTTGCCACGGTCTGCTATGCCTGCGCTGCCCTGTTCGGCCGCAACTTCACCGGCTTCGATCCGCTCATCCCCGCCGCCGGTTCGCTGATCTGCGGGGCAGCCCTGCTCACGCCGGTCGCGCTGGTCGTCGACCGGCCCTGGACGCTGAGCCCTTCGCAGGATTCGCTGATCGCGCTCCTGGCGCTGGCGGCGGTCTCGACCGCGCTCGCCTTCGCCATCTATTTCCGGCTGATCCGGACGCTTGGTCCCGTCGGCACCACGGCGGTGTCCTATCTGCGCGTGCCGGTCGGCGTCGCGATCGGCATCGTCTTCCTCGGCGAGCGCCTGAGCCCGACGGCCTGGGTGGGGCTCACCCTGGTCATCCTGGGCGTGATCGCGATGACGCTGCCCGAGCGCAAGCTGGCGCAGCCGGCCCAGATCGCCGTGCGTCCATTCGGACGCAGGAGCGGCGATCGAGCTCTTTGGTCAAGCATCGGATTTTTCCGAAAACCGGATTCCACCTTTCGGTCCGATGCTCTGGCGAATGCCGCAACCCAAAGAAAAACCCCTGCGGCGTGGGCCGCAGGGGTTTCTCGTGTTCGGTCATTCCGGTCGGGTCGGCTCAGTTGCTGGCCCCGCCCAGGCCGCCGAGCGGCGAGAACTTGGTGACGCCGCGGAAGAGGTTGCGCAGGAAGCTCTGCTCCTCGCCGCCGGTGACGGTGGTGCGGCTGATGAAGTCGAAGATCACGCCGTCCTGGAGGCCGTACTGGGCGATGCGCTCGACCTTGAAGGACTTGTTGAAATAGATCACCAGCACCTTCTGGTCGATGACGCTGGGTTCCTGGAACTGGAAGCGCCGGCGCACCGTCTGGCTGATATAGTAGAAGGTCCGGTTCCCGACGGTCGAGGTCGTCGAGGGCGTGCCCAGTATGGTCAGCACCTGCTGCACGTCCATGCCGGTCTTGATCTGCGCGACCAGGCGCTCGTCCATGACGAAGCCGCGGGTGTATTGTTCGTTCAGCCCCGCCGATGTCGGCAGGACGAATCCGCCCCGATCTGCTCCGCATCCGGCTAGAGCGAGTGACGAGGTCGCGAGAAGGCCGAAGAGGGCCGCGCGGCGGGTCATGTCGATCATGCGGGAGAATCCAGGAGCAGAGTGGGCAAGGAGGTATCCGAAGCCGCTTGTCAAACGGGTAGAGGTTGGCGTAACGCCCGAGAATGGCTTTGGCAAGGCAGTGGCGGCGAGCGGAGATGCGCTGGTGATCTTCGGCTTGTTCGGAAAACGCGCAAAAAGGCTCGCGCCGGTCGAGGCGCTGCTGGCCCGCGTGGCTGACGCGTCGCGCCAGCCCGGTCTTTATATCGGCGGCGGCATCCCCGACACGTTCGAAGGGCGCTTCGAATCGCTGACGCTGCATGCCTTCCTGATTCTGCGGCGCCTGCGCGAACTTCCGGCGCCGGCCAGCGATCTGGCGCAGGATTTCGTCGATGCCTGCTTCGCCTATCTTGAGCTCGGCTTCCGCCAGGGCGGGATCAGCGACATCGCCGTGCCCAAGCGCATGAAGAAGATCGGGCAGAGCTTCTACGGCCGCATCAAGGCCTATGAGAGTGCGCTCGCTGCGCCTGAGCCGGGCGCGCTGGCCGAGGCCTTGCGCCGCAATGTCAGCCCGGGCGAGGGGGCGACAGCCCTGGCCGATTATGTCGGCCAGGCGCTGGAACGTCTGTCGCAGCTCGATCTTGACGCAATTTTGGGGCAGGAGACTCTCTTTCCTGCATTCCCGGTTCACGAAAGTACCCCCAGTGTCTGATTCCGCTCGTGCCTTGCCGCTGAGCCAGCCCGTCCGCGTCGAGACGATCAAGCCGCGTGGCACCCATATCGTGGTCAGGCCCGAGGGCTCTGCGCTCGTCGGGCTCGCCCGTGCGCTCGACCTGCCTTCGATCGAAGCGCTCGAGGCGCGCTATGAACTCGCCCGCAATGGCGAGCGCGTGAAGCTGGAGGGCGAGATCGCGGCGCAGCTGCATCAGACCTGCATCATCACGCTCGAGGCCTTCCCGGTCAGCATCAAGCTGCCCGTGAAACTCGATTTCGCGCCGGAGGCCGAGGTTCTCGCCGCCGCCCGCCGCGAGGAGGAGGACGAGAAGAAGGGCGAGATCGACATCGAGGTCATGCTCAACGAGGAGGACCCGCCGGAGCCGATCATCGACGGCATGATCGACCTTGGCGCGATCACCCTCGAGTTCCTGGCGCTCGGGCTCGATCCCTATCCGCGCAAGCCCGGAGTGAATTTCGAAGCGCAGGTCGACGACCCGGCGCTTGCATCGCCCTTTGCGGCCCTGGCCAAACTGAAACGCGGCGAATGACGGCTTTACCGGCACGCGCAGTGGCTTGCGGCGGCTCGCCAAGTCGCTATTGTCCGCCGCCGCCCTATTTTGCGCCACAGCGGCCGAGCCCCTCGGGAACAATCAGCACCCAATGAAACGACCAGTTACAATCGCGCTCGATGCGATGGGCGGGGACCATGGCCCTGCCGTCGTCGTGCCAGGCGCGGCGCTGACCCTCGAGCGGCGGCCCGACGCGCGCTTCGTCATCTTCGGCGATCAGGCCCAGGTCCTGCCGCTTCTGGAGGCCCACCCGAAGCTCAAGGCGGTGACGACCTTCCACCACACCGAAGTGTCGGTGAAGATGGACGACAAGCCGAGCCAGGCCCTGCGCTATGGCCGTTACAAGTCCTCGATGTGGCGTGCCATCGACGCGACCAAGACCGGAGAGGCCGATGTCACGGTCTCGGCCGGCAATACCGGCGCGCTGATGGCGATGTCGAAATTCTGCCTGAAGTCGATGCCGCAGGTCGACCGCCCGGCGATCGCGGCGCTCTGGCCGACGGTGCGCGGCGAGAGCGTGGTGCTCGATGTCGGCGCGACGATCGGCGCCGATGCGCGCCATCTCGTCGATCTCGCGGTGATGGGCGCGGCCATGGCCCGCGTCGTCTTCGATCTCGACCGGCCGACCGTCGGCCTGCTCAATGTCGGAGTCGAGGAGATCAAGGGCGTCGAGGCCGTCAAGGAGGCCGGTCGCATCCTGCGCGAGGGCAACCTGCCGCATCTCGACTATCGCGGCTTCGTCGAGGGCGACGACCTCGGCAAGGGCACGGTCGACGTCGTGGTGACCGAGGGCTTCACCGGCAACATCGCCCTGAAGACGGCCGAGGGCACCGCCCGGCAGATCGGCGAGTATCTGCGCGCCGCGATGAGCCGGTCGCTGATGGCCAAGATCGGCTATCTCTTCGCACGTGGCGCATTTGCCGCGTTGAAGGACAAGATGGATCCGCGCAAGGTCAATGGCGGCGTCTTCCTCGGGCTCGAAGGCATCGTCATCAAGAGCCATGGCGGGACGGACGCGATCGGTTTCGCCAGCGCGACCGAACTGGCTTATGAGATGGCGCGCGATGACCTGATGGCCAAGCTGCGCGAGATGGTGGCTGCCTCGGTGCAGCCGGAGACGGCGCCTCAGGCCGCTGCCGTCGAATAGGGATCTCTGACTTGTCCATTCTGCGATCTGTGGTTTGCGGATGCGGCTCCTATCTGCCGGAGCGCATCGTCACCAATGCCGAGCTTGCCGAGCGCGTCGACACGACCGACGAGTGGATCGTCCAGCGCACCGGTATCCGCCAGCGCCATATTGCGGCCGATGACGAGCCGACCTCGGTCGTCGGCCTCAGGGCGGCGCAGGCGGCCCTGGCCGATGCCGGCATGGATGCCTCCGAGATCGACCTGATCATCGTCGCGACCGCGACGCCGGACCATACCTTTCCGGCAACCGCGACCCAGATCCAGGCGGCGCTGGGCATCACCGAAGGCGCGGCCTTCGACCTGCAGGCGGTCTGCTCCGGCTTCGTCTTCGGCCTCGCGACCGCGGATAATTTCATCAAGACGGGCAGTGCCCGCGCCGCGCTCGTGATCGGCGCCGAGACCTTCTCCCGGATTCTCGACTGGGAAGACCGCACCACCTGCGTCCTGTTCGGCGATGGCGCCGGTGCCGTCGTGCTCAAGGCGGAGCAGGGGGAGGGCACGCTGGCCGACCGCGGTGTCCTGACAACGCATATCCGCTCCGACGGGCGCTACAAGAACAAGCTCTATGTCGATGGCGGCGCAGGCTCGACCAAGACGGTCGGTTTCCTGCGCATGGAGGGCAAGGAGGTCTTCCGCCATGCGGTGCAGAACCTCGCCGATACCGTCCGCCACACCTTCGCCGCGACCGGGCTCAGCGGCAACGACATCGACTGGTTCGTGCCGCACCAGGCCAACCGGCGCATCATCGATGCCACCGCCGACAAGCTCGGCATCGCGCATGACCGCGTCGTGGTGACCGTCGACAGGCACGGCAACACCTCGGCCGCCTCGATTCCGCTGGCTCTGGCGGAGGCCCATCACGACGGGCGAATCCAGCCCGGCCAGCTCGTCCTGATCGAGGCGATGGGCGGYGGCTTCACCTGGGGGTCGGCCTTGATCCGCTGGTGAGCATTTCAGCTGAGAACGCTGGCACTTAGGACAGTTTCTCTTCCCTTTTTTTGCCATTTCGACCGAGGGCGCTACTAAACGGCGCTCGAGGATTGACCGGACCGTCCGGGACGCATAGCGTCCGGCGTCCGTAATGGCGCAAGGCTGGTGACGAGGTCACCGGCCCATGAACGCCTTGGAGGCTATGAATGGCGGGGCAAACGGTCACTCGCGCCGATTTGTGCGAGGCTGTGTATCAGAAGATCGGTCTGTCGCGGACAGAGTCGTCGAAACTTGTCGAAGCGGTGCTCGACGAGATCTGCGATGCGGTCGCGCGCGGCGAGAATGTGAAATTATCGTCCTTTGGCTCGTTCGTCGTGCGAGACAAAGGCGAGCGAATCGGGCGTAATCCGAAAACGGGCGTTGAGGTCCCCATCGAGCCGCGTCGCGTGATGGTGTTCAAGCCTTCGAATGTGATGAAGGCGCGCATCAACGGGCAGGCGGGCGAGGGCGACGAGGAGTGAGTCTGGAGTTCCACACCGGCAACGTAGAGGCCGAATTGGACACCAAGAGCCCAGATGCCTTCCGGACAATCAGCGAGGTCGCAGACGACCTCGACATCCCCCAGCATGTCCTGCGTTTCTGGGAAACGCGCTTTACCCAGATCAAGCCACTCAAGCGCGGTGGCGGCCGGCGCTATTACCGGCCGGACGATGTCGCCCTCCTGAAGGGCATTCGCCGGCTGCTTTACGGCGAGGGCTATACCATCAAGGGCTTGCAGCGGATCCTGAAGGATCAGGGGCCGCGCCATGTCCAGGCCATTGGCCGGGGCGGGCCGATCGGCGGGCAGGCTCCCGCCGCGGTTGCCGCACCCGTGCCGGCGCCGCGTCGGCCCGCGCCGGCGAACGCACCGGAAGGCTCCGACGATGAATTGCCCTGGCAGCTCGATATGGAGCCGGCGCAGCCGGAGGAGCCCGATCACCGGGCCGAGTTCGGCGAGGATCTTGTCCTGCTGAGAGCCGCGCTCGTCGAAATGACGGAATGCCAGCGCGTCCTGCGCGGCGTGCTGCAGCCGGAGCTCGGCGGCGACGCGGGCTGAGAGGCCCGCATCGCGATTGGCTGTCTTCCCAGAGATCAGGAAACCGGCGTGGCCCGTGCCGCGCGCAGGCGGCGGCTGAAGCGCGAGCTGCGCGTGCGGCTTTCGATCCTCGAGGTCGGCACCAGCGTGGCGACGACGGGATTGGGATAGTGCTCCAGCGTCGAGCCCGTCGCGGCGTCGACGCCCATTCCGACGATGCCTCCGACGATGACGTTTCCAGCGAAACCGGCGGCCCCGGCCCCGGCGACCCGGGTCGCGACCGGAATCTGGGCGTCGTGGAAGCCGCGCTTGCTGTAGCTGACCGTGAACTCCGACTTGCGGCTGACCTCGATCGTGCAGGGCGTCGATGGGCAGCTATGCCCGGTCGAGGTGCGTGCGTCTGCGCCCGGCGGAATGCTGTCGATCGTAACCTGGCTTGTCGTACCCCGTGTGACGGTGGCGCAGCCGCCCAACGCCGCGGCGACCGCAATCAAGCCCACCCATTTCCCCAGATTCATCTTTGCTTGGCCCCTTGTTGCCCCCACCGGCAATGCCGGTGCAATGCCCGTAGTCAGCGCCCGAACGGGGCGCCATGCCGCAGGCGGAACTCCTGGGGGCGGCACGAGCCTTATGCACAAGACTAACGTAGGGGTATGTCGGTCGGGCTCCCGCGAAGGAGCTGGCCATGAGAGCCATGCAGAGGTCAGCGGTGGCGCGCTCCTTCCCAACCGGCAGAGGCGCGGCCTAGTTTGGGCTAAGGGCGGCGTCTCCTGCCGCGTCCCGGGGCGTGGACGACCTCGCCTTGTTTCGACTGGCCCCTTCTCATGCGGAGCGCGCTGCCATGGCCTGGCTCTATCTCTTCGTCGCAGGCCTGTTCGAGGTCGGCTGGGCGATCGGCCTCAAATACACGCAAGGCTTCACCCGCCTCGTCCCGACCCTGCTGACGCTCGCCAGCATGGTCGTCAGCCTCGGCCTGCTCGGTCTGGCGCTGAAGACGCTGCCGGTAGGCACAGCCTATGCGGTCTGGACGGGCATCGGCACGATCGGGACGGCGGCGCTCGGCATCGTGCTGCTCGGCGAGCCGGCAGGCGCCCTGCGGCTTGCCTGCATCTCGCTCATCGTGGCGGGGATCGTCGGGCTTAAGCTGGTCTCCTGACCAGCGTCACGTTCTGGCCAGCGTCACCGTCTGACCGGTGTCATCTGCGGAAGGCGTCAGGCCAGTTGCCGCTTCTTTCGAGCAGCACGATCAGCAGGACCACGGCGAGCGTGATCGCCAATGTGATCAGCTTGGCGTTCCAGGGCGCGCCGCGGCCGATCAGCCAGATCAGGCTGAGCCCGATCGCGAGGGGGATAAGCATCTCCATGACGAGAGCCTAGCGCCGGCTGCGCCGTAAGGGAACCCGACTGTGCTCCTGAACGCGGCTCAGCCGCCGCGCGCCGCGACGGCCCGCTCGCCTTCGATCAGCGGCTTCATCCGGCCGATCTCGGCCGCCATGAAATCGAGGAACAGCCGCACGCGCGGCGAGTGCCTGAGATCGGGATGGGTCAAGAGCCAGAGATCGGCCGCGAATTCGGGATCGGGCGCCGCCAGGCGGACGAGGGCCGGCTTGGTGTCTGCAATGAAGCAGGGCAGGAAGCCGATGCCGATGCCCGCCTCGACGGCCTCGGCCAGGCCGAGCACCGTGTTGACCTTGTAGACGATGCGCTCCGGCGGCACGTAATCCTGCAGGAAGCGGACGGCCTTCAGCCAGGCGAACTGGTCGCCGAGCGAAATCCAGTTCTGGTCCCGGAGCGTCTCCATGCTGGTATCGGCATCGGGCGGGAAGCGGCTCGCCAGCCCGTAGAGCGCCCAGGCGATGCGGGCGCCGCGCCGGCCGACCAGGGTCTCGGGCGGATTATCGGTCGCCCTGATCGCGACATCGGCGTCGCGCTTGGAAAGGTTGAGCGCCTGGTTGCTGAGCAGGATGTCGAGGCGGATCTCGGGACATTGCTGCAGGAAGGCCGCGAAGACCGGGGTCAGCAGGTCGACCAGCAGGGTGTCGTTGGTGGTGACGCGCAATTCGCCGGCGGGCTGGATTTCCTGCCCGGCGAGCTTGCGGGTGAAGGCGGTAATGTCCTCGTCCAGCCGCCCGGCGAGCTGCACCATTTCCTCGCCGGCGGGCGTCGGCACATAGCCGCTGCGGTGCCGCTCGAACAGTTTCAGGCCGAGCCCGTCCTCGATCTGGCCGAGGCGGCGAAACACCGTGGAATGGTTCAGGCCGATCAGGCTGGCGGCGGCCGGCAGGGCGCGGGCTTCGGCGATCGCCTTGATCAGCCGGAAATCGTCCCAGGCGAGGGTCTTGCTCGTGCCGCTCATCCGCTTTTCGTCCTTTCATGCGTCCGCCGCCGTCATGGCGCCAGAGCATCGGCCCGGGAATTGGATACCGGTTTTCGGAAGAAGCCGATGCAAGAACAATGCGCTACAGCATCCGGCCGGATGCCCGGTCGGATGCTGTAAGCCATGCGGCGGCGATCGGGAAGACGTGGCGCGGGCCCTTGGGCCGCGCTCACCGATAGTCGACTGCGCTCAGGCGGTGGCGACCGCAGCGCGGGGGCTGAAGCGCACAGGGCGCAGGGCCAGGGCGCCGTCGCCGATCAGGCCGTGGGCCAGCGCCGTCAGCGCCAGGAAGGCGGGATATTCCCAGCCGCCATTGGCCGCGGTGAAGAGCCAGCCATTCGGAGCATGCACCATCAGGGCACCCAGCAGGACCGGCAGCAGTGCCAGCGAGACGAGACGGCCGTAGAAGCCGGTCAGGATGGCGACGCCGCCAATGAACTCGGCCAGGATGATCGGCCAGGCGAGGAAGCCGGGCAAGCCGACCTGGCCCAGAAAGCCGGCGAAGCCTGCGGGAGTGAACACGGCGAGCTTGAGATAGGCATGGGCGATGAACATCAGGCCGAGCGCGACACGCAGGCCGAGGGCGCCGTAAGGGGCGAGGCGATTGTCGATCATGATTGCATCTCCAGAAGCAGGGGACCGGGTTGGTCTCGGCACTGAAAATGCCCTCTCTCCGGCGCAATGCAAATTGTTAGATGCCAAGACGTTCATTGCTTCCGTGCAATGATACCGGGCTGGTGCTTTGCCTGCCGCACTCCGATCTTTGGCCGGAACGAGGCGCCCCGCCTCAAGCCCTTTCGGAGGACAGGCCATGCAGATCAACGGCATCCACCACGTCACCGCCATTTCCGGCCCCGCGCGCCGCAATCTTGATTTCTACGGTCGCGTGCTGGGGCTGCGCCTGGTCAAGAAGACCGTCAATTTCGACGATCCGAGCAGCTATCATCTCTATTACGGCGACGAGGGCGGCTCGCCCGGCACGATCCTGACCTTCTTCCCCTGGGAGCACGCCGCTCCGGGCCGGCTCGGCGTCGGCGAGACCCAGGAAACCGCCTTCCGCGTGCCGGAGGGGGCAATCGGCTACTGGACGCATCGCTTCGTCGAGCTTGGCGTCGCCCATGAGGCGCCGCAGAAGCGCTTCGGCGACACCGTGCTGCCCTTCCGGGATCCGGACGGGATGCGGCTTGCCCTGATCGGCCTGCCCGGCATTGCCGCCGAGCCGGCCTGGACGGGCGGCGCGATTCCGGCCGAGCATGCGATCCGCGGCTTCCACTCCGTCAGCCTGCTGCTCGAGGATGCGGCGCCGACCGGTGCGATCCTCAGTGACATCTTCGGCTTTGCCGAGATCGCGAGGGAAGGCAGCGTGACCCGCTTCCGGACTGAGGGCGCGGCATGCGGCGGGATTGTCGATCTGCGCACCGCCGGCGGCTTCCTGCCGGCACGCCAGGGGGCCGGCTCGGTGCACCATATCGCCTTCCGGGCGGCGGGTGATGCCGAGCAGGAAGCGATGGTGCGCCGCCTAAAGGAGAACCATGGCATCCGCGCCACGGAGCAGCGGGACCGGAACTATTTCCGCTCTGTCTATTTCCGCGAGCCCGGCCGGGTCCTGTTCGAGATCGCCACCGACGCGCCGGGCTTCGGCATCGACGAGGCGAGCGAGAGCCTCGGCCAGGCGCTGAAGCTGCCGCCGCAATACGAGGCGCAGCGCAGCCGTATCGAGGCCGTGCTGCCGGAACTCGCCTGACGACACCTGACCAAACAAGACGCCCTGCCTCGCCGCGCTGACGGGGCAGGGCCGTCCCCTGCATTATCGAGGAGTGACCCATGCTGGACGCCGTCGCGACCACACCCTTCATCCATGCGTTCGAGCCGGGCAGCGATACCGCCCGCAAGCCCCTGCTGCTGCTCCATGGCACCGGCGGCAACGAGCATGACCTGCTGCCGCTCGGCCGCATGGTCGCGCCCGGCGCCGCCTTGCTCTCGCCGCGCGGCCAGGTGCTGGAAGGCACGATGCCCCGTTTCTTCCGCAGGCTCGCCGAAGGCGTCTTCGACGAGGCCGATCTGAGCCGCCGCACCCATGAGCTGGCGGATTTCATCGAKGATGCGCGCCGACGCTATGATCTTGCCGCGCCGATTGCCGTCGGCTTCTCGAACGGGGCGAATATCGCGGCGAGCCTGCTGTTGCTGCGCCCAGAGGTGCTGGCCGGGGCGGCGCTGCTGCGGGCGATGTCGCCCTTCCGGGAGCCACCAAAGGCCGATCTCGCCGGCAAACGCGTGCTGATGCTGTCGGGAGCGCAGGACCCGATCATTCCGGCCGCCGACGCCGCACGGCTTGCCGCGACTCTGTCGGGCAATGGCGCGACGGTCGAGCACCGCATCCTACCGGCGGGCCATGGCCTGTCGCAGGCCGATATCGGCCTGCTCACCGCCTGGCTCGACCAGGCCTGAACGCCTCGGCGAATCGGCGCTCTGCATTGGGGGCGCCGTTCCGGCACAAACAAAGACCCCGGATCCGTCGCAACGCCCTGCGGCGTTCGATGGATCCGGGGCCGAATCTCGTAACTCCCGGGCGTCCGGATGACGGCCCTGCTGCCGTTCGAGTCAGTCCTAGGGCGCTGTCGCCTTCGGCTTGCTGCGTGCAGCCGGCTTGGGCTCGGGCGGCGGCTCAGTTGCTTCCTTCGCCAGCCGCTGCGCCCGCAAGGCCTCGATCTTCTTGCGTGCCGCAGCCTCTTCAGCTGCGATTCGCCCGCTGGCCTTCTGCCTTTCGCGCGGGGCCTCCTGCACGCTGTGTACGTCATGCCAGACGCGTGGCCGACGGTCGTCACCTGCCATCTTCTTCTCCCACCGCAGTTTTCCCCTGGTCGTGAGTGTACGCCTGATTGTGGCGGGATACGAGCGCGCGATTGCCGGGAGCAGGCGAGGGCTCAGCGCTCGACGCGGGTCGAGAGAATGATCGACGACATCGTCCGCTCGACACCGTCGAGCGCGCCGATCCGGTCGATCAGCTCGTCGAGTTCGCCGATCGACGGCGCGATCACGATCGCGATCATGTCGAAATGACCGCTGACCGAATGAAGGGTCCGGACCTCCGGAATGCGGCGCAGTTCCGCCTCGACCCTGGGAGCGAGCTTGGTCAGTGCGGTGATCAGGACATGGGCCTTGACCTGCCCGCGCTCATGCTCGTCGGAGAGCCGCGCCGTGTAGCCGGTGATGACGCCGCGCCGCTCCAGCCGTTCGATCCGGCTTTGCACCGTCGTGCGTGAGAGGCCGAGCTGGCGGCCGAGCTCGGCCACCGGCGCCCGGGCGTTCTCGGTCAGCAGGATAAGGAGCTGTCTGTCTGTGCGGTCGATCGGCATGATGCTGAGTACTTACGGCAGATCGCCGTAAAATCCCATATGAATCGTCGTGATGGCCGCTTCTATTCGACGAAATCGTCAGCCAGCATAGGACATCAACGAACGCACGGAGCGCCACAATGAAGGAAATCGTCGTTATTGGCGCGGGTAAGATCGGCCAGACCATCGCCGACATGCTCGGCAGCAGCGGGGATTACCGCGTCACGGTCGCCGACCGCTCCGAGGCGCAGCTCGCCGGCATCCGCACCAGCGCCACGGTTTCGACCCGCAAGGTCGATATCGCCGACAAGGAGGCGCTGACCGCCCTGCTCGAAGGCCGTTTCGCCGTGCTCAGCGCAGCCCCCTTCGATCTGACGACGCGGATCGCCGAAGTCGCGGCCCCGCTTGGCGTCCATTATCTCGACCTGACCGAGGATGTCGCCAGCACGAGGCGCGTCAAGGAACTCGCCAAGACGGCGAAGGCAGCCCTCATTCCGCAATGCGGCCTGGCGCCGGGCTTCATCTCGATCGTCGCCGCCGATCTGGCGCGTGATTTCGACACGCTCGACAGCCTCAGGCTGCGCGTCGGCGCCCTGCCGCAATACCCCTCCAACGCGCTCAACTACAACCTGACCTGGAGCACGGACGGGGTCATCAACGAGTATTGCGAACCCTGCGAAGCGGTCGTCAACGGCGAGTTGACCCTCGTCCCGGCGATGGAAGAGCGCGAGGAATTCTCGCTCGACGGCGTCACCTATGAGGCGTTCAACACCTCTGGCGGCCTCGGCACGCTCTGCGAGACGCTGGCCGGCAAGGTCCGGACGCTGAACTACCGCACGATTCGCTATCCCGGCCATTGCGCGATCATGAAGGCGCTGCTCCAGGACCTGCGCCTGGCCGATCGCCGCGACGTGCTGAAGGACATTTTTGAGAACGCCCTGCCGAGCACCCTGCAGGACGTCGTGGTGATCTTCGTCACCGTCAGCGGCATGAAAGATGGCCGCCTGCTGCAGCAGACCTATGCCAACAAGGTCTACAGCGCGACCGTCGGCGGCGTGACGCGCAGCGCCATCCAGATCACCACCGCTTCGGGCATCTGCGCGGTGCTGGACATGCTGGCGCAGGGCAAGCTGCCGCAGCAGGGATTTGTCCGCCAGGAAGAGATCACGCTCGATTCCTTCCTCGCCAACCGCTTCGGCAAGGCCTATGCGCGGGCCGAGGACGGCACCCCGGGCAAGGGCGAAATCGAGCGCAGCCGCGCGGCCTAGAGCATTCTGCGAAAAAGCGGCAACGGTTTTTCGCATGACTATGAGGTTCGATCACGTTTTCTGCGTCTGGGCGATTTCGTCCAGACGCAGCGCGGCCTAAGGCCGCGCTTGCGACGAACGGCAGGCGCTCCACGCAGGGAGCGCATGCTGTATACACATCTGGCATAGACCCGAACGACCGTTAAAAAGAGTCGAAAAGGGTCCGGGAGGGACACGAGGATTATGGCACGACGCGTTCTGGTCGCAGAGTTCATGCATGAGACGAACACATTCAGTGTTCAGCTCACCGGAGAAGAGGTCTTTCGCAACGCCGGCCTCTATCTCGACAACGAGATTCCCCCGGCTTTCAGCGGCACGCGGACATCGCTCGGCGCAGCCTTCGAGGCGGCCGAGAAGTTCGGCTGGAGCCTGACCCACCCCATCGTCGCCCATGCCAACCCTTCAGGCCGCGTCACCGATGCGGCCTTCGAGCTATGCGCAGGCAAGATCGTCGCGGCCTGCGCCGGCGTCGACGGTGTGCTGCTGCATCTCCACGGCGCCATGGCGACGGAAAGCTCCGATGACGGTGAGGGCGAGCTGCTCTCCCGCATCCGCGCCAAGGTCGGCCCCTCCGTTCCGGTCGTCGCGGTGCTCGATCTGCACGCGACGCTCACCCAGCTGATGGCCGACAGCGCCAATGCGCTGATCTCCTACCGGACCTATCCGCATATCGACCAGTATGAGCGGACCTGGCAGGCGGCCGAGCTGCTGCAGAAGGCGATGGATGGCGAGATCACGCCGACCGCCGCCGTTGCCCGCCGGCCCATCCTCTACGCTCTCGATGGCGGGCGCACGACCTCGCCCCCGTTCAAGGAGCTGCTGCGCCGCGGCGACGAGCTCGAGGCGAAGGGCGAGGCGCTGGTCGTCAGCGTCCAGGCCGGCTTCTCCTCGGCCGACGTCCACGATATCGGCCCCTCCGTCGTCGTCACCGCCAATGACCGCAACAAGGCCCAGGCCATCGCCGAAGAGCTGATGGATTATGCCTGGGAGCAGCGGCATTTCTCCTCGATCCATTTCACGCCCGTGGCCGAGGCCATGGTGAAGGCGAAGAATGGTGAGGGCCAGAACGGCGAGGGTAAGGCCGGCAAGCCGCTGGTGATCTCCGATTATTCCGACAATCCCGGCGCCGGCGCCTATGGCGACGCCACGAACCTGCTGCGCGCGGTCCTGGCCACCGGCCTGGAGAATGTCGCTTTCCACGCGATCTGCGACGGCGAGGCTGCGCTGCAGGCGCAGGCTGCCGGCGTCGGCAACACCGTGACGCTGATGCTCGGCGGCAAGGTCGATCCGAACATGGGCGGCGGCCCGCTCGAGGTCACCGGCCGGGTCGTCTCGATCACCGACGGCCATTTCATCGCTTATGGCCCGATGGGCGGCGGTGCCTGGCGCAGCTACGGGCTCAGCGTCATGCTGCGCATCGGCGGCGTCGAGCTCGTCATCATCACCCATAACGGCCAGGCGACCGACCTCGCGCAGTTCACCTCGCTCGGCGTCGACCCGACGCGGAAATCGACGGTGATCGTCAAGTCGATGCAGCATTTCCGGGCCGCCTTCGAGCCGATCGCCCGCGAAGTGGTCGAGGTCGATACCGGCGCGCTGGCGACGCGCAATTTCAAGGAGCGCCCCTACAAGAGCGTTCGCCGGCCGATCTTCCCGCTCGACGACATCTAGCGCCTAAAGCATCGGCCCGAAAAGTGGATTGCGGTTTTCGGGAAAACCGATGCGAACACAGAAGGTTAGATCATCGAACCGAATAGGAAATCCGGTCCGATGATCGAGCCGGGGGCTTTGGCCTCCGGCGTGACGTTCGGACTAAAGCCCTGACATGAATTCGGAGTTTCCATGACGCTCTCCGCTCAAACCCCGGCTCACCGCGCCCGGCCGCAGGCCGATCTCGTCCTCAGGAACGGCCCGATCTGGTGCGGCCGCGAGGACGGGGTCGTCGAGGCCCTGGCGATCTGGCAGGGCAGGGTGCTCGCCACCGGCAGCGATGCCGAGATCGCCGCCCTGATCGGCCCCGGGACCAAGGTGATCGATCTCGAGGGCCGGCTCGCCACGCCCGGCCTGAACGATTCCCACCTGCACCTCGTCTCGCTCGGCATGACCATGGACTGGGTCGACGCCCGCCCGGCGGTCGCGCCCGATCTCGCCTCCCTGCTCGATGCCATCGCAAAGCGTGCCGCCGGCACCAAGCCCGGCGACTGGATCCTGTCGCGCGGCTACGACCAGACCAAGCTCGATACCGGCCGGCATCCCTATCGCGAGGAACTCGACCGCGCCGCGCCGAACAATCCGGTCATGCTGATCCGGACCTGCGGCCATGTCTCGATCTGCAATTCGATGGCGCTGGAGCTCGCGGGCATCGACGAGGCCTCGCCGACCCCGCCCGGCGGCCTGATCGAACAGCAGAACGGTCGGCTCACCGGCATGCTGGCGGAAAACGCCCGCGCGCCGGTCTGGGCCGCGATCCCGCGCCCGACCGAGGAAGACCTCGTCACCGGCATCGAACGCGGCGGCAATTACCTGCTCTCGCTCGGCATCACCAGCTGCATGGATGCGGCGGTCGGCCAGCGCGGCGCCTTCGGCGAGATCTCGGCCTATCACCGCGCCAAGCGCGACGGCCGCCTGCCGGTGCGGACCTGGCTGACCCTGCTCGGCGACGAAGGCCGCTCGGTCGTGCCGCAATGCTACGAGGCCGGGCTGATCTCCGGCACCGGCGACGACATGCTGATGGTCGGCGCGGTCAAGCTCTTCCTCGACGGCTCGGCCGGCGGGCGCACCGCCTGGATGAACGCGCCCTATCTCGGCGAGGACAAGACCACCGGCGTGCAGATGTGCTCGAACGCGGATGTCGAGCGCCAGGTCATGGACGCCCATGTGAAGGGCTATCAGCTCGCCTGCCACGCCATTGGCGATGCCGCGATCGAGCAGCTGATCACGGCCTATGAGAAGGCGCTCGCCGCCCATCCCGATCCGGACCGCCGCCACCGCATCGAGCATTGCGGCTTCTCGACGCCCGAGCAGCATGAACGCATGGTCGCGGCCGGCATCTATCCCTGCCCGCAGCAGGTCTTCATCTACGATTTCGGCGATGCCTATGTGAAGGTGCTCGGGCGGGAGCGGGCGCTGTCGAGCTACCCCTTGCGGACCTGGTTCGATCTCGGCCTGAAGCCGGCGACGGGCAGCGACGCACCGGTCTGCGACCCCAATCCGTTCCCGAACTTCTACACCATGCTGACCCGCAAGACCTGGCGCGGCACGGTGATGGATGAGGCCCAGTGCGTCTCGATCGACGAGGCGCTGCAGGCCTATACCGAATTCGGCGCCTTCTCGCAGAAGCAGGAGGCCGTGAAGGGCCGGCTCGTGCCGGGCTATCTCGCCGACGTTGCCGTGTTCTCACGCAACCTTTTKACCGCAGCGCCCGAAGAGATCCTGAAGGACACGCGCTGCGATCTCACCATCCTGAACGGCAAGGTCGTGTTCGACCGCGCCGCGCAGAATGCCTGACCGGATAATTGCTCGGGGACAGCCGGCTAGACGACGGAGACAGACCGGAAAAACCAAGTAAGGTTCCGTACGGGACTGACCGGCGCCGCCCTTGAAAAGGGGGGCGCCACCAAAAAGATCAACGGGAAATTTGGGAGGATTTGACGTGTTGAAACGACTGGCTTTGACCACTGCCCTGACGCTGACGATGGCGTTCTCGGCCCAGGCGCAGGAACCGCGCCGCGGCGGCACGATCCGCTTCACGGCGCCCTATGCCGCATCCTTCGTCAGCAATGACAGCCATGTCTCGAACCAGATCCAGGACGAGATCTATGGTAACGCGCTGCACCGCGCGCTCTACAAGTGGGACTCGACCAACAACAAGCCGGTGCTGGAGCTCGCCAAGAGCGTGACCGCCTCCGCCGATGGCACGGTCCACACCTTCAAGCTGCGCGACGACGCGCTTTTCCATAACGGCCGCAAGATGACGGCTGACGACATCATCTGGACCTACACCCGGCTGATGGATCCCACGAAGAACTATCCCGGCGCGGCCTTTGTCCGGCGCGTCAAGGGCGCCCAGGAATTCCAGAAGGGCGAGGCCAAGGAAATCTCCGGCCTGAAGAAGATCGATGATTTCACCCTCGAGATCACGCTGATCGAGAAGGCCGATCCCGGCTTCCTGTTCCGCACCGCGATCACCTCGATCTTCCCGGCCAAGGAAGCGCAGGAACCCGATTTCTTCAACAAGCCGATCGGTCTGGGTCCGTTCAAGTTCGTCGAGCATGTTCCGGGCTCGCGCATGGTGCTGGAGCGCTGGGAGAAGTTCTACCAGGCCGGCAAGCCCTATGCCGACAAGGTCGTGATCTCGCCGATGGGTGAGGCGGCTGCCCGCGACATCGCCTTCCGCAACAAGGAGATCGACGTCTCGATCCTGGGACCGACGCAATATGTCGCCTACCAGGCCGATCCGAACCTGAAGAAGGGCATTCTCGAAGTCGCGGAAGTCTTCACCCGCAACATGGGCATGAACCCGAACTTCAAGCCCTTCTCCGACAAGCGGGTGCGCCAGGCGATCAATCACGCGATCGACAGCGACCTGATCATCAAGCGCCTCGTCCGCGACAAGGCCTATCGCGCCACCGGCTGGCTGCCACTCTCCTCGCCGGCCTATGACAAGGACATGAAGCCCTACGACTTCAATCCGGAGAAGGCGAAGAAGCTCCTGACCGAGGCCGGCTATCCCGATGGCTTCGAGTTCGAATGGACCGCTTCCCCGAACGAGAGCTGGGGCGTTCCGATCGTCGAGGCCGTGATCCCGATGCTGGCCAAGGTCGGCGTCAAGGTGAAGATCAAGCCGGTCGAAGGCTCGGCGCTCGGCGGCATCGTCTCGAAGGGTGATTTCCAGGCCTATATCTGGTCGAACACCTCTGGTCCCGATCCGCTGACCCAGATGAAGTGCTTCTACTCCGCGACCCCGCAGAGCGCCTGCAACTACACCACCTACAAGAACCCGGCCGTCGACAAGCTGATCGACGAAGCCGCCGCGACGGACGATGCGGCCAAGCGCATCGACCTGCTGAAGAAGGCCAACGGCATCGTCTATGAAGACGCCCCGGTCTGGTTCTTCAACTACAACAAGGCAGTCATGGCCTATCAGCCCTGGCTGAAGGGCCTGCAGCCCAACGCGACGGAACTCGCTCTGCAGTACTACGAGGATCTCTGGGTCGACGCGTCGTCCCCGGCCGCGAAGTAATCTCCAAACCCCGGCGCCCGGCGGCCTTCGCTGCCGGGCGTTCGCGGCCAAGAGTTCGCGGCCAAGGGTTCGTGGCCAGGAGTTCTGCATGCTGTCTTATGTCTTTCGGCGCCTGCTGCAGGCGATCCCGATTCTGCTTGCCGTTGCGGCGCTGATCTTCCTACTGTTCAGCGTCATCCCCGGCAGCTTCGCCTCCAGCCAGATGGCTGACGGACGCACCGTCATGGATGCGGAAGCCGTCTCCCGCATGAACCAGCAATTCGGGCTCGACCAGCCCGTCGCGACCCGGTTCGTGAAATATATCGGGCAATTGGTGACGCTCGATCTCGGCACCTCGTTCCGCACCCGCCAGCCGGTCTGGCACCTGATTGCCGAACGTCTCTGGCCGACGCTCCAACTCGCCTTCGCCTCGATGCTGTTTGCGATCGCGATCGGCGTCCCCCTGGGGTTTCTGGCGGCGCTGCGGCCGGGCAGCTGGATCGACATGGTCTCGATGGTGGCCGCCGTTTCCGGCCTCTCCCTGCCAAAGTTCTGGCTCGGCCTGATGCTGATGTATCTCTTCGCGCTGACCCTGGGCTGGCTGCCGAGCTTCGGCTATGGCGACGGCGCGATGAAGAACCTGATCCTGCCCTCGATTGCGCTCGGCGTCGCCCCGCTCGCCCTGCTGGCCCGCACCACGCGCGCCTCCGTGCTCGAGATCATGAATGCCGATTTCGTCCGCACCGCCCGGTCCAAGGGCATGAGCGAGCGCCGCGTCGTGCAATGGCACCTGGCGCGCAATGCGCTCGTCATCGTGCTCACCACCGTCGGCCTGCAATTCGGCTCGGTGATCGGCCAGGCCGTCGTGGTCGAAAAGCTCTTCGCCTGGCCGGGCCTCGGCTCGCTGCTCGTCGACAGCGTCTCGCTGCGCGATATCCCGGTGGTGCAGGGCTGCATCCTGGTGATCGTGCTGTTCTTCCTGCTGGTCAACATGCTCGTGGACGTTCTCGCCGCGATCATCGACCCCCGCATCAGATACACCTGAGGGTGCCGATGAAATTCAGAGCCAATCTCGTGATCGGGGGCGTGCTGTTCGCGGCCGTCGTCGTCGCCGGTACCTTCGCCCCGTTCCTCGCCCATACCGACCCGGTCATGGACGCCAACCTGATGAATGCCGAGGTTCCGCCCGGCAGCGAATTCTGGTTCGGCACCGATGCGCAGGGGCGCGACATCTACAGCCGCGTGCTGCACGGCGCCCGCATCTCGCTGACGGTCGGCATCGTCTCGCAGCTGATCAACACGGTGATCGGCGTCGCACTCGGCTTGTCGGCCGGCTATTGGGGCGGCTGGTGGGACGATCTGGTCAGCGGCCTGACCAACATGATGCTGGCGATCCCCTCGCTGATCTTCGCGCTGGCGATCATGGCGATCCTGAGCCCCGGCCTGACCAGCCTCCTGATCGCGCTCGGCCTGACCAACTGGTCCTATACCTGCCGGCTCTCGCGCGCCTCGACGCTCTCGCTCAAGAACCAGGGCTATGTCCAGGCCGCCAAGGTGCTGGGCTACAGCGATATCCGCATCATGGTGACGCAGATCCTGCCCAATATCCTGGGGCCGATCATCGTCATCGGCACGCTCGGCATGGGCGGCGCGGTGCTGGCCGAGGCCGCGCTCTCCTTCCTCGGGCTCGGCATCCGTCCGCCCTTCCCGAGCTGGGGCAGCATGCTCTCGGATGCGCGCGACCAGATCACCACCGCGCCCTGGATCTCGGTCTTCCCGGGCCTGGCGATCTTCGTCACCGTGCTCGGGCTGAACCTGCTCGGCGACGGCCTGCGCGACATCCTCGATCCGCAGTCACGGGCGCGACGCGCATGAATGGGACGGGCATGAGTGGCGAGGCGCTTCTCGAAGTCGAGAACCTGCGGCTCGACCTGATCGTCGGTGCGAGGCGCTTCCCGGCGGTGAAGGATGTCTCCTTCACCATCGGCCGCGGCGAGACGCTCGGCCTCGTCGGCGAGTCCGGCTGCGGCAAGAGCATCACCGCGCTCTCGCTGATCGGCCTGCTCAGGCATCCGCTCGCGATCGGCGGCGGCACAATCCGCTTCAAGGGCCGCGAGATCCAGAACCTCTCGGCGGGCGAGATGCGCAAGCTGCGCGGCAACGCCATCTCGATGATCTTCCAGGAACCGATGACGGCGCTGAACCCGCTTTCGCCGGTCGGGCGCCAGATCGCCGAGATGTTCGTGCTGCACAAGGGCGCGACCTGGCACGAGGCTGAAGCCAAGGCGGTCGAGGCGCTCGCCAATGTCCGCGTCCCGGCGCCGGACCGGCGCGTCAAGGATTTTCCGCACCAGCTTTCGGGCGGCATGCGCCAGCGCGTGATGATCGCGATCGCGCTCGCCTGCCGGCCGGACCTGCTCTTGGCCGACGAGCCGACGACGGCGCTCGACGTCACCGTCCAGGCCGAGATCCTCGACCTGATCCGCGATCTCTCGGCGGCGCAGGGCACGGCGGTGCTGATGATCAGCCATGATCTCGGCCTGATCGCCAATATGTGCGCCCGCGTCGGCGTGATGTATGCCGGCCGCCTCGTCGAGCAGCGCCCGGCGCAGGAGGTTTTTCGCACGCCGAGCCACCCCTATACCAAGGGCCTCGTCGCCTCCTTGCCGCTGCTGGGTGCGCGCGCCCGCCATGGCCGCCACAAGCTCAAGGAGATCACCGGCGTCGTGCCGGCGGTGACGGCTTTTCCTGACGGGTGCCGCTTCAACCCGCGCTGCTATGCCAGGACCGAGATCTGCGTGGCGCAGGATCCCGGAGTGACGCCGTTGCCGCAGGACGGCCTGGTGAGGTGCCATCATCATGAGTGACACGGGCGACCAGACCATCCTCAAGGTCGAGGACCTCGAGGTGAAGTTCGATCTCGGCGGCGGGCTGTTCGGTGGCAAGCGCCGCACCGTCCATGCCGTCGACGGTGTCGATCTCGTGCTGCGCAAGGGCGAATGCCTTGGGCTCGTCGGGGAATCCGGCTGCGGAAAATCGACGCTGGCGCTCTCGATCCTCGGCCTGCAGGCGCCGACGCGCGGCCGCGTCATTCTCGACGGGCAGGACATCGCGGCGCCCGGCGTCGACCGCAAGGCMCGCGCCCGCATCGCGCAGATGGTGTTCCAGGACCCGTATTCCTCGCTGAACCCGCGCCAGTCGGTGCGCCGGACGCTGGAAACGCCGCTGCGCATGCATGGCGTGACGACGAAGAGCGAGGTCGACGACCGCATCGCCGAGATCATGCGCCATGTCGGCCTGCGGGCGGAGCAGGCCGAGCGCTATCCGCATGAATTCTCCGGCGGCCAGCGCCAGCGCATCGGCATCGCGCGTGCGCTGATCCTGAAGCCGAAGATCGTGGTGCTGGACGAACCGGTCTCGGCGCTCGACGTCTCGATCCGGGCGCAGATCATCAACCTGCTACTCGAGCTCAAGGACACGCTCTCGCTCTCCTACATCATGATCAGCCATGATCTCGGTGTGGTCGAGCATATGAGCGACCGCGTCGCGGTGATGTATCTCGGCCGGATCGTCGAGACCGGCGACTGGCACACGATCTTCACTGAGCCGCGCCACCCCTATACGCGCGCGCTGATCGCCGCGATCCCCGACCCGTTCAACCACGGGCTGGCGGTAAAAATGTCGGGCGAGGTGCCGAACCCGCTGGAGCCGCCCTCCGGCTGCCGCTTCCACCCGCGCTGCCCCGAGATGCGGGAGGGCTGCCGCGCCCTGCCGACGCCGCCGCTGGCCTCGATCGGTGGCGCGCACGCAGTCCCGCACGAGGTCCGCTGCATCAGGGCCGCAGAACTGGTCTGAGCGGCCTAAGCATCGGCCCGAAAAGTGGATTGCGGTTTTCGGGACAAAGCCGATGCAAACACAAAGGACTAGATCGTCGGACCGGATACGATTTCCAGTCCGATGATCTAACCGCGTCAGCATTATTGATCATCCGAAGGACAAGACCCATGGCCAAGCCCATGCCAAACCATTCCGCCCCGGCTCAGGCCGCTGCTGGCCTCGATGAGGGCCCGCTCGAGAGCATCCGCTTCACCGGCCTCAACGCCGGCCCAAAACTGATCGTGCTCGGCGCCGTCCATGGCAACGAGACCTGCGGACCCAACGCCATCCGCCGGATCATCGAGGAGTGCCGCTCCGGCAAGCTGGTCATTCGCCGCGGCGAGGTCACCTTCCTGCCGATCGCCAACCCCAAGGCCTACCGGCTGAAGACCCGCGAGGGCGACCGCAACCTCAACCGCGACATGCGCGAGAAGCCGCTGCCGGCGAATTACGAGGACCGGATCGGCAACCACATCTGCGCGCTGCTGCGCCAGCATGAGGTCCTGCTCGATGTGCATTCCTTCCGGGGCGAGGGCGAGCCCTTCGTCTTCTTCGGACCCGAGGACAACCGGGGCGAGCTCGAGCCGTTCCGCCAGGCGCAGGCCGAGGGCGCCTTTGCCGCCTGCCTCGGCGTGCCGGTGGTGATCCATGGCTGGCTCGACAATTACGCCAGGCTGATCGCGGCCCGCGAGGAGCTGAACCTGCCGCGCCTCTCGGTCACCGAAGGCTATGGCACGACCGAATATATGCGCTTTGCCGGCGGCTATGGCGTGACGCTCGAATGCGGCTCGCATGACGACCCGGCCTCGATCGAGATCGGCTATGCCGCGATCCTGAACGCGCTCGCCCATCTCGGCCTGATCGATGCCCCGGCGCCTTCAACCGCTGGCCGGACCGTCATCCACATCACGCAGGTGATCATCTGCGAAGCCGAGGGCGACAAGGTCGAGGGCGACTGGAAGACCGGCGACGCGCTCGCCAAGGGCCAGGTGATCGCGCGCCGCGCCAATGGCGCGGCCGTGACCGCGCCGGAAGCCGGCTACATCATCTTCCCGAGCACGACGGCCAAGCCCGGCGAAGGCATCTGCTATTTCGGGGTGAAGAGCGCCAGAACGCTCTGATGCTATCGGCCGGGCAGGGGGGCGCCGCCTTCTGCCCGGCCTCAGAAGCAGGTGAAGGAATAGGTTTTCTGGGTCTGCAGCAGGCGGTCGGTCAGGCCGCCCGGCGGATCGGAATTGTCGTTGAAGTCGAAACCGTATGGACAGATCGTCGACGCATAGCGGTTCGCGAAGGAATCCATGCGCAGCACCACCGAGGCGCGCGGCTCGTCAAACTCGCGCTTGGTGTGGATCTTCAGGAGATGGCTGTAGAGGCCGAGTTTCTCGACCGAGTACTTGATCGGCCCGGTCGGGGCGTTGATGCCGTCGGGAATATCAATCAGCACGGAATTGGCGCAGCCCGACAGGGCGGCCCCCAACGCCAGCGCGAGCAAGGCCTGACTTCTCATGGCGACTCAAGCCCCCGCGACCCGACAGCGACAAGCTCAGCATAGTCCGGTGCAACTGTCGATTTTCAAAGCGGCTTCAGGGGATATACGACGCGGCCCTTGATACGGCCGGGAGCCGTTGCAGTCTTGCCACGCGCATCGGCACGTGCCCGCTTCGGGTCGGCCTCACCTGCGTGGCAGCCTCGCTGCGAGATCAGTCGATGATTTCGTCGGCCAGGGCGATCAAGGCATCGGGTATGATCAGACCGATCTGCCTTGCCGTCCTGAGGTTGAGCACGAGTTCGAACTCGGAGGATCGTTCAACCGGCAGCTCGGAGGGCTTGGCTCCCTTGAGGATGCGAGCGGCATAATAGGCCAGCCTCTTGAAGCTCTCCTCGAGGCGAGGACCGAAGGTCAGGAGCCCGCCACTGCGGGCAAACGTGCTCCAGCCGGATAGGGCGGGGATCCGGTGCGCCGAGGCGAACGCGGCAATCTGCTTCTGGCTCTGCAGCATGACGCTGTCAGGCAGCACCACGAGCGCGTCCGGCGGATGCCCGGCGAGGCTTGCAAGCAGGTCGCCGACCTCCTGGACATTGCGCGTCGGAACCCACCGAAGCTCCATCCCGAGCTGGCGTGCCATGGCCTGGGACGCGGCGATTTCGAGCGCGGCGCCGGGATGGACGGGGTCGCCCATGAGGACGACCCTCCTGGCCTGTGGCGCGGCCATCCGCAGGAGATCGAGCCGCTTCTCGTTCAACTCGATCGCCATGAAGCTGACGCCCGTCAGGTTCCGGCTTGGGCGGGCCAGGCTGTCGGTGAGTTCAGCCGCGACGGGGTCGCCGCTGAAGCCATAGACGACGGGGATCTCGGTCAGCCCCCGCAGGCCGAAAATGGCCGTGCCTTGAGCGATGATCACATCGGGCCTGAGGCCGATGAGCTCGTCGACGACGGCCGATAGCCGTTCCGGATTCCCGTCGGCCGAGTGCGCGAGGACTTCGATGTTCCGGCCCTCGATATAGCCTTCGGCCGCGAGGCCGCTTCGGAAGGCGCCAAGATAGCTCTCGACCTGAGCCAGCGGAAACAGGGAAATCCAGCCGATCCGGGCGGGCTTGCGCCCCGTTTGCGCATGGGCGGAATTGCCGGGAAGAACGAGGCTGACCAACAGAACAAGGCCGGCCAGGAGGACGGGGCTGAAAGCGAGACGCCAGCTTGGCTTCATCGGTCACTCCACAGGTCTCAGCCTTGAGCAGGAGCAGGCCTCTCGTCGACGGATCGGCCGGACACGAGCGGCTCCCCATCATACGCATCAATGCGCCGTTTGGTAGCAAACCCTGCCGGGGGCCGCGGTTGCGGCGCGCCGCCGGAATGGCCAGGGGGACCCGTCGCGCCGCGCTCATTCGCCCGCATCGCGATAGCGCTGGTCGAACCGGCGCTCGTCGCCGTGCTGCGACCAGTCCTCGTCTGGGATCGGCTTCCAGAACAGCACGCGGATGAACAGCATCATCAGCGCCCCCAGGAGGATCAGGGCGACCAGCGCGGCGATCAGATATTCCAGGATGGTCGGTGCCATCGGTCAGCCTCCAAGCGGCAGTGCGTGGGTGATGTCGGCGCGGAACGGCACTGGCAGGCCGGCGGCTTGCGCATTCGCGCCCGTGATAGTGATGATCCGGAACGGCCCGCCGGCCGCGAGCCGGGTCGCTTCCGCGCAGGCCAGCGCGCCAAGGCGCGCGATCTGCTGCTGGTCGAAGCCGGCGCCGCGCAGCGCCGCATCAGCGCATTCGCCCTGGTCGCCGGTGATCTCGATGATCGCGAGCGCCATCCTGCGGATGCTGTTTGTGTCCGCGAGCGAACGGGCCTGCGCCCAGTTGCTGCGGAGATCCTCCAGCGCCTCGGCAAAACTTGGGCCCCGGCCATGGATGCAATGGCCGGCAGCGATCCCCCCGGGGTAGAGCACGCCGCGCACGGCGGACTCATCCGGATGCTCCGTGCTGACCGAGAGATCGGCCCAGGCCGCCGGCCCGGCTTCCCCCGCAATCGTGCGCAAGGCCTCCCTGATGGCGATCGGGGTCATCTGCGAATCCTCGGAGGCGATGGGTTTGGAAAGGCTGGTCGTCGCCATGGCGCTCACTCCGCGGCCTCAAGGCGCCGGGCGCGGGTGAAATCGGCATAGGCTGCGGCGCGGGCATCGGGGCTGGTCGCCTCGATCATCGCCTCATGCAGCTGGCTGAATTTGCGCAGCGCCTGGATCGCGATCCATTCCTGCACCATGCCCCAGCGCCATTCCCCGGAGCGCACCGTCTTGCCGTCGCTGGTCATCGCCTGGAGATCAAAGAAGGTGGCCTCCGCATCGGTGCCGACCACCAGCTCGTAAAACCCCTCCGACCGGTCGTCATGACCGAGTTCCAGCGTCTCGATACTCACCGGGAAGTTGCGGGCCATCTCAGGCCCCCGGCAGCGTGGCCGCGGGCTTGGCGCAGCGCGGCGAGAGGTCAGCCGCTGGCTGCCCGGCCGCGCCAGCGCGTTCGCCGCTCCGCCGGATGGTCTCGCGATCGCCGTCCGTGCTGACAAAACTGATCTCGCTCATCCCCGTCATCCCGCTCTCCCTCCGGGGAGGGCGCTGCCAGCCCGATGGGCGGCGCGCCTCTCCGTTCGATACTGGAACGATAACTTAAATTATCATCGTGTCAATAATGAAAGTTATCGAAATCGCCCGGGGCGCACCGTCGATCGAGACTCGACTTGTCCTCCGCCCTCTGGCTTAAATGAGAACATAACACGAACAGAAGGGATGTGTGATGAGCCTGGCCTATTCGGGAAGTGGTGAGCGGCCCGAACTGTCTTACGTCGCGTCGCTGGACATCCAATGCGAGGATTGCGGGCGCACGAAGCGGATGTGGCCGGGCGCGATCCAGGAGGTGATCGGGCAGGGGACGCGCACCCTGATGGGCCTGCACAACCGGCTGTCCTGCTCGGTCTGCCGCGAGCGCGGCGGCCTCGGCAAGAACATCAACCTCGTGCCGATTTTCAGGAGGAGCGCATGACGATTCCAGCGAACCGACGTCAGGCAACCCAGGATCGGAACATGGCCGGCGGCGCCCTGGCGCGCCCTACAACAGGATCGTTAGATACTGTTGTATGTGATTGTGATTGTGATTGGCATGCCTGCAGCATCTGCCGCGGCAATGCCCCAGCACATGCTGCAGCATGTGCCCCGGCATATGCCGCAGCTATGCAGCAGCATCCCGCCGATCGATCAGACACCCCTGGCGTTTGCACCGTTCTTCCGGGGCTTCATGCGCGAGACGCTTGGCCTGTCCGGCGAGGCACGAAGCGCCCTCCGTGAGCGCATCCGGACCAGCCTCAGTCTCGTGGGCGAGGATGCCAGCGGAGGGCTGAAGACGCCGCCGGCAATGGCGCGGCTGCTGGAGATCAGGGCGGGGGCGTTGCTGGACATTCCATGCGAGGATTGCGGGCGCACGAAGCGGATCTGGCCGGGCGCAATCCAGGAGGTGATCGGGCAGGGCACGCGGACCCTGATGCGCCCCCGACAACCGGCTCTCCTGCTCGGCCTGCCGCGAGCGCGGCGGGCTCGGCACGACCATCACCCTCGTGCCGAGCTTCAGGAGGAGCGCATGAACCGCCATTGGACCGAGGGGCTCGAACACGCCACGCAGTTCGTCATCTTCCCGCCGCTCGGCCGGGAGGCGGAGTTCGGCGCGGCCAAGCCTCGCCTGCTCGCTCATCTCAAGGCGCGCTTCCCCGATTACAGCTTCGGCCTCACCGCGATCGCCATGGACGACGAGATCAGCATCCTGCCGGTCTGCGGAACCGTGGGGGACGATGCCAGCGGCAGGCTGAAAAGGCCGCCGGCGATGGCGAGGATGCTTGAGATCAAGGCGGCGGTAGGGGCGTTCGATCCCGGGCGGGCGGGGCTGAGTTAGGGGCGCGCGGGGAGGGCAATGGGGACGTCAATTTATCGGAGACTCTTGAGGAGCGGTGTCTGGTGACCGGAGTAGGCCCAGAGCCGGCTTCTTGGATGTCCGCTGCTGGGAGTGATACTTCAGCGGCAGCCGGTGTTGGCTCATTGCCGCTGCTAGGAACATCCGCTTCCTGAGAGTTGGCTGATTACGCTCGAACTACTGTCAGGCGGCATTGGGACCAATCGCGGTGCCCAGGCCGATTTCAGAGCGAAGTTCTTCACCTTCATGCCGCCGTTACGAACACATCGGAGGCAACGTCGCTGGCAAAGAAGGTCCTTGCGATCTCCCGGCTCGGGATCTCGACCTGCGCCCGGTCGAGGTCGCAGCAGGCCAAGGCGTCGACGAGCGCGTTCATGATCGGGTTGTTCGCCCAAAGTCCGCCATCGACCATCACGTAGCCATTGTTCGGCAGGGCTTCGAAGTAGGCCGGGGCCGCGGCGGTCGAGAGGCCCACCTTCACCATGCGCTCGACCCGATCGCGCTTGTAGTCGGGATGGTGCGGGGTCTTGAAGATCCACGGCTCGCCGTGCCAGCCCTCGAAGGCGAGGTGCGCGGCTGAGCTGGCGAGCGCGTCCATAGTGGCTTGCGCAGTTGACCGGTGGTATTCGCACGGCGCTACTTCACGCGGTGAACCCGCCGTTCCTGCACGAATCGTTTCGACATCCCCGGCTATTGGGCGACCGGCTGCGACGGTCACCGACGTCGTGGGCGCGCGGACACAGGCCGGAAGCCGCGGCGCCCGGGTTTTTTGGACATCCCGCGGCCGCCACGCCGCCGTTGATCGTGTGGCCATAATGTGGCTCAGCATTGCACTGCGGGCGGTATTCGTCCGCAACGGGGTCCGCCATGGCCGACATTGTTGATTCAACGACCCGCTCGAGGATGATGGCGTCGATCCGTGGCCGGAATACCGCGCCTGAGGTGGCGCTCCGCTCCGCCATCCACCGGCTCGGCCTGCGCTTTCGGCTGCACTGCGCCGGGCTCCCGGGGCGCCCCGACGTCGTGCTGCCCCGCCACCGCGCGGTCGTCTTCGTCCACGGATGCTTCTGGCACCGTCACCCTGGCTGCCGGCTCGCCTACAGCCCGGCCGAAATCCTGCCGCCGCTGTCGGAGACCGATCCGCCCAAGGGCATGGCCGAGGTGGTGATGATCGCGGTCGTGCCGGCGATCGTGAACGCGGTCGCCCACGCCATCGGCAAGCGCTTCTACAGCCTGCCGATCACGCCCGAGAAAATCCGAGAGGCGCTGGCATGACCATCGCGACCCGCACGCTCTCCCTGACCATCAACGACGAGGCCGTCGGTCCCATCGACGTGCCGGAGACGATGATGATGCAGGATTTCCTCTACGAGTATCTCAACCTGACCGGCTCGCGCATGGGCTGCGGCCAGGGCATCTGCCATGCCTGCACCGTGATCGTCGAGAAGGGCGACGGCTCGCTCGAGGAGATGCGCACCTGCATCACCGGCGCCCACTGGTTCACTGGCCGCAAGGTGAGGACGGTGGAGGGCCAGGCCAGGCGCGACGCCACTGGCGCGATTACACAGCTCTCACCGGTCCAGCAGGCCTTCATCGAGCATTTCTCCTTCCAATGCGGCTACTGCACCCCCGGCTTCGTCACCGGTGCGACGGTGCTGCTCGACCAGTTGAAGCGCAACCCGGTCCGGCGCGAGGCGCTGGAACAGGTGATCGGCGAGGCGCTCGACCGGCATATCTGCCGCTGCACCGGCTATGTCCGCTATTTCGAGGCGGTGCGCGATCTCGTCCTCAGGACACCCGGCTTGGTGAAGGCGTAGCGCGCATGGCGAGGAAGCTGCTTCTGGCCGTGCTGACGGTCGCCTTCATCGGTGCGCTCGCGGCGGGAGCCGTCTTCCTCGGCCTGTTGGAGCGCAGCGTCGTTTCCCGGGATATCGAGCAGCCGCTGACGGCGGAGCAGATGAAGGGGCTCGTCAAGCGCGGGGCCTATGTCGCCGTCGCCGCCGATTGCTATGCCTGCCATGTCACCAAGGGCGGCGCGCCCTGGGCCGGCGGGCTGCCCTTCGAGACGCCGTTCGGGACGATCTACTCGACCAATATCTCGCCCGACAAGGAGCACGGCATCGGCGCCTGGACGCGCGCCGAATTCCACCGCGCGGTGCGCGACGGCGTCGGCAAGAACGGCCATCTCTATCCGGCGATGCCCTATGCCTCCTATCGCAAGCTGACGGCCGGGGATGTCGACGCGGTCTACGCCTTCCTGATGAGCCGCGAGCCGATGAAGGTGGCAAACCGCGCCAACCACCTGCCGTTTCCCATGAATATCCGGCAAGGGCTGACCTTCTGGAACCTCGTCAACCTGTCGGGCGACACCGGGACGGAGGTGGCCGGGCGTTCGGAGGCCTGGAACCGCGGCCGMTATCTGACCGACGCGCTCGCCCATTGCGGCGAATGCCATACGCCGCGCAACCTGACGATGGGCATGAAGGAGAGCGCCTATCTCCAGGGCTCGGAGCTGGAAGGTATCGTCGCGCCCGACATCACCAAGGCCGGGCTGACGCGCATGGGTTTCGATCCTCTGGTCTTCGCAAACTTCATGAAATCCGGCATCTCGGCGCAGGGCGCCATGACCAACCAGATGTTCGAGGTCGTGCATTTCTCGACGCAATATCTGAGCTCCGACGACCTTGCGGCGATGTCGGCCTATCTGTTCGATCTCGACACACTGCCGGAGCGCGCGACCCCGCCGGCGCCGCCTCAGCCGGTTGCCGTTGCCGCCGGGACCGCAGCATCGGCCCGCGCCACCTATCTCGCCGTCTGCGCCAGCTGCCATGGCGTCGAGGGGCAGGGCATCCCGCATGTCGTGGTGCCGCTGGCGACCAACGCCTCGCTGCGGCTGGCAGATGCGCGCAACCTGAACCGGGTCATCCTCTCCGGCATTCCGGCCCAGCGCTTCCCCGGGCTCGAGCGGATGCAGCCCATGCCGGGCTTTGCCGCGCAGCTCAGCGACCAGGAGGTCGCCGACCTCTCCAACTGGCTGCGGGCGAACTGGGGCGGCCAGAAGCCGACCGTGACGGTGGAAGAGATCCGGCGGCTGCGCTAATCGGCCAGCCGTCTGCGCAATCTGCGGGCGACGAACTGGGCACTCAGGTCGGCGCGGGCTTCGTTCCTCAGCGCCGGGGCTTGGCCCCGAGCCCCCGCAATGCATAGGCGATGACCTGTTCGATCTCGGGCCTCGCATGCTCCGCGCTCAGCGCCATCATCGTCGGGTGCATGAAGCAGACCATGGTCGTCTTCACACAGGCTGCCCCGGCTGCCGCATCCTCGACGCTGAAATCGCCTGAAGACTGGCCGTCCTCGACGATTGTCCTGATCAGGCCTTCGACGCGCTGGATGTAGCGAAGACAGACGCCCCAGCTTTCAGCCATCGCGTCCTCGACCATGTCGTTCACGCGGCTATTGGTCATGAAATGCCGCTCGCTGAGCTCCGAGAGCGCAAGCAGGAAGGCGGCAAGACGCTCGGGAGGGGACGATTGTCCGGCGGCGATCACCGCGAGCTCGTCGCCGATCTGACTGAGCAAAAGCTCGGCCACGGCCTCGTTGATGGCCCTCTTGCTGTCAAAGAAGCGGTAGACATGTGCCGGGCTCTTGCCGAGTTCGGCCGCGATCTCCGCGACCGTGGTCTTCTGGTAGCCAATGGTCGTGAACAGCCGCCGGGCGACCGCGAGAATCTCCTGCAGCGGCTCGATGCCGTCCTGCCGCCGGCTCGCATTCTCGCTCTGGGCAGTCACGCGCGCCGTGTAACGGGATGGATGTGTCACCAAGGCTACTCCGAGACAATCGTGAGGTTCGATCGTCGAGCCGGATACGATTCCGGTCCGATGATCTGGTGGGCAACCGAGGTCGCGAAGCTCGGCACAAGCGTGACTGGCTCCGGCCCCGCCGGCGCGCCACGCTCATCCAGCGACTTGCGGAACCATAGCGCGTAGAGCGCCGGCAAGAACAGGATCGTGAGAAAGGTCGCGACAAAGAGCCCGCCCATGATGGTGACGGCCATCGGGCTCCAGAATGCGCTCGACGACAGCGGGATCATGGCGAGGATCGCCGCAAGCGCCGTCAGCACCACGGGCCGCGCTCGCCTGACCGTCGCGTCGACGATCGCCTCGCGCCGGCTGTGCGATCCCGATGCGACATCGCTCTCGATCTGGTCGACGAGGATGAGCGTATTGCGCATGATCATGCCGGCGAGTGCGATCAGCCCCAGCAGCGCGGTGAAGCCAAAGGGCTGATGGGCGAGATTGAGACTTGCCGATGTCCCGATCAGGCCAAGCGGCGCCGTCATGAAGACCAGGGCCAGGCGGGAGAAGTTCTGCAGCTGGATCATCAACAGGGTCAGCATCGCGAGAAACATGATGGGGAAGAGCACGAACAGCGCGGCGTTCGCCTTCTCCGACTCCTCGACTGCGCCTCCTGTCTCGATACGGTAGCCAGGCTCCAGGCCATTCTTGATCGACTGCAGGCGCGGCAGGATCTGCGCCGTCACATCCGGCGGCTGGACCCCGTCCACCACGTCGGCGCGCACGGTGATGACGGTGTCGCGGTTGCGCCGCCGCAGGATCGGATCCTCGTGGACATAATCGAGCCTTGCCACCTGGGACAGCGGAACGGCGACGCCGTTGCGGGCGACGATGGTCAGGTCGCCGACATGGCCGAGATCCAGCCTTTCGCTTTCGCCGGCCCGCGCGACCACGGCGACTTGCTCGACGCCGTCGCGAACGGTCGTGACGGTCGCCCCGGAGACAAGGGTCTGCAGCGTCTGCGAGACATCCTGCACGTTCAGCCCAAGGGCACGGGCCCGCTCCTGATCGACCACCAGCCTCACCGAGGGCGACATCTCGTTCCAGTCCAGATGCGGGTTGACCGCGTTCCTGTTGGTGCGAACGGCGTCGCGGACCTGGTAGGAGATCTCGCGCACCTTCATCGGGTCCGGGCCGATCACGCGGAACTGGACGGGAAAGCCGACGGGCGGTCCGAAGGAGAAGCGGTCGACGCGCGCGCGCGCCTGGGTCAAGGCGCCAGCGCCGATCGCGGCATCGAGGCGCGACTTGACGCGCTCTCTGCCCTCGATCGACTTCGTCAGGATCACGATCTCGGCGAAGGCCTCGTTCGGCAGCGTCGGATTCAGGCCGAGCCAGAACCGCGGGGAGCCCTGTCCGACATAGGCCGTGAAGGTCTGGATGTCGGGATCGCTCTGGCCGATCAGCTTTTCGGCCTCGGCGACGACGCCGGACGTGGCTCCGATCGACGAGCCCTCGGGAAGGCGAAGCTGCAGGAACAGCTCCTTGCGCTCCGATAACGGGAAGAATTGCTGCTGGACGAAGCCGAACCCGACGACAGCAGCAGCGAAGATGCCGACCGTGACGACGACAGTCGTCAGCCGCCAACGCACGCAGGTCTGGATCGCCCGGCGCAGGGCGCGATACAGGCGGGTATCGTAGATCGCGCCAGGGTCTCCATGCGCGCCGCCCTTGGACAGCGACGACGGCAGCAGCAGGACCCCGAGATAGGGCGTGAAGACCACCGCCACGATCCAGGACAGGGCGAGCGCGATCCCGACGACCCAGAAGATGCCTCCGGCATACTCGCCCGCACCCGACTTCGCGAAGCCGACGGGCAGGAAACCCGCGACGGTGACGGCGGTGCCGGTCAGCATCGGGAAGGCGGTCGATCGCCAGGCAAAGGCTGCGGCCTGGATGCGGTCGTAGCCCTGCTCCATCTTCACCACCATCATCTCGACCGCGATGATGGCATCGTCGACCAGCAGCCCGAGCGCGATGATCAGCGCACCGAGCGTGATCCGGTGCAGGTCCATGCCGAGCATGTACATCACGACGAAGGTCGCTGCGAGCACCAGCGGCACCGAAAGCGCGACCACGATCCCCGTGCGCCAGCCGAGCGACAGGAAGGAAACGCCGAGCACGATGGCGAGCGCTTCGACGAAGGAGCGCTCGAACTCGAAGATCGACTCCGCGACGATCTCGGGCTGGTCGGCAATCTGCTCGAACTTGACCCCCTGCGGCACGTCCAACTGGAACGCGCGCGTCGCGGCGGCCACGTCCTTGCCGAAACTCAGGATATTGGCGCCGCGCGCCATCACGACGCCCACGCCGAGCGCGGGTTCGCCGCGTTGGCGGACAAGAAAGCTCGGTGGGTCGACGAAGCCGCGCGTCACGGTTGCGATATCGCCGAGCCGGAAGGTGCGTCCTCCTGCATCGACCGGCGTTTCGGCCACCGCCTTGACGCCGTCGAGCGCTCCGGTGACGCGAAGCGGAATGCGTTGCGCGTTCGTCTCGACGGTCCCGGCGGGCGTCACGTCGTTCTGGCGGGCCAGCGAGTCGAAGAGCGCCTGCGGCGCCACGCCGAGCGTCGCCAGCTTGGCATGGCTGAACTCGACATAGATGCGCTCCGGCTGGACGCCGTAGATGTTCACCTTCGCGACGCCGGGAACCCGGAGCAGCCGTTGCCGCAAGGCATCGGCGACCTTCTTGAGCTGAGCGTAGTCTGCGCCGTCGCCCGTCAGCATCGTGAGGATCGAGTCGACATCGCCGTACTCGTCATTGACATTCGGGCCGATCACGCCCGCCGGCAGGGAGGGCCGGACATCGTCCATCTTCTTGCGGAGCTGATAGAACAGGCCCGCGACCTCGGCCGGCGGCGTGCTGTCCTTGAACGAGATCTGCATGGCCGCAAAGGACGGCTTCACATAGGTCTGCACCTTGTCGAAATAGGCCAACTCCTGCAGCTTCTTCTCGATGGGGTCGGCGACCTGGTCCTGCATCTCGCGCGCCGTGGCGCCTGGCCACACCGCCGTCAGCACGGCGTCCTTGATCGTGAAGTTCGGATCCTCCGAACGCCCGAGCCGCATGAAAGACAACGTCCCCGCTATCGCGATCACGATGATCAGGAAGAGGACGAGGGCGCGGTGCTCGACAGCCCAGCGCGAAAGGTTGAATTCTTTCATGGCGTCCTGGGCCTTCTCAGAATGAGAATTGATCGACGGCGCGAACGGTCAGGCCGGCGTCGAGCTTCTGCGCGCCAAGCAGGACAACGCGGTCGCCCTCCGCGAGTCCGCCAGAGACGATCACGTCCTTCGCTTCGTAGACGGCGACGGTGACCGGCTTGGCTGCGAGCTTTCCGTCCGGGCCCACAGTCCACACCGACGGCCCCGCGCCCTGGTTGACGAGCGCTGTCAGCGGCAGGCGAACGATGCGCTCGGGATCGGAATCGGTCAGGGTTACGGTCGCCGTCATGCCGAGTTGCACTTCCGGGCCTGCTGCCGCGACAGGGAAGCGCGCGAGATAGGTCCGCGTCGCGGCGTCGGCGGCAGGCGACAGTTCACGCAAGGTCGCGCCATAGCGGACCCCGGCGTTCGACCAGAGCGTGACGACGGCCTTCGCCTGTCGCGCGCGTTCGACCGAGGCCTCCGGGATCGCCACGACGGCCTCCTTTTCTGCTGTGCGGGCAAGCCGGATCGCCGCGTATCCCGGCTGGACGACCTGGCCGGGCTCGACCGCGGTCGCGGTGATGACACCGTTCGCGTCGGCGCGCAGGACGGCGTAGGACGAGGCGTTCCTGGCGAGGTCCAGCGCACGTTCAGCGCGGGCGAGGCGGCTCCGCGCCTCCTCCGAAGCGGCGCGCCTTGCGTCGAGCGTGGCGGCTGTCGTCCACCCCTGCTTGATCAGCGACCTGGCGCGATCGAAATCGGCCTCGGCCTGCGCCCGGCTTGCGGCCGCTGCCGCGCGCTCCGCCTCGGCCTGTGCGACCTGGAGCCCGAAATCGGCCTCGTCGAGCGTGGCGAGCACGTCGCCGTCCCGGACCACGTCCCCGACATTCACGAGCCGCTTGGCGACCTTCCCCTGCACGCGGAAGCCAAGATCGCTTTCGACGCGGGCACGAATGACACCGACGAGGCTGCGCTCGCCGGTCCTTGGCTCGAAGGCGACGGCCGGAGCCAGGACGGGGCGGGCCTGGTCGTGCGTTTCGGCGCGCTCTGCGCCGTCCGAAGGCCCGCAACCGGCGAGCACCGCGGCGAGCCCCACAATGGATGTGGCGCGAAAGACGTTGGAAAGCAGTGGTGATCCGCGCATGGCGCCCTCGAACTGTTGTGAGGCCGGACAGGGGTGCTGCGGAAGGTCTGGATCGCGGGTTTGACGCGCGGATCGCACCTTCAGGAAACACCGGTAGCGCAAGCATGATCGGCTAACGTGTGACGAATGTCAATATTCGTCACACGTATTTTGTTATTTGATTATCGTCGCTGCGGGACCTTCCGCCTGGGCCGCCCCGGCGCTCGCCGCGTTCGGGGGGCGGTCTCCGCGAAGTGTCCGTGTTCGCTGAAAGGGGCCGTAGCGCGCACCGCGCGTCAGCTCGAGCGTGGTCGTGAGAGCGCTGACGGTGAGCCCGAAATCGCCGCGCGCGTTCGATCTGCCGCTGGCGCCGCCGGTCGCACCGGGGAGGGCGCCTTGCCCGACCAGCGAATCCTGGTAGAGCGGAATTCCGGCTCCTTTCGAAGGAAATCGCAATGCCGGATCTCTCCACCCTCATGCTCTTTGCCGCCGCTTCCGTGGTGCTCACCGCCACGCCCGGCCCCGACATGCTGCTGATTGCCTCGCGCAGCATCAGCCAGGGGCGCAGCGCCGGGTTTTTGACCTATGCCGGCATCGCGCTCGGCACCTATTGCCATGCGCTGGCCGCCGCGCTCGGGCTCTCCCAACTCTTCCTGACCGTGCCGATCGCCTATGAGATCCTGCGCTGGGCCGGCTGCGCCTATCTGCTCTATCTCGCCTGGAAGACCTTGCGCTCGGACGGAGCAGGGTTTTCTCCGACAGCGACGCTGCAGCGGCTGTCAGGGCGGCGGATCCTCGGGGAGGGCCTTGCGACCAACCTGCTCAATCCAAAGATGGCGCTCTTCGTCCTGGCGCTGTTTCCGCAATTCGTGACGCCTGAAGGCGGCTCGATGGTGGCGCAGATGCTGGTGCTCGCCACCATCATCAACGGCATCGGCTTCCTCGTGAACGGCGCGGTGATCCTGCTCGGCACCCGGCTTCGTAGCCTTGTTGCCGGCCGGCTCCGCTTCCCCAGGTTGCCCCAGTATCTGCTCGCGGGTGTGTTCGCGGGGCTGGCCTGCCGTCTCGCGCTCGGGGCCAGGAACTGAGCGTGCCTCGCGCGTGACACGACACGAGGCAAAAAAACGCCCGGCCGCGGAAACCGTGGCCGGGCGTTTTCAAGAGCTGAGCTTTCGCCCTTACTTCGCGGCGCTCGCGAAGGACTGCCAGCGCTTGAGGAACTCGTCGCGCTTGGCCGCGGCTTCGTCCTCGTCGATGCCGAAGACCTTGACGCTGTCCATGGCCGGCAGCTCGACATGTTTGGAGACGTCGATGTCGCTGCGGCTCGGCCGGCGGAAGGCGTTCTCCAGAAGGGCGATCTGGGCCTCCTTCGAGAGCATCAGGTCATAGGCGGCCTTTGCCGTGGCGCCGCCCGGCGCGCCCTTGATCAGCACCTGGAATTCCGGCGTGCTGAACGTGCCCTCACTGGGGTAGACCAGCGAGATCTCGCGCTGGCCGCCGGCGACATAGGCATAGGCATTCGACTCGAAGGTCAGTCCGATCGGGTATTCGCCCTGGCCGACGCTGCGCAGCACCGTCGAGGCGGCGCTGGACACCGTCAGGTTCGCGGCGAGCGCCTTCAGCCCATCGGGGCCGAGCAGCTTCTCGACGCCCCACAGGATCGTATAGGCGGTCGAGCTGTTGGCGGGGTCGGCGATGATGATCTTGCCCTTGAAGGCCGGGTCGAGCAGCTCCTTCCAGGTCTTTGGCGCCGGCTTGCCGCCGAGCTGGTTCTTGTTGACCATGGCCACGACGAGATGGACGTTCGAGGCGGTCCAGAGGTTCTCCGGCTGGCGCAGGGCTGCCGGGATCGCGGCGGCTTCCGGCGAGGCATAGGGCTCGAAGAGCGGCTTGAAGGCGCCGAGCGTATTGGCGCTCGAGCTCCAGAACAGATCGGCCTGGGGCTTGGCGGCTTCAGCCTCGATCCGGCGCAGGAGCTGGCCGGAGCCGCCGGTGATCGTGCTGATCTTGAGTTTTGCCTGCTTGTCCTTGGCGACGCCGAGCACGGCGTCCACGGCCTGGGCATTGTTCGAGGTGTAGAGCACGACGGTGCCCGCTGCACCCTGGGCGAAAGCCGGTAGCGCCGGTGCGGCCGCAAGGCCCGCTAGCCCGGCAAGGACGGCGCGGCGGTCGATCAGGTTTGTCATGGTCGTTCCTTTCTCCCCGCCTTCCCCTTGCTGTGTCCGGACGGCGAGGCGGAGCCGGCCCGGCTTGGTCGTTTTCTGGAACCGTTCAGGCCTTTGACGAGAACAGGTCGATCTTGAAGACGCGGGTCGCGACGATGATCGGGATCAGGATCACCGCGACCAGCACGAGGCCATAGGCGGAGGCCGAGGCCATCAGGTTGGAATCGATCAGCTTGTAGATCTGGATCGGCATCGTCTCGCGCCCGCCGGAATAGACGATGATCGAGGCCGAGAGCTCGGCGACGGTGGTCGTCCAGGTCAGCACCGCGGCCGCGGCGACGGCCGGCAGCATCAGCGGCAGCACGACCTTGAAGAAGGTCGCGACCGGCGGCACGCCGAGGCTGACCGAGGCCTCCTCGATCGAGTTCGGGATATTGTAGAGCGTCGAGGAGGAGTTGCGGATGCCGAAGGGCAATCGGCGCACGACATAGGCGAGCACGATGATGCTCGCCGTGCCGGTCAACGGCAGGAAGCCGGTGTTGAAGGACATCACCAGGCCAAGGCCGATGATCGTGCCCGACAGCGCCAGCGGCAGCGCCGTCAGATAATCCAGCGCCGGCGTCAGGATATTGCGCTTCTTGACGATGAGATAGCTGACGAGCGCGCTGAAGGTGATGCCGATCACGGTCGCGACGGCGGAATAGGCCAGCGTGTTCAGCACCGGATCGGGCGCGATCCGCACCAGCCGCTCGACATGGGCCGTCGTCCATTCGCCCCAGCGCATCACCGGGCCGCGCGAGACGGTGAAGGCGCCGATCACGATCGAGCCGAGCGGCAGCAGCGAGACGACGACGAGCAGCCCGGCGAGCAGGCCGATGAACAGGCCGGGCAGGCCGCGCAGCCGCTCGGCCCTGGCGCCGCGCCCCTGCGTGACCTCGTGGCGGCCGCGCGAGACGATCCAGCGCTGCACGAAGAGCACGATCATCACGAGCGCGATCGAGACCGTCGCCAGCGTCGACTGCATCACCGGGTCGGAGCCGCCCTCGGCGACCGCCGCCTGGTAGGTCAGCACCGAGAGCAGCGGCACGCGGCTGCCCAGAATGGTCGCGGTCGCGAAATTGCCGACGACGAGGGTGAAGACGAGGAGCGAGCTGGCGAGCACCGAGGGCAGGACCACGGGCAGCATCACGCGCAGCCGCGAGCGCGCCGGCGAGGTGCCGAGGCTCTGGGCGGCTTCCTCGAGCTGGACGTCGAAGCCGCGGATGGCGGCGAGCGTGCCGATATAGATGTAGGTGTAATAGGTGAAGGTCATCACCGTGATCAGGCCGGGCCAGCCGTAGAAGCTCGGGATGTCGATGCCCCGCGCGCCGAGATAGCGGGTGATGAAGCCGTTATTGCCGAGCATCATCAGCCAGGTCTGGGCCGCGATGACCTCGGGGATGACGAGCGTGATTAGCGGCAGCACCGCGACGATCGATTTGCCCGGGAATTCGAAGCGCGCCGTGAAATAGGCGAGCGGCACGCCGATCAGCGTCGTGGTCAGGGTGACGGCGACGCCGAGCACGATCGTGTTGAGGATGGCGGCGAAATATTTCGGATCGGCCGCGAGCAGCGCCCAGCCGCTATGGCTGCCGCTGCCCAGGCTGCCGGTCAGCACCCTGAGCAGGGGATAGAGCAGGAACACGGCCAGGATCCCGAGCGCCAGCGCCGAGAACCAGAACCAGACCGAGCGGAACTGCCGGCTCATGATGCGAGCACCAGCGTCCGGGCCGGATCGAAGCCGAGGCCGACCTTGGCGCCGGGCTCGAAACGGTCATGGGCGCCGCTCTGGAGATCGACCGCCAGAACGCGCCCGCTGTCGAGCACGACCTTGTAGCTGGTCTTGCCGCCGAGATATTGCCGATGCGCGATGCGGCCGGGCAGGGTGCCGGCGCTGCCGGGCTCGGCGAGCAGGATGTCTTCGGGCCGCGCCACCAGCGTCGCGCGGCCGGCCGCGAGCGCCGCCGGCGCACGGGCCGCGATCGCCGTGCCGTCGAGCACGACCGGGCCGGTCTCGCCGGCCTGGCGCGCCAGCGTGTCGACCTCGACCAGATTGGCGCCGCCGACGAAGTCCGCGACATAGCTGGTGCGCGGCTCGCGATAGATCTGCGCCGCCGTGCCGACCTGCTCGAGCCGGCCCTGGTTCATCACGCCGATGCGGTCGGACATGGCCAGCGCCTCTTCGCGGTCATGGGTGACGAAGACGGTGGTGATCTTCGCCTCGCGCTGCAGCTCGACGATGGTCTCGCGCACCTGCAGGCGCAGCTTGGCATCGAGATTGGAGAGCGGCTCGTCCATCAGCAGCACCTGCGGCTGGATGACGAGGGCGCGCGCCAGCGCGACGCGCTGGCGCTGGCCGCCCGAGAGCGCGGCCGGATGGCGCTGGCCGAGATGGCCGAGGCCGACGCGCTCCAGTGAGGCCTGGACCTTGGTCTTGATCACGCCTTCCGCCTGTTTGCGGGCGCGCAGGCCATAGGCGACATTGTCGAAGACGGTCTTGTCGGGAAACAGCGCATAGTCCTGGAAGACCATGCCGATATCGCGCTTATGCGGCGGCAGATGCGTCACCTCGGTACCGCCGAAGCGCAGATGCCCACGCTCGGCCGGGACGAAGCCGGCAATGGTGCGCAGCAGGGTGGTCTTGCCGCAACCGCTGGGGCCGAGCAGGGTGAAGAAGGAGCCCGGCTCGATCGTCAGTTCGAGCCCGTCGATGACGCGCTGGCCGCCATAGGCGACGGCCAGATTCTCGATCGCGATACCCATATCTCCCCCTCGGTGCTGGAACTCCGGCGGATCGGCGCCGTCTCGGAGCGGGTTGGCTCAGTGTTTCATGCTGGTCTCGACGAGCCGCAGCATCTCGCGGTGGCGCGCGGGATCGCCCGCCGCCATGATGCGCTTGCCCGTGCTCTGGGTGAGCGGCTGGCCTTCCCAGTCGGTGACGACGCCGCCGGCCCCTTCGATGATCGGGCGGAAGGGCGCGAAATCCCAGAGCTTCATCCTGGTGTCGAAGGCGGCATCGGTGCGCCCGCTCGCCAGCAGGCCAAAACTCATGCAGGCGCCGCCCCAGATCCGCCAGGCGGTCGCCGCGCGCATGGCGTCGAGTGCCGGACGCTCCTCGTCGTCGAAGAAATCGGGATTGCTGGCGGAGAGAATGGCCTCGCCCAGCGCGCCGCAGGCGCGGGTGCGGCAGGGGCTGCCATTATGCAGGGTCGGCCGGCCCCTGACGCCGATCCAGCGGTCGCCGGTGACGGGATGGTCGATGATGCCGATGATCGGCTCGCCCTCGCGCATCAGCGCGATCAGCGTGCCATAGACCGGCAGGCCGGCAATGAAGGCGGCGGTGCCGTCGATCGGGTCGAGCACCCAGACCAGATCGGCGTCGGAATTCGCGGAGGCTTCCTCCTCGCCGATGATGCCATGGCTGGGAAAGCGGTCGGCGATGCGCTCGCGCAGGCGCCGTTCGATGCGCGCATCGAGCGCGGTGACGAAGCTGCGGTCGGGCTTGACCTCGACATCGGGCCGGACGGTTGCCGCCTCCCGCAGGATGCTGCCGCTCTCCTGCGCCAATTGCCAGGCGAAGGCGAGCCAGCTGTCTTCCTCTTCCTTGGAGCGCATCCCCGCCTCACCACCGCTTCGAGATGTCATCAGAATGTCATGATACAAGAAAAATACAATAAGTATTTTGCTTCGCCGACTATGGAATTGAGCGCCGTGCGGGCTCGGGACGAGGAGTAATGCGCGGAAAAACCGCCGGGCCGCGCCCCGCCGCCCTTAGGGAATGCCGATTCGGCGCGACACAGCGGCCCCAACGCCCCGCGAAAACTTGTTAGCCGGGAAGCAAGCGCACGGCCAGCGCGGCGTTCACCCGCCGCCGCGCTCCGTCGCTTCTGAGCCGTCCCTTATTTGACGACGAAGCCGTGGGCGAAGGGGTCGCGATCGTCGATGAAGATCGTGTTGATGCCGGTCATCCGGGCCCAGCCGGCGATGGAGGGGATGATCGCCGGCTTGCCCGCGACGGTGGTCGCTGCCTCGACGCGGCCGTTGAACAGCGAGCCGATGATCGATTCGTGCACGAACTCGTCGCCGACCTTGAGCCGGCCCTTGGCCGCGAGCTGCGCCATGCGCGCCGAGGTGCCGGTGCCGCAGGGCGAGCGGTCGATCGCCTTCTCGCCATAGAACACGGCATTGCGCGCATGCGCTTCCGGCTTCGTCGGCTTGCCCGTCCACTGGATATGGCTCAGGCCGCTGATCTGCGGATGCTCGGGATGGACGAACTCGTATTTGGCATTGAGGGCGGCGCGCAGTTTTGGCGACCAGCCGACGAGCTCGCCGGCGGTATGGTCGGCCATATCGCGAAAATTCTTCTGCGGCTCGACGATCGCATAGAAATTGCCGCCATAGGCGACATCGACCACGATCTCGCCGAGCCCTTCGACCTCGGCCGTCAGGCCTTCGGCGGCGAGGAAGCCCGGCACATTGGTCAGGCGCACCTCCTCGACGAAGCGGCCCTCCTGGCGATAGGTGATGTCGACCTTGCCGGCGGGCGCCTCGATCGAGAGCTTGCCCGGCTCGCGCGGGGTGATCAGGCCGTTCTCGATGCCCATGGTGATCGTGCCGATGGTGCCGTGGCCGCACATCGGCAGGCAGCCGGAGGTCTCGATGAAGAGCACGGCGACGTCGCAATCGGGCCGGGTCGGCGGATAGAGGATCGAGCCCGACATCATGTCGTGCCCGCGCGGCTCGAACATCAGGCCGGTGCGGATCCAGTCGAACTCACGCAGGAAATGCGCGCGCTTCTCCAGCATGTCGGCGCCTTCCAGCCGCGGGCCGCCGCCCGAGACGAGGCGGACCGGATTGCCGCAGGTATGTCCGTCGATGCAGGAGAAGGTGTAGCTGGCCATGGTCCGGGCCCTTCAGAAGCGCTGCGAGGAAAAGGGGGCAAGGTCGATTGCGGGCTCGCGCCCGGTCAAGAGATCGGCGACGAGCCGGGCGGTCCCTGCCGATTGGGTCAGGCCGAGATGGCCGTGGCCGAAGGCGTGGATCACGCGCGGCGTGGCCCGCGCCCGCCCGATCGCCGGCAGGCTGTCGGGCAGCGAGGGGCGAAAGCCCATCCACTGCACGCCGCCCTCGGACTTCAGGCCGGGCAGGAAGAGGCGCGCCTTCTTCAGCATCGCCTCCGAACGGGCGAAATTCGGCGGCAGATTCAGGCCGCCGAGCTCGACGGCGCCTCCGACGCGGATGCCGGTCGAGAGCCGGGTGGCGACGAAGCCGTGGCCGCCGAAGGTGATCTGCGTGCGCAGGTCGAAGGCGTCAGTGGGGAGGGTGGTGTTGTAGCCGCGCTCGGTTTCGAGGGGAATGTGCTCTGCGAGGCTGCGGGCGATCAGATGGGAGAAGGCGCCCGCTGCGATGACGACCTGCGGCGCGCAGCGTGTGCCGCCGTCGCGCGAATGGATCGCGACAGTATCCCCGAGTGGCGTGAGGCCCGAAACATCGAGACGCTCGATCACGCCACCCCGGCTGCGGAACGCCTCCGCGAGGGCAAGGGTGTAGAGTTTGGGATCGGCAATCGAGTACCAGCCGGGCGTGAAGGTGCCATGCGTGAAGCGCGGCGCAAGGCCGGGCTGGATCTCGGCCATGCCGGCGGCATTCAGATGGCGGAAGGCGACGCCGTGCTTTTCCCGCGCCTGCCAGCCGGGAAGCGAGGCTTTCAGCTCGGCTTCGCTCTCGTAGACTTGGAGGTTGCCCTCCTTGCGCAGCATGTAGCTGGTGCCGGTGGCCTGCAGCAGCGGCTCGAGCTCGGCTTTCGACAGGTCCATCAGGGCCGTCTGCGCCGCCGTGGACTGCTCCACGTTCCGGGGCGAGCAGGCTCGCCAGAAGCGATACATCCAGGGGGCGATCTGCAGCGCATAGCGCGGCGGCACCGAGAGCGGCCCGAGCGGGTCGGCGAGCCAGCGCGGCGCCTTCTTGAGAATGCCGGGCGATGCGAGCGGCAGGATATCGGTGAAGGCGAAGGCGCCGGCATTGCCGGCTGACGCGCCGGCCGCCGGTCCTTCGCGATCAAGCACGATGACCGACAGGCCGCGCCCCTGCGCCGCGATCGCTGCGGAGAGGCCGACGACGCCGGCGCCTATGACGATGACATCGGGATCGGCCATCAACGAAGACCTGCTTGGCTCAATCGGCGAGCGGACGCGGCGTRGCGGCGGAAAGCTCCGCCGCCACGCCCGACCTTAAACCCGCCCTCAGGCGGCATATTTCTGGACGGCGCCGGGAAGCGTGTTCCAGGCCGCATACCAGCTGTCGAAGAGCGCGAGCTGCGCCTCGGCATAGCCGCGCTGGCTCGCGGTCAAGGCATCCGTCTCGTTGAAGTGCAGGGTGTATTCCTTGGCCCCCTTCAGCACCATCATATGCTTGAAATAGAGCACGAGATCGGGACCCTCGTCGAAGGACGAGAGCACGCCGAGAGCCTGTTCGAGCTCCAGTGCGCGCTGGCGCGCCTCGGCATCGCCGGCCGCCGCCGCCTGGGAGAGCTTGCAGAGATGGATCACTTCTTTCGGCAGCACATTGCCGATGCCGGTGATCGCGCCCGTCGCGCCGCAATTCACATAGCCATGGACGACGGCGGTATCGACGCCGATCATCAGCGAAACGTCATCGTCGCCGCTGGTGATGGTCTCGGCGGCGTAGCGCATGTCGGCGGGACCGCCGAATTCCTTGAAGCCGACGAGGTTCTTGTGCTCGGCCCGCAGGGCGAAGAACAGGTCGGCCCGCGTCGCGAAGCCATAATAGGGGCTGTTATAGATCACCGCCGGCAGATCCGGCGCAGCCGAGAGGATCGCCTTGAAATGCGCCTTCTGGGCGAGGAGGACGGTGCCGCGGGACAAGACGCGCGGGATCACCATCAAGCCCTGGGCGCCGACCTTCTGCGCATGGGCCGCGTGAGCCACCGCTAAAGCGGTGTTGACCGCGCCGGTGCCGACGATCACCGGAATGCCGGCCTTCACCAGGCGCTCGACGCCTTCCATGCGCTGGGCATCGGTCAGCAGCGGCCAATCTCCCATCGAGCCGCAATAGACCACCGCCGACATGCCTTCAGCGATCAGCTCCTTGCCCTTGCGCACCAGGGCATCGAAGTCGGGGGTTCGATCCGCCTTGCACGGGGTCATCAGCGCGGGGATCACACCGGAGAAAATCTTGGCCTTCATGTCGATCTCCTTCTGGCTTGCCGAATGGTGGAGTTCGCAGCGCCGCAAGGGCGACGATGCTCGTCTCTGCGTCCTGATATATCTGTTTGCATATTATTTGTCGACAAGAATTAGGCGAGCGTCCTAAAGGGCAATCTCCAGGCGCTCGTCGCCGACCATAAGCTTCTGGATTTGCTGGACGATCTGATCGGCGTGGGCCTTGCCGAGGCGCTCTGCTGCGACGACGTCCCGGGCGATGATCGCGGCGATCATCGCTTCATGCTCCTCGACGAAACGCTGCGGCAGCCGGTCCTCGTAGGACTGATAGTAGAGCCTGAGGAAGCGCCGCCCTTCATCGAGCAGGCGGCTGAACAGGCTGTTGAAATACGGGTTGCGGCCGGCCTCGGCGATGGCGGAATGAAACGCCGCGTTCGTCGCGATCATCGCCAGCGCGTCCTGCGCCTGCACGGCGGCGGCGAATTCCTTCTGCCGGGCGCGGATGGTGACCAGATCCTGCGGGCGATGATGCTGTGCCGCGAGCTGCGTCGTCACCCGGTACATCAGCACGAGGGCGTCGAAGAACGGCGACATGTTGAGGAAATCGAGGTTCGACACCATCGTCGAGCGGTTGGGCAGCGTGTCGATCAGCCTTTCGCCCGCCAGCCGCACCAGCGCCTCGCGAATGGGCGTGCGCGACATCTTGAATCGCTCGGCGAGCTGGACTTCGTCGATCGGGCTGCCCGGCGGCAGCACGAGGTCGAGGATCTCGTCCCGCAGCAGATCATAGACGACCTTCACGCCCGAGCCGCGCTTGCGCTCGGGAGCGGCGGCAGATTGTTTCGTCGTCTTCATCGGCAGATCCTCTTGTCGACAAGAAGGATACTGGCGGCGCCAAGGCGGATCAATCGCTTCGAGGGGCGCCTTGCGCACGCAACGAAACGAAACTCGCCTGACGCACAGCCAAAGCGGGAAGGGCGGGCCCGCTCTGGGCCCGCCCTGAAGATCGATGGCGACGGTGATGGATCGGCTCGACCGTCCTGGTCCGGTCACTTCGCGTTGGCGGCTTTCTCGATGATCTCGGCGACGACGGCCGGCTTCGAGACATAGACGGCATGGCTGCCCTTGGTCTCGACGACGGTTGATCCGGCGCGCTTGGCCATCTGGTGCTGGGCCGGGGGCGGGATCATGTGGTCGTCGCTGGCGACGAGATAGAAGCTCGGCTTCATCTTCCAGGCCGGATTGGTGACCGCGCCGGCCAGCGCCGCGACGCCCCAGGGCACCTGCGAATCCGCCATCAGGGCGGCGGTGTCGGCATCGACATCGGCGGCGAAGGCGGCGGCGAACCTAGCCTTGTCGAGGGCGAGGAAGCCGTCGACGGGCGGCAGGATCGGCGGGACTGATGCGCCGGGAGGCGGGTTGGCGATCAGCGAGGAGACCGACTCGCCCTGATCCGGCGCGAAGGCGGCGATGTAGACGACCGCCTTGACCTTCGGATCGGTGCCGGCCTCGCTGACGACGACGCCGCCATAGGAATGGCCGACCAGGATGACCGGGCCATCCTGCTGGGCGATCGCCCGCTTGGTGAAGGCGACATCGTCGGCCAGCGAGGTCGTCGGGTTCTGGACGATGGTGACGCTGTAGCCCTTTTTCCGGAGGATATTGTAGACGCCCTGCCAGCCCGAGCCGTCGACGAAGCCGCCATGGACGAGGACGACGTTCCTGACGGCAGGGGCGGCCTCGGCGGCGGTGCCGGCGACGACGGCGGAGAGGGCAACGGTAGCGGAGAGGGCGGCGGCAGCGATCAGGGACTTGGTCATGACGGTGGCTCCTTCCTGTTTCTGCGATAATCATTATCGCGATATGTAACTCGATACAGAGGCCCCGCGGCCTTGTAAAGCGATTTCTTTATCGCGATATTGTTTTTCGAGATCTGGGCCCGCGAGGCCCCTGGAGGATGCCGATGACCGATGCCCCGACGCTGCCGCTCGACGGCCAGCTCTGTTTCTCGATCTATTCCGCCTCGCTGGCGATCCAGCGCGTCTACAAGCCGATGCTGGACGCGCTCGGCGTGACCTATACGCAATATCTCGTGCTGAGCGCGCTCTGGGAGCGGGACGGCCTGACGATCGGGGCGATCGGCGAGCGCCTCGCGCTCGAGCCGAGCACGATCACGCCCGCGGTCAAGCGGCTCGAGGCGGCGGGCTTTCTCGCCCGTCGGCGCAGCACCATCGACGAGCGTCTGGTCGAGGTCCATCTCACGGAGAAGGGCAGGAGCCTGCATCCCAAGACAGGGTGCCTGACCGATGCGCTCTTGCGCCATTCCGGCTTCGCCGTGCCCGAGATGATCGAGCTCAACAGCCGCGTCCAGGCCCTGCGCCAGGGCATGCGCGACGCAACCGGCGCCCACCAGGCGGCCGGAGCGGAGGGCGTGGAATGACCATGTGATCGACCGCCCGGCGCTATCGCTCCATCGCCTCGAGATTCCCGAGCACGCGACGGAGTAATGCGATCAGCGTCTGCAGGTCTTCAGCCGAGAGACCACGCGTCATCTCTTCATTGCTCTGCTGAAGGATCGCCCGTCCCGCCGGCAGGCGGTCGCGTGCCTCCTGCGTCAGCGAGATCAGGCTGCTGCGGCGATCGGCCGGATCGGGCTCCCGCCGGATGATGCCGTCACGCTCCATGCGCGCGAGAAGCTGCGCCATTGTCGGCTGTTCGACCCTTGCCCAGCGCGCGAGCTCGGTTTGCGATCGACCGTCCCCGTCTTTCAGGGCGGCCAGCACCGGAAGCTGAGCGGTGGCGAAACCGATCTTTCCGAGGCGTAGATCACCGATCCGGGCCAGGCCGCGCGCGATCCGGCTGAAATAATGGCCGGGATAGGCCATCGGGTCCCAGTCCTCGGATGTCATTGCATAGGCTCCTATGTTGTTATATAGGCTCCTATGTATATTGAGGATCCTGTCATGACAACCAGACCGAAAATCGCGATCATCGGCGGCGGCCCCGGCGGGTTGATGCTCGCCCGGCTCCTTCTGTTGCGCGGGCTTCAGCCGACAGTCTTCGAGCGGGATCGCCATGCCGGTGACCGGCCACAGGGTGGCTCGCTCGATCTCCACGCCGAGACCGGCCAGCAGGCTATCGCCCGGGCTGGGCTCGAAGCCGAGTTTCGCGCCGTGGCGCGGCCCGAGGATCAGGGCGACCGGCTCTATGACCAGAACGGCACGCTGTTGTTCGACCGCGACGGTGCCGGAGACAATCGACCGGAGGTCGACCGGACCGCCTTGCGCCAGATCCTGCTCGGCTCGCTTGCGCCCATGACGCTGCGTTGGGCGAGCAAGGTCGATGCCGTGACACCGATCGAGGCGGGCGGGTTTGATGTCGTCGTCGACGGAATCTCGGAACGCTTCGATATCGTCATCGGTGCGGATGGGGCATGGTCGCGTGTCCGCGCCCTGCTCTCCGATGCCCGGCCGCTCTACGAGGGGGTAACGCTGGTCGAGTTCGGCTTCGCTGCCGAACGCCATCCCGACGTCGATGGGTTGGTCGGGAGCGGCAAGATGTTCGCCGTCGGCGACAATCGGGTGCTGATCGCGCAACGCAATGGACACCGCCATATCCGCGGCTACGCGGGTCTGCGTCTTCCCGAGGCGGAGGCGCGCGATTGGATGTCGCTCGGCGACGATCGCATCCGGGCAATGCTGCGCGATCGTTTCGCAGGTTGGGCGCCGTCCCTCGTCCATCTCATCGACAGTGGCGAGCTTATCGCCGTCCGCCCGCTCTATGCGCTGCCGATCGATCATTCCTGGCAAAGCAGGGTGGGGCTGACCTTGCTTGGGGACGCAGCCCATCTGATGTCGCCCTTCGGCGGCGAGGGCGTGAATCTGGCGCTCGCCGATGCCGTCGACCTGGCAGACGCGCTGACAAGCGGAGATGGATGGGGCGCGGTTGCCGCTTACGAAGCCGCGATGATGCGACGGGCGAGACCTGCCGCGGAAGGCGCGGCCGAAGGACTGGCTGGTGCGGTGTCGGCCGAGGGCGTCGCGGCCGTTCTGGATCATTATCGCCAGCGGGTCGAAGCCTGACATGCTCCTGGAGGCATTCATCGGCCCGGACTTGACGAGCGCGATCTGGCGACGCTGTTGATTGCGGCGGCTTCCGCTTAATCTCGGCCGACCCGAAGATTGGCCGGCGGCGAGAAGCCGACAGCTCCGGCAAGGCGAAGGCGGCGATGGTGGCATTTCTGATGGATGGCCCGGCTGAGGCGAGGACAACGATCCTCCTGGCGCATGGCGCGGGGGCTCCGATGGATTCCGCTTCGATGACGGCCAACGCCGGCGCTCTGGCTGCGGCCGGTCTTCGCGTGGCCCGGTTCGAGTTCGGTTACATGGCAGGTCGGCGGACATCAGCTGGTCGAAAGCCACCGCCGCGCGCCGAAACCCTGATCTCGGAATATGCCGCCGCCATCGGCGCGCTTGATTGCAAGGGACCGCTCATCATCGGCGGCAAATCGATGGGTGGACGTGTCGCCAGCATGCTGGCCGACGAGTGGCACGCATCCGGCCGGATCGCCGGCCTGCTCTGCCTTGGCTATCCCTTCCACCCGATCGGCAAGCCCGAGCAGCTGCGCACGGCGCATCTCGAGACCATGAAGACGCCGACGCTGATCGCCCAGGGGACGAGGGACCTGTTCGGAACGCGCGAGGAGGTGTCGGCTTACACGCTCTCCAGCGCCATCGAGATCCTCTGGCTCGACGATGGCGATCACGACCTGAAGCCGCGCAAGGCGGTCTCGGGCTATTCCATCGACGACCATCTGAGGACGCTGTCGAACAAGGTCGCCGCCTGGGCGGATAGCCTCACGGCATAGGGGCACGGCCGGCGCGGGCAGGGGAAGCGGCGCGACCCCGGGCCCGGCGCCGCTTCGTCGGTCTGGCCGGCCTCAGGTTCCGTCCGGCCCGCTGCTTTTGAGTTCCCAGGTCAGGATCGCGAGAGCCAGGTTCTCAAGCTCCAGCTCGGCCATCGGATGGTGGGCGGCGGCGTGGAGATCACGCGCCCTGGCGCAGGCGCGAATATAGTCCGCCTCCGAGCTCAGCATCACGGAGCGCCGGTTCGGGTAGCCTGGCGCGCGGTTCCGCCGGCGGTCGGGTCGCTCTTCACGCATGCATGGCCATGCCGGTTCGTGAGACGATACTGCTCATGCCTTAGAGTGAGGCCGGTTCACGCCAATCGCAACCCCGAGATTACCATTGGGCGCGAATCGTCCAACGGCACGCGAATTCGAGGGCGTGCTTCAGCCAGGACGCAGGTCCCCGCCAGGGCATCATCTCTCCGGAGTGGGCGAGGGCGGTTCCGATCAGGTCCCGCCTATTGACGCACCAGGATGATCTCGGAGGTCTGCAGGATCGGGCCGCCGGGCGTGAGGTTATCCGCGACGGTCATCCGCAGGATGCCGCGGCCGTCATTCTGGATGACCATCGCGGCCTGCGTGTCGCCATTGACCGGGCGCGGCCACTCGATGCGAAGGTTCAGGGTGTCGCCGCTGCGCGTGCCGCTGAGCCGGGCGGGGCCGATCCGGGCGCCGGTATAGGTGCCGTGATAGGTGCCGGAGCGCGGATCATAAGTGACATCGATCGCGACCGGGCGCACGAAGATCAGATAGGCGCGGCAGCTGCCTTGCGCGCTGATCCGATTTTCGGTGGGCCGCCCCATGATCGAACAGGTCACGTGCCGCGGCTGGCTGCCGCCGTCGCGCTGGACCTTGCCGGAGCCGGACCAGTCGCCGCGAAAACGCTCGAGAAAGTCGGATTCGGCAGCGCGGGCAGGATTGCAGACGAGGATGACAAGGAGGCAGCACAGGCAAGCCGCCGCGATGCCGCAGCGTGTCGCCCTGCCGATGACCCGGTGCTGCAGGATCGCCCTGGAAGCCAGTTGGACCGGAATGCCGGGCGTAAGAGTGTCCGCGACCGTCATGCCGAGCCTCCCCGGCTCTGGCTGCCTTGAGCCCGGCTAGCGTCTGGAGCCTAGCGACTGCGGCCCTCTCAACGGGCCCGGCAGGGCCGGTCCTCGTTCACGGGCGCCTGATCACGGCAGGGGTGTTCGCTCCCGCAGTCAGCCTTTGCGCGGCGAGCACCACCTCGAGGCGGTTGCGCGCGTTCAGCTTGGCCATCAGATTGGTCATGTAACCCTTGACGGTCTTGGCGCTGAGCGACAGCTCGCGGGCGATTTCGTTGTTCATCTTGCCGAGCAGCAGCAGATTGACGATCTGCTGCTCCCGGACGCTGAGCCTGTTGCTGACCGCCTTCTGTCTTTCGAGGGTCTTTTCTTTCAACGCACAGATCAGCTTGGTCGCGAAGGAGGGCGTGACATAGACATCGCCTCGCTGTGCCGCCTGAAGAGCCTGGAAGAGGTCTTCTCCGGGACTGCCTTTCAGGACATAGCCCTTGGCCCCGGCATCCAGCGCCCTGATCGCGTCTTCCGTGCTGGCCGAGGCGGTGAACACCACGATCTTCGTCTCAGGAGCGATCTTCAACGCGTCCGCAATCGCCTGGAAGACATCCCCCGCCATGCTGAGATCGACGATCATCTCATCCGGGCGATGCGTTCTGGCGATCGGCACGATGTGATCTGCGACAGTCCCCGTCGCGGCGAGCATGAAACCGCCCCAGCGTTTCAGCAGCACGGCGATCCCCTCCATCAGCATGGGGTGATCATCGACGATCGCAACCGAAAGGTCCGGCATGGCTGACCTCTGCACTCTACCCCCAAGCCTGACCGGATGGTTGCGTAGTCAACGCTCTTTGTAAATCCTCTCAAAATGAGAACAATCTCGATTCAATCGGGTCGACAAACCTGTCTTGCTAAACCTTAGGTAGAAGAGTTCCGTTTTCTGCGCCTGAGGTTGTGGCTGGCGGCAGGCGGGAGGGCATTCTGCCGCCGCTGCGGCGGTCACCCGGGCCGGCTGAGACCAGCAATGGCAATCTCGTTCAGCGCAATCGTCAGGTCCGCCCATCCCCGTCAGGTCGGGCGCCGGCCCATCTCGCCAAGCGTTTAGTTTAAAAATATTCTAGTTATAGATTTGAGTATTTCTAAGTTATTGAAGTATCGTGACAAATCGCCGCGCAGTCTGTAACTGGTCGCTATTCTGCACGAGGACAGATGCGGTGGATCTTCTGAGCACGCGATCGATCAGGAATAATATCCGGCGTGACTGGAGCCGCCCGTCGGCCAAGCCCATGTATTGCGGAATCATGAGATCTTCTTGTTCAGCCGGTCTGCGCATCTCGGCGCGCGCGATAACCAGCGATTGCTTGAGCCGATCCGCACCAGAACCGTCTTCCTGGAGCATGAGCCGATCATGGGCGGTCGGGCGAGGGGAGGCCGCCGGTTGAACACTGGCGGCTGGGCCAGGACCGCTGCGCCATCCCCATGCGCAAACGGCAATCGATAGAGCGAGGATCATGATGGACAGGCATTCACAATCCGTGCCGGGCTGGTTTGCTTGGCTGACCCGGCGCGTGGCGCTCATGGCCGCCCTGGCCCTGCTTGCCGCACCGGGCATCCGCAGCGCGCAGGCTGCCGACACCATGATCGAGGTGACCGACCTTGCCGGCCGCACCGTCAAGGTCAAGAAGGGCGTGCAACGGGCCATCCTCGGCGAGGGCCGGCTATTCTCCGCGACGGTCGTGCTGATGGGCAAGGACAAGCCCTTCGCGCGGCTCGCCGCCATCGGCGACGATCTGCCGAAATTCGACCCCGACACCTGGAACCGCTACCTGGCGGATGTCCCTGCCGCCAAGTCGGTGACATTGGTGAGGGCGCTCGCCTCGAGCGATTTCAGCGTGGAGAAGGCGATCACGCTTGATGCGGACCTCGTCATCCTGTCGCTCGGCTTCCTGGACAAGGCGATGCAGTCCGGTGTCGTCGACAACCTGGCCAAGGCCGGCATTCCGACGATCTTCATCGATTTCCGCGAGCGCCCGACGCAGAACACCGTGCCGAGCATGCTTCTGCTCGGCCGGGTCTTCGACCGCATGGACGCGGCCAATAGCTTCATCGACTATTATTCGCAGCAGATGCGGCGGGTCTACAACGTCACGACGCGGCTGAAGCAGGATCAGCGGCCGCTGGTCTTTGCCGAGCAGGCTGCCGGCCTCAACCCGTCTGCCTGCTGCCAGTCCTTCGGCAATTTCAACTTCGGCGAATTCGTCTCCGAAGCCGGCGGCATGAACTGGGGATCGAAGTATTTTTCCGGTGCCGGCGGCATGGTAATCCGGAGAAGATCATCGTCGATGATCCGCAATTCCTGCTGATGACCGGCGCCAACTGGTCGAACAGCAACCCCGGCAATATCGCCGTCTGGCTCGGCTACGAGACCCAGCCTGAACGCGCCGCCGCGCAGTTCAAGGGCCTCGTCGCCCGGACCGGATTTCCGGGGCTGACGGCCGTCAAGAACAGGAAGGTGATGGCGATCTATCACCAGTTCTACCAGAGCCCGTATCACTTCGTGGCCATCCAGGCGCTCGCCAAGTGGCTGCACCCCAACGAGTTCAAGGATCTCGACGCCCGGGCGACCTTCCAGGAACTGCATGACCGCTTCCTGCCGATCAAGCTGACTGGCAAGTTCTGGATCGAGATGAACTGATCGCCATGGCCCTGTCCGATATGCCGGCCTTCGAGCCGCCTGCCGATACGGCCAGCGAGCGCTATCGGCGGCGGGTGCTGGGCAAGCTCCTGCTCGCTGTCGGGGCGCTTGCGCTGCTCACGCTGGCGCTCGTGGTCGATGTCTCGGTGGGGCCCGGCAATTTCCCCTTGATGGATGTGGCGCGCGTCATCCTCGAACCGGGATCGATGGGCCCGAAGCTCGACGTGATCGTCTGGGATGTGCGCCTGCCCGTCGCGGTGATGGCCATTCTCGTCGGTGCCATGCTGGGCACTGCCGGGGCGCAGATGCAGACCATCCTCGGCAATCCTCTCGCCGATCCGTTCACGCTCGGCATCTCGTCGGCGGCGAGCTTCGGTGCGGCGCTTGCCATCGCGACCGGCGTCTCGCTCGTGCCTTTCGCGGGGGCCTTCCTGGTGACGGCGAACGCCTTCCTGTTCGCGCTCGCGACCTCGGCGATCCTGTTCCTGTTCACGCGGCTGCGCGGCGTCACCGTCGAGACCTTCGTGCTCGTCGGCATCGCGCTGTTCTTCACCTTCAATGCGCTTCTGGCCTTCATCCAGTTCCACTCGTCCGAAACCCAGCTGCAGCAGATCATCTTCTGGATGATGGGCAGCCTGTCGCGCGCCACCTGGACGAAGCTCGGGATCTGCGCCGGCCTGCTTGGAGTCATCCTGCCGTTCTGCCTGCATCGCAGCTGGATGCTGACCGCGCTCACCATGGGCGACGAGCGGGCCGCCGCCCTTGGCGTGCGCGTCGCGCGGCTGCGCCTCGAAATGCTGGTCTGCATCTCGCTGCTGGCCTCGACCGCCGTCGCCTTCGTCGGCACGATCGGCTTCATCGGCCTGGTGGGGCCGCATATCGCCCGGCTTCTGGTCGGCGAGGACCAGCGCTATTTCGTGCCGGTCGCGGCGATTGCCGGCGGCCTCATCCTGTCCGTCGCGTCGACGCTGTCGAAGGGCATTACCCCGGGGATCATCTATCCCATCGGCATCATCACCGCCCTCGTCGGCGTGCCGTTCTTCCTTAGCCTCGTGATGTCGATCCGCCGGGAGCGCTGGCAATGAGCCTTTCAATCGAGTCGATCGGTTTCGCCTATCGTGGCCGCGGCGACGTCTTCGACGGACTCAGCGCTCTGGGGCTCGAGCGCGGCACCGTCACCGCCGTGGTCGGGCCGAACGGGGTTGGAAAATCCACGCTGTTTCGCCTCGTGGCCGGGCTGCTGCGCCCGCGCGCCGGCACCATGCGGCTCGACGGGGCCGACCTTGCCGGAATGACATCGCGGCAGCGGCATGATGCGATCTTCTTCCTGTCGCAGCATGTCGCGATGCGGGCTGCGCTCTGCGTCTTCGATTATGTGCTGCTCGCCCGGAAAGCCCATGGCGGCCGCGCCACGCGCGAGGATCTGCGGGCGGTGGAGGAGGCGCTCGGCACGCTGCATATCGACCATCTCTCGGAGGTTCCGGTGTCGGACCTTTCGGGTGGCCAGCAGCAGCTCGTCTCCGTGGCCCAGGCCTTGGTGCGCGCGCCCAGCGTGCTCCTGCTCGACGAGCCGACAAGCGCGCTCGACCTGCGCCGGCAGTTGCAGGTGACCAATGTCATCCGCGAGACGACGCGGCGGCGCGGCCAGGTCACGCTCGTCGCCTTGCACGATCTGGCACTGGCCAGCCGCTGCGCGGATCGCTTCCTGCTGATCGACCGCAAGACCGTCGTCGCCGATGGCCGCCCCAGGGATGTCCTCTCCCATCCGGCGGCGTCGGACGTGTATGGCGTCGACATCACGCTGGAACAGGGTGCGACCGGCAATCTCCTGGTCGACACCACGCTGCGCGCCGGCACCGAGCGGCCGACGGCCTGAGAGGGCAGGGGGCGCCGCTCTTCGCCCAGGCCGATGGGCGTCGCATGCGCTCTGGCCGCGCCGACTGCGCCAACGGCCTTGGCGTCGGCCAAGCGACATTCATCCGTTCGGGGTGCCGCCCAGCCGCATCTGGCTCGGCGCCAGCCCGGTCCATTGCTTGAACGCATGCGAGAACGCGCTGACTTCGTGGAAACCCAGCAGCCAGGCGACCTTGGAGACATGGTGGTCGCCATCATTGAGATAGCGCAAAGCCAGATCACGCCGCAGTTGCCGCAGGACCTCCGAAAAGCTCAGCCCCTCCTCGGCGAGCCTTCGCGCCAGTGTCCGTTCGCTTAATCCAAGCTGGCGGGCGATGACTTCGGCGCGAACCTTGCCGTGAGGCAGCAGCGGAGCAATCGCATTCTCGACGCTCACCCGAAGCGGGCTCGCATTGGTCGTGCGGGATGATAGCGCCGCCTCGCAATAGGTCTGGAGGAGATCGTTGAGATAAGGGTCGGCATTCACGAGATGGCGTTCGCGCGCATCGGCCTGCAGAACGAATGCATCGGTCTCGGCGCCGAACTCCACCTTCGTCCCGGCAAACCGCGACATCGCAGAGGTGTCGCCCGATCGGTGATGCGCGATCGAGACGTGTTGTGGGACGAGATTTGCGCCGGTCAGGATGCGGCAGATCCTGATTGCTCCAAAAATGCAGAACTCGGCCTGGTGCCGATCGCAATGCCGGGGAAGGCCGGCATAGCTCAGCGTGACGGTGAACCCGCTTCCCTCGGCAATGCTGAAGACCAGCGCTTCATTGGTGATCGCGCTGTAGCGCGCAATCCGTTGCGTTGCGTCGCCGAGCGTTTGTGAGGATGCCATCACGTAGAACAGCAAGCCCATGGCTCGGGGGTCGAATTCCTGGGCCAGGGTGAAGCCGAGGCAATCATCACCCAGTGCCGCCGCGGCCCGGTCCAGGAATGCGACCTGACGCCGGGAGGGCACTCTCTGATCGTGATCGGCGAGCATGTCCTCGGTCAGGCCGACCTCGTTCAGGAGAGGCGCGGCCGGTATGCCGGCGCCGGCAAGACGCGCAACGGCAAGGCGCGAGATGCCCGCTAGCGTGGTCGGCAGGGAGGTCAGGTCGCGTGGCAAAGCCGCCGAACTCCCCTGCTCATGTCCGGGACGAGCAAAATCTTGGCCGAAATTAACAAGCGTCGGATGCTCCAGCAACGTATTTCAGGGATGTCCGGTCTGCGTGCGCGCACCGGCCACGCCTCGAAGGCAATAGGCCCAGGACAAACCAATAAGCCCAGAACAAACCTGTTGCGGAATTGGAGCCTATGGATGAGATCTCGCCGGCGTCTGGCCTCATTGAGCGCTGTCGGGATCATGATTTCTTCGACCGGTCACGCTGCGACCTTTGCCTGGGAATGTAGGTTCCCTAGCTTTCGCAATGCCCTGACCTTTGTTTGGGATACCGATAAAAGCTCCGCTTCCCTGATTGGCGGCGCGGGCTCGGCGACCTTGTGGCCGAATTTCGGCACGATTGCCTCCGGGCAGGCTGTTGTCTCATTCGCTGAGCCGACCTCTGGCGGAGCCATCCAGACGACAACGATCATCGTCAACACCGGAGAAGCGATTCATAGCCGCAATGCCATCGTCGGCGGGAAGTTTGTTCCCTCGCAAGATTCGGGTCAGTGCAGGCAAAGGCGCTGAATCTAAAATCTGCGCGCCTGCTAATATGCGTCAGTATTATCTTATTGATTTATGTTTATTAAATTAAGTTAATAATATTAATTGCGATTTACCAAAATATTGATTACAAAATTCGGCGTGCATATTCCTGAGGGATCCCGGCGCGATGCGCGTCTAAATCACCTATCGGCAGGAACGGTCACAAAGTTGCCGAACTCCCTGTCCATAGCGCTTCGATCAGCGAACAATGCAGTCTCAAATCGGGAGAGAAAAAATCTTTGGTAATTAGGAAAAAGAGGCAGAGCCGTCAGCAACATTTTTCGGGTACGCCGAGCCGACGTTGTCGAGGCCGATTTGCCATGAATGTTAAACTCAACGGTGATGCAGACTGTATGTTTGCGATACAGAATTTTGCTTCGCGTAACGGTCGTCACTCTCGGTCGGCGACGGGAAAGATTGTCGCCTGCGAAGTGGTCGTCATTTCCACTGTCGCGTTCCGGCGCGGCGCCGGCGTATCCGGACGACGCGCTAATACAGATCAGTCGTCAATGAATAGCCTGAGGCCTGACGCCGTTCCGTGGTTCTCCCGCGCGTTGAGCGGCGCGGTAACGCCTCGGCACGAGGCCGCTTGATGCGGCTCTGCCCGCAGCCTCACTCCTCATCGCAATGGCCGTAACGCCAGTTAACCCACGTTAGTCAAACAGCCTTGTCGCCTTCGGCATATCGAGACGCTGCGCTACGCAGGGCCTTCGCCATGCTTCGGGACAAGCTCCAGCAAAACGAGTTCTTTTCCGCCTCCACAGCCTCCGTGAGAGCCTTGATGTGCTCGTCTCCGGTCAGGCCGCGGCGCCCAAACCCAGCAAACAGACCAAGCCACAAGGGCCGCTGATCCTGCCGACGATGGATCCGGACCGCGAACGCACGGCTTGACCCTTACCCCCCGGAGTATCCCCATGAAGCGCATCGCCCCACTGGCGTTGCTTTCGCTTGCGGCCTTTGTCGAGCCGCCCGCCACGACCCTGGCGACCACGCAGCTCATTCTCACCGGCGTGCCGGTCGTCGTCGACGGCGACACGCTGGCGAGCGAGCAGCGCTGCCTCGCCGAGGCGATCTATTTCGAGGCGCGCTCCGAAGCGGAGGACGGGCGCGTCGCCGTCGCCCAGGTGGTGCTCAACCGGGTCAAGAGCGGGTATTATCCGGGGTCCGTCTGCGGCGTCGTCTATCAGAACCGCCACCGCAGGCTCGCCTGCCAGTTCACCTTCGCCTGCGAAGGCAAGTCGTTGCGCATCAAGGAGCCGGAGCAGTGGCAGGTGGCCCAGCGCATCGCACGTGAGGTTTACGAGGGCCGGACCTATCTCGTGGAGGTCGGCGATTCCACGCATTATCACGCCGATTATGTCCAGCCCTCCTGGGCGAAGAGGCTGAAGAAGATGGATGTGATCGGCCGCCACATCTTCTACAGCCGCGGCACGACCGGACTGGCCCATTCAGGGTGACCCGGACCTGAGGCCGGCGCTCGCTTCGCAATTGCGAGCGCGGCCCCTATAGGTTGCGCGGCGATCAGTCTCGCCGGGAGTCATGCCTATGGCCTATCTGTCCGATGCCCGCGCCCTCACGCTGGCCGATTTCGCCCGGATGAAAACGGCGGGCGAGAAGGTCGCGATGATGACCTGCTACGATTCGAGCTTCGCGAGCCTGCTCGAGAGCTGCGGTGTCGAGATCCTGCTCATCGGCGATTCCATGGGGAATGTGCTGCAGGGGCACGCCACGACCCTGCCCGTGACCATGGAGCAGATGGTCTATCACACGGCCTGCGTGGCGCGCGGCGCCAGGCGCGCCTTCATCATGGCCGACATGCCGTTCGGCTCGTATCAGGAAGGTCCTGCCCAAGCCATGCACAACGCCGCCAGGCTGATGGCTGCCGGCGCCCATATGGTGAAGCTCGAAGGCTCCGACTATGCCGTCGAAACCGTTCGATTTCTCGTCGAGCGCGGCGTCCCGGTCTGCGGCCATCTCGGGCTGACGCCGCAATCGGTGCACCAGCTCGGCGGCTACCGGGTCCAGGGCAAATCGGCTGATGCTGCGACCAAGCTCAAGGCCGACGCCGCCGCGCTGGAGCAGGCGGGTGCGCGCTTCCTCGTGCTGGAAATGGTGCCGTCGACGCTCGCCGCCGAGATTGGCGAGGCGAGCGACGCCATGCTGACGATCGGGATCGGCGCCGGTGTCAACTGCAATGGCCAGGTGCTCGTCCTCCACGACGCGATCGGCGTCTATCCCGGCAAGAGGCCACGCTTTTCCAAGGACTTCATGGTCGGCGCGGGCTCGATCCAGCAGGCGGTCGAGGCCTATGTCGCCGCGGTGAAGAGCCAGGAATTCCCGGGGGCGGAGCACAGTTACTGAGAGCCGGCTCCGGCCGCAGGGGCATGTGGCCGGCCGCCGATCTGTCGCTGCAATGCAGGCAGCGAGGGACGGACATTATCAGTCGGATGCGCCCGCTATCTCCGGGGCGGCCTCCGTTAGAATGGCCTCGGCGCGATCTTTCATTATATAAGTTGGAATATAACGATCGGCTTCGTCAATTCCTACCAGAACGCTTTCCTATCCTGACCTCCGCCTATCGGACGGTTGACAGCGGTGCCGGAACGGCCGGAACATGCCGAAAATCGCATGGCTGCCGGTAGTGACGCGCCTCGGCTGGCAATGACGGTGCGAAGCGGGTGGAAATGGATGCCGAGCATGGTCGAGACTGCGCGAGGCCTGCACGCTGATCGGATATATTCGACACTGAACAACGCTGCGGCAGTGGCGCAATCGGCCGTGGCGGCGTCCTGGTCGCGTTCCGCGGTCAGATACGGGCTCGATCCCAACCACGCCCGGCCGCCCTGGCGGCTCAGCCAGCATGAATTCGATGCCGCCTTCGAACGCCTGGATCCGCTGATCCGAGTGGCGCAGTCGACCCTTGATCGGCTCTTCCAGTCGGTCGGCGATGCCGGCTGCTGCGTGCTGTTCACCGATCGCGAGGGCGTGCCGCTCGATCGACGGGGCGTCGTCGGCGACGATGTCGATTTCCGCAATATCGGGCTCTGGACCGGAATGGTCTGGAGCGAGGCCAGCGAGGGCACCAACGGCGTCGGAACCTGCCTCGCGGAGGGGCGTCCGTTGACGATCCACCGCGACCAGCATTTCCTGACGCGCAATATCGGCCTGAGCTGCAGCGTCGCCCCGATCTGGGACGCGCAGGGGCGGCTGATCGCGACGCTGGATGTCTCGACCTGCCGGGCCGACCTGACGCCGGCCATGCTGAAGCTTGTCGCCAGCGCGACGCTCGAGGCGGCGCACAGGATCGAGGCTCATCATTTCCGGATGGTTTTTCCCAAGGCACGCATCGTCGTCGCCCAGGACCGCTTCGGCGGCGGCGGAGGTCTGCTGGCTGTCGACAAGGAGGATCTCGTCATCGGGGCGAGCCGGGCGGCGCGGCTGGCCTATGGGCTGACCGACGAGCGCCTCGCGCACCCGTTTCCCGCCGACGATCTCCTGGCGGGTGACGAGGCAAGGCCTGCCGAGGCGTTGAGCGCCGCCGAGCGCGGCGTCGTGCAGCGGGCTCTAGCGCGGGCCAATGGCAATGTCTCGGCGGCGGCGCGCATGCTCGGGGTCAGCCGCGCCACCATGCACCGGAAGCTGACAAGGCTCGGGCTCCAGCGCGGCCGGTGAGCGCACGGGTGGCCGAACATGCAATCTCTTCCAAAACCTGTCGCAAAGCTGAGACAGTCGGGCATCTGAAAGCGCCGCACGCCTCCTGACAACGCCAAGCATTGCGGCCGATCCTGCCCTCCAGGGCGCGGCCTCACAGCGCTGCGATGGAGGATGAGATGAACAAGCCCGAATTCAACCGCACGACCGCGACGCCGTTCAAGGCGCGCTATGGCAATTTCATCAACGGCAAATGGGCCGAGCCCCAGTCAGGGCGCTATTTCGAGAACACCTCTCCGGTGAATGGCCGGCTGCTCTGCGAGGTCGCGCGCTCCGACGCGAACGACATCGAGGCGGCGCTCGACGCCGCCCATGCCGCCAAGGGTGCCTGGGGCCGCACCAGCGCCGCCGAGCGGGCGCTGCTCCTCAACAAGATCGCCGATGTGATGGAGGAGAATCTCGCGCTTCTCGCGCTGGCCGAGACCTGGGACAACGGCAAGCCGATCCGGGAGACGACCGCTGCGGATATGCCGCTGGCGATCGACCATTTCCGCTATTTCGCCGGCGCGGTGCGCGCGCAGGAAGGCGGCATCTCCGAAATCGACCATGATACGGTCGCCTATCACTTCCACGAGCCGCTCGGCGTCGTCGGCCAGATCATTCCCTGGAACTTCCCGATCCTGATGGCGGTCTGGAAGCTGGCGCCGGCGCTCGCCGCCGGCAATTGCGTCGTGCTGAAGCCGGCAGAACAGACGCCCGCCTCGATCCTCGTCCTGGCCGAGCTGATCGCGGACATCCTGCCGCCGGGCGTCCTGAACATCGTCAACGGCTTCGGCCTGGAGGCCGGCAAGCCGCTCGCCTCGAGCAACCGCATCGCCAAGATCGCCTTCACCGGTGAGACCACGACCGGCCGCCTGATCATGCAATATGCCAGCCATAACCTGATCCCGGTGACGCTGGAGCTGGGCGGCAAGTCGCCGAACATCTTCTTCAAGGATGTGACGCTCGAGGATGACGATTTCTTCGACAAGGCAATCGAAGGCTTCGTCATGTTCGCGCTGAACCAGGGTGAAGTCTGCACCTGCCCGAGCCGCGCCCTGGTCCATGAGAGCATCTATGACCGCTTCATGGAGAAGGCGCTGAAGCGCGTCGAGGCGATCAAGCAGGGCGACCCGCTGGATAGCGCGACGATGATCGGTGCGCAGGCCTCGTCCGAGCAGCTCGAGAAGATCCTGAGCTATTTCGATATCGGCCGGCAGGAGGGCGCCGAGGTGCTGATCGGCGGGGCGCGAAACGAGCTGCCAGGCGATCTGGCGGGCGGCTATTACGTCAAGCCGACCGTCCTGAAGGGGCACAACAAGATGCGGGTCTTCCAGGAGGAGATCTTTGGGCCGGTCGTCTCCGTCACGACATTCAAGGACGACGAAGAGGCGCTCTCGATCGCCAATGACACGCTCTATGGCCTCGGCGCCGGCATCTGGACCCGTGACGGCAATCGCGCCTATCGCTTCGGCCGCGCGATCCAGGCGGGCCGGGTCTGGACCAATTGCTACCACGCCTATCCCGCGCATGCGGCCTTCGGCGGCTACAAGCAGTCCGGCATCGGTCGCGAGAACCACAAGATGATGCTCGACCATTACCAGCAGACCAAGAACATGCTGGTGAGCTACTCCCCGAAGAAGCTCGGCTTCTTCTGAAGCCCCTGGGGCTTCTCCTGAAGATGTTCAGCTTCTCCCTGAAGAAGCTGGCTTCTTCAGGCGTTTGCCCGCCCCTCCATGGGCACAGGCCCGGCACGCCCGCAGCGAACGTTGCTGCTGGCGTGCCGGGCTCTCCCTCAAGCCGCATGGCCCGGCGTTGAGCCTGGGCCTACGGCAGGTTTTGGTCGTCCCACGCCACGGGGAGCTCCGGCATGAGCGAGCACGTCATCGGACAGGTCCCAGTCATCGAGCAGGCACAAGGTATCGAGCAGGTCACCGCCACTCCGACCGCCTTGCGCCTGATCTCGCGGCTGCAGGCCGAGCACGGAGACATTCTGTTTCATCAGTCGGGAGGCTGCTGCGATGGCTCCTCGCCGATGTGCTATCCGCAGGGCGATTTCATCGTCTCCGATCAGGACGTGAAGCTGGGCGAGGTTGGCGGCGTTCCGGTCTATATCAGCGGTTCGCAATTCGCTCTCTGGCGCCATACCCAGCTCATCATCGACGTCGTCCCTGGGCGCGGCGGGATGTTCTCGCTGGAAAACGGCACCGAGCAGCGCTTCCTCACGCGCTCGCGTGCCTTTTCCGGCGAGGAGATGTGCCGCCTCGACGGCGGAACAATCAGCTCCGCCAGCTGAGCTGGGTCCGGCCGGCCTCACGGCTCGGCGATGATCAGCCGCAACGAACCATCGAAAGCCGCTTGCCGGCGCAATGCCCCGTGACGCGTGTCCCAGCTGCCGTCTTCGAGCGCGCGCTGGAGATCGGCGACATAGCCCGCGCGGACCGGCTCGCCGACGAAGCTCCAGGCCGAATTCGCCGCCCGGGCACCGGCCTCGAGCAGGCGTTCCGGGCGCCCATAATAGGCCTCGTTGAAACCGTCCCGGCAGTCGAAGGGAATGGCGACCGGGTCGGCGCGCGTCTGGCCCGCCGAGCAATGTGCGGATCCGGCCAAGCGCGGGGTAGCGGCGGGCCTCGGTGGCGAGAACCTCGGGCGCGTAATCGTTCAGCCAGAAGCGTTGCACGAGATCGGGGTCGCAGCTCAGGATGATGACCCGTCCGCGCGTCACGCGCCGCATATCGGCAAGCCCGGCCTCCAGGTTCTTCCATTGATGGATGGAGAAGGTCGTCATGCTGGCGTCGAAATGCCCGTCCGGGAAAGGCAGCGCCTCGGCGACCGCGTCAATGGCAGGGGCGAGATCGGCGGGACGTTGGGCGCGCATCGAGGCCGAGGGCTCGACGGCCGTGACGTCGCGATCCCGCGGTTCGTAGGAGCCTGCGCCGGCTCCGACATTCAGCACGGTCCGCGCGGTGCCGAGGGCCTGCTCGATCTGGGCGGCAATTGCCGGCTCGGGCTGCCGATACGCGGTATAGCCCGCGCCGATGACGCCGTAATTCGCGTCCCCGGCGCTGCCGTCCGCTTGGCGTGGATTCACCGAACCGACCGTCATCGAGACCTCCCTGTTGCGTCAAAGGGGCTGGCAGATGCGTGCGGGCCTTGCGCCGCGCATCGCCTGCGTTCCGTTAACTCAGTGCACAGCCACCTGCCTTCCTCGACCCGCCCATGAAGACACGGGATCGACTGAAAGCTGGCCGGCCATGGCGGTTCTTCTAGAGGTACACTGCCCCTCATGCTATCGAGTTAAAATCCGATCATGGTGAGCTAAACTCACGGACCATCAGTCATGCCGCGCAAGCTTCCGCCGCTTTCCGCCCTCAGGGCCTTTGAGGCGACGGCGCGTCTCGGCTCGGTGACGCGTGCGGGCGAGGAGCTCGGCCGAACCCATGGCGCGGTCAGCCGCCAGCTTCGGAGCCTGCAGGATCATGCGGGTGTGGAGCTTTTCGAGAAGGCGGGGACCGGCTTGCGGCTGAATGAACGCGGCGAGGCCTTGCGGCAGGTCGTCGCCGGATCGCTCGATGCGCTCGAGCAGGGCTGGCTGCGCGTGCTGGAGGAGGCGCGCGGGCCGAGCGTGCATGTGGCCTGCAGCGCCACCTTCGCCATGCGCTGGCTCGTGCCGCATCTGCAGGGCTTCTACCGTCGCCATCCCGAGATCCGGCTACGCCTGTCGATGACCTCCGCGCAGGAGATCAGGCACCAGGGCGCCGATCTGGTGCTGGTCTGGGATCGCCGCTCCTATCCCGCGCGCGACCGGGAGAGGGCGATCCGCCTGACCGATATCGCCTTCGGGCCCGTCTGCGCTCCCGGGCATGCGATCACGCGGGACGGCGAGCGCCTGGTCTGCTCGACCCGGATTGCCCATGAGCACAGCGCGAGCGCCTGGGAGACCTGGCAGGTCAATACGGGCCTGACGGCGAGCCACGAGGCGGAGCTCTTCTTTCCGCACACGCATCTCTGCATCGAGGCGGCGCTGGCGGGCTTGGGCGTGGCGCTTGTCGAGCAGCGCATGGTCGGGGAAGACCTTGCGGCCGGCAGGCTGGTTGCGCCTTGCGGGTTTGTTCCGTTCGCCGATGGCCTTGCCGCCATCCCCGCCAGGGATCATGGCGTTTCACCGGCCGCGCGCGCCTTCCTCGTCTGGATCGCCGAAGAATTTGCCGCCGAAGCTGCCGCCCCCTGAGCCGTCGCCTGTCGCCGAGATCGCGGGAGACGGCGTGTCAGGAACCGGCGCGTGTCCGATGGAGCGGCAGGATGGCATCGCGCGTCAGCGGGGCGAGTTCGGGATGGGGCGCGCAAGCCGGATCGAACCGGATCAGCTCCGCGATCTCCGCGGCGGGGGCGAGCGTCCGATCCGTGGACAGGCTGAACAGCTCCGCCTCGACGGTAAAACCCTGCTCATGGGCTGCAGGCGCCGCGAAACAGCCGAGATAGCGCGGCGACGACGGCGCGACGACAAGGCCGAGTTCTTCGTGCAGCTCGCGTATCAGCGCCGCCAGCGGCGTCTCGTCGGGCTGGATCTTGCCTCCGGGCTGCATGAAGGCGCTGGTGCCGCGCTTCCGCACCAGGATCAGCCGGTCCTGTCGGTCCGTGAGCAGGGCGGCCGCGATCCTGATCGTCGGCGGGGTGTTCAAAGGCATCTGTCCGGCAGGCCGATTGGTCAGTTCCTTCAGTTGGAGAGACCGGTCTTGGCGACGAGCGCCGGGTCCGGGCGATAGAGCGCGGGATACAGGCGCTTCAGGCTTTCGATCTTCGGCAGGTCGTTGATCACGATATAGGGGTGGCTCGGGTTCTTCGTCAGGAAGTCCTGATGATAGGCCTCGGCCGGGTAGAAGGGCCGGTCCGGCTCGATCTTGGTCACGATCGCCGCGTTAAAGGCCCTGGCCTGGTTGAGCTGGGCGATATAGGCCTTGGCGATCCGGGCCTGGTCCGCATTGGTCGGGAAGATCGCCGAGCGGTACTGCGTGCCGATATCGGGACCCTGGCGGTTGAGCTCGGTCGGATCATGCGCTGCCGAGAAATAGACCTGCAGGATGCGCGCATAGCTGATCTTGCGCGGATCATAGGTGATCTGGACGGCTTCGGCATGGCCGGTACGGCCCGAACCGACCTGCTCGTAGCGGGCGGTCGCCTTCTCGCCGCCGGCATAGCCGGAGACGGCATTGCTGACACCGTCGACATGTTGGAAGACGCCTTGCACGCCCCAGAAGCAGCCGCCGGCCAGGACAGCGACTTCGGACGTGGCTTGCGGGGCCGGTTCAGCGGCCGACAGGGCGGGAATCGCGCGGGGTGCATTCTCGGCGGCCGATGGTGAAATCCGCAGGCCGAGGCCGACGAGCCCGATCAGCGCCAGGGCGGCGAGGGCAGGCCGGCCGTAGCGCGCGACGGGCGATCCGGCGGTCTTGGCGCGTGGATGTGTCATGTCCAATCTCCCTGTTCAGCCGAAGGTGAAGGCATAGGCCTGTACGCCGGGGTCGAGGAAGCGGATCTCGAACAGGCGATCGCCGACCTCGCCCTTCTGGCGTATGAGCTGGTGGAGCCGCTGCTCGCTCACAATCCCCTGGCCGTCGGCATCGCTGTCCATGCCATGGTCGTCGCCGGGCGGGGCGCCGTCGATGGTGACGCGAAAGCGCACCGGTTTGCCATCCGCTCCCGGGCCGAGAACCAGATGCAGGTCGCGCGCATGGAAGCGGAAGCCGATGCTACCATCCTTGTCGTCCAGCGCGGCGTGCTCCGCACCGATCGTCCAGCCGCCTGACAGGCCCCATTCATTGAGCCGGGGCTGGCCCAGCGCATAGGTCCGGTGCGTGTCCTGGACGATCCCGCCGGGCGAGACGAAGTTTTCCGCCCGCTCATAGCCCAGATAGGTCTCCGGCGAGCGGACATTGCCGGCATCGGATGCGGCTTCCGCGCCGACGGCCTTGACCGCAACGAGTTCTGTCGGCGTACCGGTCCTGCCGGCCTCGGCCAGCAGCGTCTGGATCACCCGTTCGGAGGCGTCATAGTCCCCCTCGCCGAACTGATGGTGGCGGACCCGGCCTCGCGCGTCGATGAAGTAATGCGCCGGCCAATAGCGGTTCTTGAAGGCGCGCCAGATCGCAAAATCATTGTCGATCGCGACGGGGTAGCCGATCTGAAGATCGTTCACCGCCTTCTTGACGTTGCCGATGGTCTTCTCGAAGGCGAATTCCGGCGTATGCACGCCGATCACCATCAGACCCTGATCCTTGTACTTCTCGGCCCAGGCGCGGACATAGGGGATCGTCCGCAGGCAGTTGATGCAGGAATAGGTCCAGAAATCGATCAGGACGACCTTGCCCTTGAGCTGCTCATTGGTCAGCGGCGGCGAGTTCAACCATTCGACCGCCCCCGCCAGCACCGGCATCACGCCCTCGACGGGCAGTTCGTCACTCGCCTGCGCAGGCTTGCCCTGCATCATCATGGCGTTGCCGCCCGTCATGGCCGGGTTCGCGGCCATCATGGCGGGGTTGGCGCCCGTCATCGCCGGGCCGCCCTGCATGGCCACCGGGGACTGTCCGGGCGCCTCTGTTTCCGGCCGGAGCCGGTCGACCAGCCGTTGCTCCAGCGCCGATGTGCTCGCCAGCGAGACGCGTGTCAGGAAGCCGGTGTCGAGCCCGAGCGCGATCGCCGCGACCGAAGCCAACACCGCAACACCCATACCCCGCCGTAGCCACTCGCCGGCGCCCAGCGAGCGCTTCATGGCGGAAAAGACCCGGCCGCCGACCAGGAGCGCCAATGCGAGCGAGGTTGCAGCTCCGGCGGCATAGGAGAGCAGCAGGAGCGAAGTGCCGGCATTCGCCCCCTGCAGGGCCGCTCCGGTCAGGATCAGTCCGAGAACCGGCCCGGCGCAGGGCGCCCAGAGCAGGCCGGTTGCGACGCCGAGCAGCAGCGAAGGCGCGACTGCGCCCTTGCCCTGTTCCGCCTGCTCGGAGAGGCGGCCGCCGAGCGCCACCAGCGGGCGTGTCGCCCAGTCCGAAAGGGAGGGGAACAGCAGCGCGAGCCCGAAGACGGCGAGCAGGCCGATTGCGATCAGCCGGCCATATTGGTTGGCTTCGACGGCCCAGCTGCCGCCGACGGCCGCCAGCGTCGCGATGCCGGCGAAGCTCGCGGCCATGCCGACGAGCATCGGCAGCCCGCTGCGCAGGAAGGGCTGGCCCGCACGGGCGAAGACGAAGGGCAGGACAGGCAGGATGCAGGGGCTGACGATCGTCAGCACACCGCCGAGATAGGCGAGCAGGAACAGGGTCATCGCTGCCGCTCTCAGGCCGCCATCGGCTTGAAGGTCATGGAAACGCCATTCATGCAGTAGCGCAGGCCGGTAGGCTTCGGACCGTCGTTGAAGACATGGCCCTGGTGGCCGCCGCAGCGGCTGCAATGCACGCTCGTGCGCTGCATCCCGAGCGAGTTGTCGGTCTCGGTGCCGACCGCCTTGTCCAGGGGCGCCCAGAAGCTCGGCCAGCCGGTGCCGCTGTCATATTTCGTGGTCGAGGAGAAAAGCGGCTGGTCGCAGCCGGCGCAGGCGAAGTCGCCACGGCGCTTCTCGTTCAGCAGCGGGCTCGTATAGGGGCGCTCCGTGCCGCTCTGGCGCAGGACGGCGTATTGCTCGGGCTTGAGCAGGCGGCGCCATTCGGCGTCGGTATGGGTGACGGGGAAGGTCACCTCGGAACGCGCGATGAGGGCCAGCAAGGGCGATGATGCCGCCGCAAGGCCTGCGCTTCTCAGCAGGATATGTCGCCTCGTCATCATGGTGCTGGCCTCCCGCTCCGGGATGATTCCTGTGTCCCCGAACAAGCTAGCGACGAGACCGCTATTCTTCCATGGGCATAGCGCTCACCGCGCGACCATGTGATCGCTGCGTGATGTCGCAATCTCATCCCGGCCGGCTATCGCGAAGGGGCGATGACACGGGGCCGCGAACGGCCCGGCGCTGTATCCATGAGGGCGCAACGCGGGGCCGCTACACGCATTGCGAGAAGCCCGCGCCGAAGGCACTCCCGCCCCGCGGCGGCCAACGGGACGGATGCGGCTGGACCAGATCGGCACCACGTCAATCGCAGCCGGGCGGGGCTTCCGGAGCTGGGGCAATGTCGCGGGGGCAGGATGGCACGTCTACAAGCCAGCTGCGGCTTGCCTTCTGGGTGTAAAGCGACACTTGACGCGTGACGGCTGCGGGCCTACATCGTCGGCGTGGACATCGAGAGCATCAGGCATAAGGCGCTCCGGACGTTCGCGGAGACAGGGAGAGCCAAGGGGGTGCCTGGCAATCTCGTCGGACGACTTCGGAATATGCTGGCCTATCTGGCCGTGATCGAGGCAGTCGAAGAACTGAACATTCCGCCCAATTTCGGCGCTCACCTTCTGACTGGCGATCGCTCTGGCGTTTGGTCGCTCACGGTCACGAAGAACTGGCGAATGACCTTTCACATCAACGAGGCGGGCGCGATCGAGGACATCGATCTGGAGGATTGTCACTGATGGCCATCAAGCTTCATCCAAGCTTCGCCGTCCACCCGGGGGCGTGGCTTAAGACCGAGTTCGTCCTGCCGCATGGGCTGAGCGTAACCGTCACCGCGGAGAAGTTGGGCGTGACCCGTCAGGCCATGAGCAATCTTCTGAACGGCAAGGCCGGCTTGTCGGCCGAGATGGCGATCCGCTTCGAGAAGGCGTTCGGCGTCCGCGCCGATACGATGCTGCGGATGCAGGCGGCGCATGATCTCGCCGAGGCCAGGGCCCATGAAGACGACATCAAGGTGCAACGGATCGCCGTGGCTGCCTGAGGCCGTCTATTTGCGGCTCCGTTCATTCGTCTCCCGGATCAGCGCGATCAGCGCGCGCAGGCCCGCCGGGACGTGCCGGCGGCCGGGATAGTAGAGACAGAGGCCGGGAAAGGGCGGGCTCCAGTCCTCCAGCACCGGGATCAGTGCCCCTGAGGCGATATGCGGTGCGACCGACCATTCGCTGAGATAGGCAAGACCGGTCCCGGCCAGGGCCGCCTCCAGCATCAGGGTCATTTCGTCGAGGGTGAGTGATCCCGGCACATCGATCTCGACCTGCTCGCCGCGCTGCTCGAACTCCCAGTGATAGATCGCGCCGCTCGCCATCCGCGCGCGGATGCATCGGTGCTGGAGCAGGTCGCCCGGCACGACAGGCCTGGTGCGCCCCTGGAAATAGCCGGGCGATCCGACCACGACCTGTCGCAAGGCGGGGCCGATCGGAACCGCGATCATGTCCTGCGGGACCGTCTCCGCCAGCCGGATACCGGCGTCGAAGCCCTGTCCGACGATGTCGACCAGGCGTCCCTCGGTGACGAGCACCACGTTCATGTCCGGGTAGCGCCTGAGATAGTCCAGGATCACCGGCGTCAGGACCATTCGCGCCGCGCCGGCCGATGTGTTGATCCTCAGCGTGCCGGCCGGGGTTTGCCGATGGCTGTTGATGCCCTCGATCGCGCCGCTGATCTCGGCGAGCGCCGGAGCGATCCGGGCGATGAATTGCTCGCCGGCATCGGTCATCGCAACGCTTCGCGTCGTTCGGTTGAACAGCCGCACCCCCAGTCGCGCCTCCAGCGCAGCCACAGCATGGCTCAGCGCCGAGGAGGACATGCCGAGTTCGGTTGCGGCTGCCCGGAAGCTGCCGAGCCGCGCAACGGCGGCGATCGCGTCGTATTCGCCGAGGCCTGTCTTCATTGTCCCGAATTCCGCATCACTTCATGCCGCTTTATCCTGATTATCCAATCGATCCGAGCGGCCTATCTCGGCTTCATCAAACCCGAGGCACCGGAGGCCAGCCATGAAGACCATCGACACGATCTATATCGACGGGGCGTTCGTCACGCCGCACGGAACGGAACTCTTCGACCTCCACAACCCGGCGACCGGCCGCGTGATCGGCCAGGTCCAGCTCGGCGACGAGATCGACACCCGCGCCGCGATCGCAGCCGCCAAGCGCGCCTTTCCCGCGTTTTCACGCAGCTCGAGGCAGGAGCGCATCGCCTTGCTCAATCGGTTGGCCGACGCGGTGCAGGCGCGCAGTGCCGAGCTGACCGAGGCCGTGATCGAGGAATATGGGGCGCCCATATCCCGGGCGGAGTGGATGTCGGACTATGCGGTCGGCGGTTTCCGGCTCGCGGCGCAGACGCTGGAGACCTATGAGTTCACCCGCCGGATCGGCTCGGCGAAGGTGACGATGGAGCCGCTCGGCGTCGTCGGGCTGATCACGCCCTGGAACGCCAATGCCGGCTTCATCTGCAACAAGCTCGCGATGGTGATCGCCTCGGGCTCGACGGCCGTGATCAAGCCCAGCGAGATGAGTGCGATCCAGACCCAGATCGTGACCGAGGCCCTGCACGAGGCCGGTGTTCCCGCCGGTGTGTTCAACATCGTCACCGGTCGCGGCGAGGTCGTTGGGGCAGAGATCAGCGCACATCGCGATATCGCCAAGGTCTCGTTCACGGGATCGACCGCGACCGGCCGCGCAATCCTGCGTGCCGGGGCCGAAACGATGAAGCGCGTGACGCTCGAACTTGGTGGAAAATCGCCTATGGTCATTCTCGACGATGCCGATTTCGCTGAAGCCGTGCCCTTCGCATTGATGGCCGGCTTCATGAACAGCGGCCAGGCCTGCATCGCCGGCACCCGTATCCTGGTGCCGCGGGCGAGGCTCGCGGAGTTCGAGGCGGCGATCAAGGCGGCCGTGGCGGAGGTCAGGTCGGGCGCCCCGCGCGATCCGGAAACGGCGATCGGCCCGATGGTCAGCCAACGGCAATGGGACCGCGTCCAGTCCTATATTCGCAAGGGAAGCGAGGAAGGGGCGACGCTCCTAATCGGAGGCGAAGGACGGCCAGAAGAGACGAAGGATGGCTGGTTCGTGCGGCCGACCGTCTTCACCGATGTCCGCAACGACATGACCATCGCGCGCGACGAGATCTTTGGGCCGGTCCTGTCGATCATCCCCTATGGCACCGAGTCTGACGCGATCGCGATCGCAAACGACACCGATTACGGCCTCCACGCCTATGTCGCCGGTTCCGATCCCGCTCGCGCGCAGGCCGTGGCGGACCAGCTGGTCGCCGGGCGCGTCGTCATCAACGGCGCTCCCATGGAGCCGATGGCGCCGTTCGGCGGCTTCAAGCAATCCGGTATCGGGCGCGAGAACGGCGTGTTCGGGCTCGAGGCCTATCTCGAACCCAAGGCGGTGATGGGCTGATCGGGGCAGGCTAGTATCCGGGGCCCGGCTGAACGGCGGGCCCCTGCCTCCACCCGCACGCGGTTCAGGCGTTGATCGCGGGATGGAGCAGGTTTTCCAGGCCGATAGTGCGGTAGATCTCGCGGCGCATGCGGTCGGCGACGCCGTTGACGATCTCCGCGCCGTCCTGCGACGGGTCGACATGGACGCGGAACGGGCGTTTCCCGAAAGGCGCGTCGACGACCCGGACGATCGCGCGGGCGACCTCGTCCGGGTCGGCATCGGCGGGTTCCAGACCGGCGAGGCCCTTGAGCGCCTTGTCGGCGATGCCGGCATAGGGGCCTGACGCATATTCCGCCGCGCGTGCCTCGTCGGCAGGCTTGCCGGAATGGGCGAAGTGGTTGGTGCCTTTGGTGAAGGCGCCGGGCACCATGAAGGTGGTCTCGATGCCCCAGAGCGCGAGCTCGGTGGAGTAGGAGACCGCCAGCGCATCCATCGCTGCCTTGGCGGCGAAATAGGGTGCGAGGAATGGTGGCGTGCCGCCACGCGTCGAGCTTGAGCCGACCCAGACCAGCAGGCCCTTGCCCTGGGCTCTCAGCCGGGGAAGGGCCGCGCGGTTGACGCGCTGCGCGCCGAGCACGTTCACGTCATATTGCTGGATGAACTGGTCGGGGGTGAAAGCCTCCGCCGGCCCGAAGACCATGTGGCCGGCATTGTGGACGATGACGTCGAGCCGGCCGGCTTCACTGATGATCCGGGCGACACCGGCCTCCGCGGACGGGTCCGACTGGACGTCGAGTTCGACCGTGCGCAGATCGACGCCTTCCGCGCTCGCCCATTGCGCCGCAGCCGCGACCTGCGGTGCGTTGCGGCCTTCCGTCTCGCGCATCGAGGCGTAGACGATGTGGCCGGCCCGCGCGAGGGCCTTGGCGGTCATCAGGCCGAAGCCCGAGGAGGCGCCGGTGACGAGGATGACTTGGCTGGACGGGCTGGGCATGACGCTGGTCCCTTGCTGAGCGTGAGATGAAGTGCAGCGGTCCCGGGGAAATCCCGGGCGTGCCGGATCAGATGATCCCGCCATTGGCTCGCAGCGTCTGGCCGTTGATCCAGGCGCCGTCCGGCCCTGCCAGGAACGCGACGGCATCCGCGATGTCTTTGGGCTGGCCGAGGCGTTCGAGCGGGGCGAGCTTCGCGAGGCGGTCGATCACCTCCTGCGGCTTGCCGTCGAGGAAGAGCTTGGTCGCTGTCGGGCCGGGCGCGATCGCGTTGACGGTGATGTTCCGCCCGCGCAACTCCTTGGCGAGGACGCTCGTCATCGCCTCGACCGCAGCCTTGGTCGCGGCATAGACGCCGTAGCCCGGCTGCAGCAGGCCGACGACGCTGGACGAGAAATTGACGATCCGGCCGCCATCGCGCAGCCTCCGGGCGGCTTCGCGCAGGGTGTTGAAGGTGCCTTTCAGATTGACCGCGATCTGGCGCTCGAACAGGGCGTCGTCACTGTCTGCGATATTCGCCAGGGTCATGATGCCGGCATTGTTGATCAGCACATCGACGCCGCCGAAGGCGGCCTCGGCGCTGTCGAACATGCGACGCACCGCCTCGACATTCGTGATGTCGGCCTGGGCGGCGACGGCGCGACCGCCCGCGGCCTCGATCCGGGCGACGAGCGCCTCGGCCGACGCGGCATTGCCGGCATAGTTCACCACCACGGTGAAGCCGTCCTTGGCGAGACGCTCGGCAACCGCAGCGCCGATGCCGCCTGAGGCGCCCGTCACGATCGCGACCTTGCTGCTCGGGTTCGTCATGGTCTTTCTCCTTGGCTCACTGCCGGTGTCCGGCGGCTGTGAGGGGAGAATGGACGTTCCCTTGCGCGGGATAATCAGCCATTATCCGGCATCACTATTCGAACAGGCGAATAATGGACCGCTTCGATGCCATGCGGGTCTTCACCCGGATCGTGGAGCGCCGCAGCTTCACGCAGGCCGCCGAGGATCTCGGCCTGCCGCGCTCATCGGTGACCGATGCGGTCAAGGGGCTGGAGGCGAGGCTGGGCGTGCGCCTGCTGCAGCGGACGACCCGACAGGTCAGCCCGACGCTCGACGGCGAGGCCTACTACCGGCGCTGCCTGGCGCTGATCGCCGATCTCGAAGATGCGGAAGGCGCTTTTGCCGGTGCCAAGCCGAGCGGCCTGGTGCGGATCGATGTCCATGGCACGCAGGCCCGGCATTTCCTGCTGCCGGGGCTGGGCCGCTTTCTGGAGACCTATCCCGGCATTCGCCTGCATATCGGCGAGGCGCATCAGGCTCTCGACCTCGTCCGCGAAGGGTTCGACTGCATCCTGCGGGCGGGCCCGCTCGTCGACAGTCCCCTGATCCGGCGCAAGCTCGCGGAGCTCGGCCGCGGCACCTTCGCGAGCCCCTCCTATCTCGAACGCTTCGGCGAGCCGCGGACGCCGGACGATCTGGAGCATCATCGCATCATTGGCCTGTTCGCTCCCGATGCGGCGAGCGTCAGTCCGCTGGTTTTCACCGAGCGCGACCGGGAACGGCAGATCACCCCGCCTTCCGTGGTGACCGTGACCGGCCCCGAGACGAATGTCGCCTGCGCCTGCCTCGGCCTCGGGATCATTCAGGTCCCGCGCTACCGCGTCGCACCCGAACTGGCCAGCGGCGCGCTCGTCGAGATCCTGGCGGACTATCCTCCGACCCCGTTGCCCGTCCATGTCCTCTATTCGCATACGCGCCAGCTTTCGCCGCGCGTGCGCGTCGTCATCGACTGGATGGCGGAACAGTTCCGGTCCCGCACCATGTAGGGCGGGGAGGCCGCTTGTTGGTATGGTGACGGGGGCGTGGCGCGCCCGAAACCGAGCCTATGATTCTCAAACAGCAGCATCGGCTGCCACCGCCGAAGCGCAGGCACCAGGCGCTGCCCCGTTCATGGCGGTGGGGAGCTCCTGTGCGTTGGGCCCGGCGGCCGCAGTCGGGCTCAGAACCGTTTCAGGCCCTGTGCCGAAGCGTGCGCAACTGGCGCTCGAGAAGCATCAGCCGGATGCCGTGCTGTTTCTGAATGCGGCACATGTCTTCGAGTATGGCCAGCAATTGTGCCATATTGACACCGGCTCGGGCTGGCTCGGGCTCAAGGCCAAGCCGCTGAAACAGGGAGGGGTTTTCGACCAGGCGAGGCATATCCGGCATGGTGTGATCCTCATTTCTGGTGCCCATTGGGCTGTCTTCACGGCCCCGAGGTGTTCCATTCCGGAACACCTCACGCCCGCACCACATGCCCAGCAAGAACGCCGCCAGACATGTCTGGGCCCTCCGCGCGAACCTTCGGCTCAGGACGGCGTTCCGATTGAACGGGGCCAAGGCGCCTGCCGGGAACCAGCCGGCGCAATCTTGGTTCAGTCCAAGGCGCATCAAGCGAGGACGGATCTGATGACACGCACGATCATCCGCTCATTCGACGACCCTGCCGATGCCGAGACTGCCATCACGAGACTGGAAGCAGCAGGCCTGCCGCCAGATGACATCAGCATCATTCGCTCCCCCACAGCGACCATCAGCAAAGATGCCTCCCGGGGAGCCGAGCTCGGCGGCGCTGTCGGCGCGGGCGCGGGCCTTCTGGCCGGGGTGGCAGCACTTCCCCTGCCTGGTATCGGGCCGGTTCTGGCGGCCGGGTGGCTGCTCGGCACATTGGCCGTCGGCACCACGGCCGGCGTCGCAGCCGGAAGCCTGATCGGGGCGCTGACCGGCGCCGGACTGAGCGAGGACGAGGCCCATTTCTACGCGGAAACGATCCGGCGCGGCAGCACGGTGGTCTCGGTCCGCACCTCCGATTCCCATGCCGCGGTCATCGAGAAGATCCTGGATGGAGCCGGTCCGATCGATGCGAAGGCGCGCCGCGGCGAATATGAGCGGGCAGGCTGGAGCCGCTTCGACGAAACGACATCGCCTCCGTGACGCCGCCTCGAGGCGGCCGTCCTCTGAAAGGAGAGGCAAAGCCGGGGTCATGGCTGAGGCTCGGTCGGCATGATAGCGCTGGGCCCGGGACAGGGATCACGGCCGCCTGGGGAGGGAACCATGGATTTTCAGTTGGCGCTCATCATTGGGCTGACCTTCGTGATCCACCTGATCGGCACGCTCGCCTATGCCTTCAGGATTGCGGGCATCCGCACCGGCCACATCGCCATCGCGTTCTCCCTCTTCAACGTTCTCGTCCTGATCTCGCGGACTTCAAATTCATTTCAGGGGCCATTCCTGGCCAAGCGTGTCGAGAACGCCATCAAGAGTCCCATACTCCATGATCTTCATTTCGATTTCGCGCTGATCATCGCCAGTGCCTCGGCCGCCACCTTGATCGGTGGCCTGCTGATCCCGACCTTTCAACGCTACTCGACGATCGCGGTGTCGAGCTTCAAACGAAATCGTTCGATGCCGCGCCTGTTGGCGCGCTCTCTGACGCCACGCGGCGTTTCCCTCCTCGGGACATCGGCCAAGATCCCGAGCTACCAGAATCTCTATCTTCTCAAGCTCCCGACAGATGTTCCCGTGTCGGTCATCCTGATGAATTTCGTAGCCAGTGCGCTTTGGACCGTTGGCGTGCTGGCGGCGATCTATGCCGGAACGATCGATCCGGACTTGCGCGTGACTGCGAGCACGCTGTCCTCAGTGATCAACGGCGTCGCGACGATCATGATGTTCATCCTGATCGATCCCTATCTTGCGGCCCTTACGGACGACACCGTCAGCGGAACCTCGGATGACGGCTTCTTCCGAAAGGTCGTGGTCTGGATGATTGCCGGGCGTTTGGCGGGAACCATCGCTGCTCAGGCCATTCTGGTGCCTGCTGCGCAGTTGATCGTCTGGGTCGCCAAGGCAATCTAGCGCCCGTTGCCTGAGCTCCAACAGTGGGGGGCAAGCTGACTGATCGAGTGCTGCCCGCCGACCCTCGCCAGCAGCGGCGGCCTGACGGCTGCATCGGCCATCATGCGAGACAGGCTTCGCCGCCCGCCGCGACGATCTCCTCCTCGCACATGCTCCGATGCGGCGCCGGTCACCTTGCTTCCGCTCGCTAAGACAGTGTGGTCGCTCTCCCCGACGGCAGTTCCAGCCGCCGGGAGATTTGCGACGCCTCCAGGAGTGCTTCGTCGTGGCTGACGACGACGAGCGCGCCGTCATAGGCGCGCAGCCCGGCCTCCACAGCCTCGATCGAGTCGATGTCCAGATGGTTCGTCGGCTCGTCGAGCAGGAGCAGCGGAGGAGGGGTCTTTCCGCCGAGAACGCAGGCGAGGCCGGCACGCAGCATCTGTCCACCGCTGAGGGACAAGACGCGCTGAAGCGCGGCATCGGCCCTGAACATGAAGCGGGCGAGCGCGGCCCGGCAGGCATTTTCGTCGGCCTGCGGATTGATCCGAAGGAAATTGTCCCTGATCGAGAGCGCTGGATCGAGCAGGCTGACGCGCTGGTCGAGCATGGCGAAACCGGTCAGGACGCGGACGCTCCCCGCCCAGGGCCGCAACTGTCCGGCGATCAACGCAAGCAAGGTCGTCTTTCCCGAGCCATTGGGGCCGGTGACGGCCAGGCGCTCCGGGCCGGTCACCGTCAGGGAGAGGTCGCGGAGAATCGGCCGCTCCCGCTCATGGCCTGCGCTGACGCGATCGATCGTCAGCACGGTTCTGTTCGCCGGCAGCCCTGTCGAGGGCAGGGTTACAGAGAGCGGCTGCAGAATCTCGATGCGCTCGCGTGCGGCAGTCGCGGCCGCCAAGGCCTGCGAGCGTCTGTCCTCGGTGAGGCGGGCATTGCCGCCTCCGCTGTCTTCGCTGCGATCCTTCAGCAGGCCCAGGGCGATCCGTGGCATGCCGCCCTTCGCACCTGTCCTGCGGCCGGCCCCGTCCTTGCGGGCCTTGCGTTCGGTTGCCGCCTGGGCCTCGCGGGCCAATTCGGCGAGATGTTTGTCGGCGTCCGCGAGATCGTGCTGCGCGGCGGCGAGCTCGAGCGCCTTGCGCTCGCGATAGGCGCTCCAATTGCCGCCATAGCGCGTCGCGCCGAGAGAGGTCAGCTCGACGATGGCATCCATGGTCTCGAGCAGTTCGCGATCATGGCTCACGACGATGGCACCAGAGCGCCAGTTGGCGAGGAGATCGATCACGGCGCTCCGGCCTTCCCGGTCGAGATTGTTCGTGGGTTCGTCCAGCAGGAGGAAATCGGGTTCCGCGAAGATAAGCGCAGCGAGGCTGGCCCGCGTGCGCTGCCCGCCGGAGAGGGCAGTCAGTCGCGCCTGCGGTTGCACTTCAAGCCCAACCTGGGCGAGGGCGGCCGACAGGCGCGCCTCAAGCGTCCAGTCGGCTTTCCCGAGTTCGTCGATGGTGGCTTCGCCGGCCGCGGCACGGTGCAGGAGCGCCAGCGCCTCAGTCGCTCCAAACAGCCCCGCGATCGTTTCGTCGGGATTGATCTGGACGGCCTGGCGCAGGACGCCGAGCGTTCCGCTCACAAAAACGCGCCCCGACTGGGGGGAGAGTTCGCCAGAGATCAACCGGAGAAGCGAGGTCTTTCCGATGCCGTTACGGCCGACGAGGCCGACGCGTTCCGGCCCGAAACTCAGGTCGAGGTCAGAGAGGAGAGAGCGGCCGTCAGGTGCCGACAGCGTCAGATGGGACAGGATGATGGAGGCAGGCATGAATACGGATCTCCCCGGGGGCAAGGCGGACTGGCTTTGCGGTCGGGGTGAAATCCATGGCTGCAGACATCCTGTGGGAACTGATAACGGGCGTTATCTAGCTCCGTGATCCCTCCGGATCAAGCGTCGTACGGAGGCTTTGCATTGCACGCCGGGTCTGGACGGTCGCGCTTTTGGCACAGCCGGAGCTGGGCGAACAGGACAGGGGGCTGTCAGCTAAATGTCAGCTTGCTGAGTGTATGTTTCTCCCAGCGCGGCACATCTTCAGCCCCCCAGCTCTTGTGTCGCGCTTGCATCGGCCCCGCCGTTTCGCACGATCCGGCGGGGCTTCGCATGTCGGTGCCTTGCCCGCGCGGCCCCAAAGTCTGGCTCAGGCGAAGAGCAGTCCGGGGTTCGGCGTGTAGCGGGCGAGCTTGTCCTGGTCGATGCTGACGCCGAGGCCCGGCCGGTCGGGGATCGTCAGCCAGCCCTCGCCGTCGAGCACGAAGGGCTCGGCGAGGATGCCGTCGACATAGGGGCTGCCGCCAATGAACTCGACCAGATCCGCGCTCGGGAACGCGGCGGCCATCTGCAGGTCGGCTGCGAGGCCGAGCGCCGTGTTCCAGCCATGGCCGATATATTTCACGCCGAAATCGTCGGCCATCCAGGCGATGCGGCGCTGCTCCGACAAGCCCCCGACCTTGGTGACGTCGGGCTGGACGATATCGACGGCGCCGCGCGCCAGCCAGGGCAGGAAGGCCTGGCGCCGCGTCAGCACCTCGCAGCCGGCGATCGGCACCGGCGAACATAGCCGCAGCTCGCGATACTCCTCGATCGCGTCGGGCCGCACCGGCTCCTCGAACCAGCCGACATCGAAATCCGCCAGCATTTCCGCGGTGCGCTTGGCCCATTTGAAGCCATGCGGCCAGAGCGCATCGCTCGCGCCGGCATCGACGAAGAGTTTTGCCTTGTCGCCGGCCGCCTCCCGCGCCGCTCGCACGATCGCTTCGTCGAGCCTGGTGTCCAGCGCCCGGCCGAACGGACCCCAGCCGATCTTGAAGGCGGTGAAGCCCTTGTCGCGATAGGTCGCGATCACCTCGCGCATCGCCGCCGGCTCTTCCATCAGCAGCGAGCAATAGGGTTGCACGCGGCGGCGATAGCTGCCGCCGAGCAGCCGCCCGACGCTGAGCCCGGTCGCCTGGCCGAGAATGTCCCAGAGCGCGATGTCGATGCCGCTGATCGTATGGGTGAGCGTACCGCCGCGTCCCATCCAGAACGTGTTCTGGTGCAGCCGTTCGCTGAGATGATCGGGGGAGAGCGCGTCCTCGCCGAGGTACAGCGGCTCGAGCACCTTGAGCCCGGCCTGCACCAGCCGCCCATCCGTGAACGAGCTGCCATAGCCGATCAGCCCCTGGTCGGTATGGACCGCGATCAGGGCATGGATCGAGTCGTCGGGCCGGATCTCCGCCGACCAGCCGCCCTTGGGGCTCTCACCGAAGAGCGGGGCGGCCTCGATCCGGGTGATCTTGAAGGGGGGCAGGCTGGTAGGGCGCTGGGTCGTCATGGCTAGGCTCGTCTGGGAAACAGTCACGCTTCGTCCCTTTCTGCGCGGCGGCGGGCAATGATGGCTTCGTAATCCATGGCCTGGTTCATCACGGTGATGTGCTCGTCCAGCGCGGCGCGGATCGCCGCGATGTCGCCGGCCTCGAACACCACGAGCAGATCCTGGTGCTCCTCGACGACACCGAGCATCGGTTTGCCGAAGGTCGCCAGGCCGAAAATGATGGTGAATTGCCGCGACAGCGTCTCCCAGAGATCGAGCGTCACGCTGTTGCCGCCGAGTTCGCAGAGCGCGCGGTGGAACAGCGTGTCGGCCGCGGCGACGCCATAGGCATCGTGGCGGGCCGCCATCAGCTCCATTTCCGCAACCGCCTTGCGCAGCGGGTCGAGATGGTGGCCGCGATTGCGCCCGGCCGCGGTCGCCCGCCCCATCGCGCTGGCTTCGAGCGCGATGCGGGTTTCGATGAGGTCGGCAACCCTTCCATTCGTCACCGGGCGCAGCCGGATGCCCTTGTAGGGCTCGTTGACGACGACGCCCTGGCTCTCCAGCAGCCGCAGCGCCTCGCGCACCGGCACGCGGCTGACGCCGAGCTTGCGGGCGAGTTCGGCCTCGACGATCCGGTCCCCGGGCAGGATCAGGCCGGCGGCCGCGCCGGCGATGATGGCCTCGATCGCCTGGTCGACCAGGGTCTGCGGCTGCAGCGGCAGCCAGCCCGTGCCGCGCGATACCGGCCTTGGCGCCTCCGCCCTCGCATTGGTTTTTGTCTGCTGCATCTTCGTCTGCTGCACTTGCCTCGCCCTGCGGCGGCCTCACTTGACTAATCGTAGAATCGTATACGATCATACGATCACAAGAGCAAGGAGGGGGTAGGGATGGTCACCGTTGCCGAGAGCCGCATTCGCTGCGAAATCGATCTGGATGCGCCAGGCCGCCAGGCCGGCTACCTGAAGGCGCCGCTCTCGCGAAACACCTCCGGCTGGGGCACGGTCGAGATCCCGATCATCTCCGTGCGCAACGGCACTGGGCCGACCGTGCTGTTTACAGGCGGCGTCCATGGCGACGAGTATGAGGGTCCGATCGCCATCTCCCGGCTCGCGCGCAGCCTGGATGCTGGCGCGATCCAGGGGCGCGTCATCATGATACCGGCGCTGAACATCCCGGCCGTGATGAACGACACGCGGCTGTCGCCGGTCGATAACCGCGACATGAACCGCTGCTTCCCCGGCAATCCGCGCGGGACCTTCTCGGAGATGCTGGCGCATTTCGTCGATGCGGTGCTGCTGCCGCATGTCGATATCTCCGTCGACCTTCACACGGCCGGCCATTCCGGCGATTCAGCTCTGTCGACGAACATGCATTACGTCGCCGATGCCGGGCTCCGGGAGCGCACCATGGCGGCGGCCGCGGCCTTCGGTGCGCCCTATAATGTCGTGTTCTGGGGCGTCGACGAGGGCGCGACGCTGACATCCTCGGTCGAGCGCCGGGGCATCCTCTCGCTCGGCACCGAGCTCGGCGGCTGGGGGCGCGTCAATGTCGAGGGCGTGCGCATCGCCGACCGTGCGCTGCTCAACATTCTCAAGCATTTCAAGCTGATGGAGGGCAGCCCCGATACGCGCCAGCGCGATGGGGCGCAAGGCACCCGCCACATGATGGTCCGCAACGCAGCCGGGTACAGCTTTGCGCCATCGGGCGGGCTGTTCGAGCCGAAGAATGTCGTCGGTGACATCTGTCGGGCCGGCGAACTCGCCGGGCTGCTGCATTTCGTCGAGGATGTCGACCGGCCACCGATCGAAATTCGCTACCAGCTCGACGGCGTCCTGTGGATGTCGGCCGGTCCGGGCCGCGTCCAGCGTGGCGACGCCGTGGCCGTGGTGATGGAGGATTACGACGAGACCCGCGCTGCCCAGTGACGTCCTGAATAATCAAAAAGGGGAGATCAGGCATGAAAAAGCACAGCATTCTCGGCCACGCGCTTGCAGCAACCATGCTCCTGTCGATGCAGGCCGGAGCCTCCGCCCAGCAGAAGGGCGGGGACGTCGTCATCGGCATCAGCCAGGCGCCGCCTTCGCTCGATGCGCAGATCACCTCGGCGCAGGCCTCGCGCAATGTCACCCTGCATATCTTCGAGACGCTCTATGCCCGCGACGAGAACGCCAAGCCGGTGCCGGAGCTGGCCGAGGGCGTCACCATCTCGCCCGACGGCAAGACCTATGTCTTCCCGATCCGCAAGGGCGTGAAGTTCCATAACGGCAAGGAGCTCGACGCCAATGACGTCGTCGCCTCGCTCGAACGCTACCGCAAGATCGGCGCCTCGCTGGCCCTGGTTTCGGCCATCGACAGCATCAAGGCGACCGGCCCGCATGAAGTCACCATCACGCTGAAGCAGGTGCAGGCGACATTCCTCGACAACCTGTCCTCGCCGCGGGCGCCGCTGGCGATCTATCCGGCGAGCGAAGCCGCGAAAGAGGCCGGCAAGATCGAGATCATCGGCACCGGCCCCTATAAATTCGTGGAGTACAAGCCCGACAGCCATGTGAAGCTCGCGCGCTTCGACGGCTATGTGCCCAATCCCAACGGTACGGGCCGCGATGGTTTTGCCGGCAAGAAGGAAGCCTTCCTCGACACCGTGACCTTCCGCTTCATGCCGGAGGGCGGCGCTCGCACCGCAGCGCTCGAATCCGGTCAGATCCAGTTCAACGAAACCGCGGATGGGCCGACCGCCAAGCGCCTCGGCAGCGATCCGCGCTTCGCGATCCACAAGGTGGTGCCCTTCGGCCTGCAGGTGATCAAGTTCAACCATGCCGAGGCGCCGGGCAACGACAAGAATTTCCGGCTCGCCGTCCAGGCCGCGTTGAACATGGACGACATCATGAGCATCGCCTATTCCGACATCAACCAGATCGACCCGAGCTGGCTCTATCCCGGCGCGCCGTTCTACAGCACGGCCGGCAGCGCCAAGTACAACAAGGCCGATCTGGCTGAGGCCAAGGCGCTCCTGGCAAAATCCTCCTACAAGGGCGGCAAGACCACCTTCATCGTCGACAACCTGCGGGCCAATGTCGACACCGCAACCGTGCTGCAGGAACGGCTGAAGGAGATCGGCATCAATGTCGATATCTCGATCGCCGACTGGCCGACGGTCTCGAAGATCGGCTTCACCCCGCAGGGCTGGACCTTCTGGACCCACGGCTTCGGCATCGAGCCCTTCGAAGGGCCGGCCTCCGTCATGGCGCCCTGGGTCAACGGTCTCTCGCAGCAGGCCAAGGACCCCGTCATCGACGAGCTGGCGGCGTCGCTCGGCAGCGAGATGGACGAGGCGAAGCGCAAGGCGCTGTTCGACCGCTTCCAGACCCATATGTACGACAACGCGGTCGCCATGAAGGCCGGCAATTACGGCGTCTTCCAGATCAGCACTGCCAAGCTGAAGAACTTCAAGCCCTACCGCATCCCGCGCATGTGGGGTGTCTGGCTCGAGCGCTGACGCCAGCCTGCGGGCGCGTCAGACAGCGCGCCCGCAGATCGGCCCGCTATATGCCGGCCCGCCGCTGGCGGGCTGCGCGGCTGCGCCTTCTCGAAGCGGAACAACTGATGGCAAGCTTTATGATCCGGCGGATCGCCAGCGCGATCCTGGTGCTCGCACTGGTCTCGCTGATGTCCTTCGCCCTGATCTGGCTGGTTCCGGGCGATACGGCGGCCGCCTTCCTCGACGCCTCGGCCACGCCCGAGCAGGTCGCGGCGCTGCGCACCGCGCTCGGACTGGACAAGGCGCTGCCGCTGCAGATGGCGGAATGGTATGGGCGCGTCCTCAGCGGCGATCTCGGGCAATCCGTGCTGCTGAACCGCTCCGTCGCCGGCGCCTTGCTGGAGCGGCTGCCCGTGACGCTCTCGCTCGCCAGTTTTGCACTCGCCATCGCGATTGCGCTCGGCGTGCCCGCCGGAGTGGCTGCCGCCGTCTTCCATAATCGCTGGCCGGACCAGCTTTTCATGACGACGGCGCTGCTCGGCCTCTCCGTCCCCGATTTCTGGCTGGGGCTGGTGATGGTTCTGGTCTTTGCCGTCTCGCTCGGCTGGCTGCCGAGCGGCGGTTTTACCGCTTTCGGCACCGACCCGCTCGGCTGGCTCAAGACGGTCATCCTTCCCGCCTTCACGCTCGGGCTCGTGCAGGTCGGCTTCATCGCCCGCATGGCGCGCGCCTCGATGCTGGAAACGCTGAACCAGGATTTCGTCCGCACGGCCAATGCCAAGGGCCTGTCGCGCTTCTACATCGTGGTGCGCCACGGCCTGCCCAACGCCATGATCCCGATCCTGACCGTGATCGGCATCGTCGCCGGCGCGCTGCTCGGCGGCACCGTCATCATCGAGCAGGTCTTCTCGATTCCGGGCATCGGCCGGCTGATCGTCGGCGCCATCGCCTCCCGCGACTTTCCCGTGCTCCAGGGCGGCCTGCTTTTCCTGGCGGTGGTCTATCTCCTGATCAATCTGATCGTCGATCTCCTCTACGCAGTCGTCGACCCGCGGGTGAGGCTGTCCTGACCATGACGATCGCCTTTCATAAACCGGCCCTGAGCCCGCGGCAGGCAAGCCTTCGCCGGCTCGCCCGCAGCCGCTCCTTCCAGATCGGGGCCGCGATCGTGCTCGCCATCGTCCTGGTCGCGCTGCTGGCCGATCTGCTCGCGCCCTTCGATCCGCTGCGCAGCAATGCCCGCATGCGCCTGACGCCGCCCAACGCGACGCACTGGTTCGGCACCGACCATTTCGGCCGCGACATCCTCTCCCGCGTCATGGTCGGGGCCCGGATCTCGCTCAGCATCGGGGCGGCGACGGTCCTTCTCACCGGCCTCTTCGGAACCGTGATCGGCGCGGTCGCAGGGTTCTTCCCGCGCTTCGACAACCCGATCATGCGGCTGATGGATGCGCTGATGGCGTTCCCCTCCATCGTGCTCGCCATGGTGGTCAGCGCGGTGCTCGGCGCCTCGCTGACCAATGTCGTGATCGCCCTGTCGATCGCCACCATGCCTCACACGGCCCGTATCGTCCGCGCTTCGGTGCTGGTCGCGCGCGAACTCGACTATGTCGAGGCCGCCCGCTCGCTCGGCGCGGGCGAATTGTCGATCCTGTTCCGGCATGTGCTGGTCAACGCCATGGGGCCGCTGATCGTCCGGCTGACCTATGTCTTCGCCGTCGCCATCCTGGCCGAAGCCGCGCTCTCCTTTGTCGGCGCCGGACCGCCACCGCCGGCACCCTCCTTCGGCGCGATCATCGCCCAGGGCCGCGATTTCATGCGCGAGGCGCCGTGGATCACGATCTTCCCGGGGCTTGCGATCGTCCTGTCCGTGCTCGGCCTCAACCTGCTCGGCGACGGTCTGCGCGACGCCCTCGATCCGCGTTCGACCATGTAGCCACCGCCATCCCGAAGGCCGGCGCGGAGAGCCGCGCCCGAGCGATAAACCGGAGACCAGACGTGAAACGCATCCTCATCGCCGAATGCAAGCAGGAGATCTCGTCGTTCAATCCGCTGCCGTCGGGCTACGGCAATTTCCACATCAGGCGGGGGGACGCGCTCTATGAGCAGCGCGGCACCAACCAGGAGATCGGTGGCGCGCTGGCCGTGTTCGAGGCGCGCGGTGACATCACCGTGGTGCCGACCATCGGCGCCCGCGCTGGCAGCGCCGGCCTGCTTTCCGCCGAAGGCTGGAAGCGCCTGTCGCAGGAGTTCCTCGACGCCGTCTTCGCGCGTCTCGACGGCATCGACGGCATTTATATCTGCTTGCACGGCGCGATGGCAGCCGAGGGCGAACTCGACCCGGAGGGCTACCTGCTCGAGGCGCTGCGCAAGCGCGTCGGGCCGGACATGCCGATTGTCATCTCGCTCGACCTGCATGGCATCCTGACCGATCGCATGCTGCGGCAGGTCAACGGCTTCGCGATCTACTGGACCTATCCGCATGTCGATTTCGCCGATACCGGGCGCCGCGCCGCCGCGCTGCTGCTGCGCCTGATGGAGGGCGGGCTTCGCCCTGTCGCCGCACGCGTCGTCATGCCGACGCTGGTCCGCGGCGACGAGCTCATCACCAAGACCGGCTGCTATGGCGATCTCCTGCGCGACTGCCGGCGTCTCGAGGAGGAGGGCAGGGCGCTGGCCGCCGGCATCATGATCGGCAATCCCTTCACCGATGTGCCGGAACTGTGCTCGCAGGTCCTGATCCTGACCGACGGTGACGCGGCCACGGCTGAACGCGAGGCGCTTCGCCTCGCCGAGGAATTCTGGCCGCAACGCTTCCGGATGCAGGGCAAGCTGATCGGGCTCGAGCGCGCCATCGCCCAATCCCAGACGATGGCAGGGCCGCTGATCTTCACCGATGCGGCCGACGCCACCTCCTCGGGCGCGTCGGGGGACAGCAACGCCATCATCGCGGCTTTGTACGCGGCCGGCTACGGCGGCAGGGTCCTGGCGCCATTGGTCGATGCCGGGGCGGCCGCAGCCGCGCACAAGGCCGGCGTCGGCGCGACGATCAGCGTTGCGCTGGGTGGCGCCATCGACCCCGCCCGCTTCACGCCGATGCAGGTCGAGGCCAAGGTCAAGCTGCTCTCGGATGGCGAAGCGCTGCTGGAAACGATGAAGGCGCCGCTTGCGGCAGGCCCGACGGCGGTGCTGACCTTGGGCCCGTTCACGATCGTGGTCATGAGCCATTCGGTTAGCCTGTTCGACCGGGCGATGTATTACGCCAACGGCCTGAACCCGCAGGATTTCGACCTCGTCGTGGTCAAGTCGCCCCATACCGAGCACCACATGTTCGAGCAATGGTGCGAGCATAATTTCAACATCGATGCGCCCGGTGCGACCTCGGCCAATCTGAAAAGCCTCGGGCACAGCATCTGCGCCCGGCCGATGTATCCGCTCGAGGCCGATGCGGCCTTCGCGCCGAACCCCGTCATCTACACGCTGTGAAGGACAAGCCCGTGCCGACGATCGATGCAGTCGATTTCTTCTACCTGTCCATGCCCGTGGTGACGGACGAGGCCGATGGCAGCCAGGATGCCCTGCTGGTGCGGGTAGCCGCCGGCGGCCAGATCGGCTGGGGCGAGTGCGAGGCAGCCCCGTTGCCCTCGATCGCAGCCTTCATCTGCCCGATGTCGCATGGGGTCTGCCGCCCCGTCGCCGATTCCGTTCTCGGCAAGCCGCTCGAAAGCCCGGCCGATATCGCGCAGATCTCGGCTGACGTCGCCTATAACTCGATGGACCTGCTGCAGGCGCCGCACACCTTGTCGGGCGTCGAAATGGCGTTGTGGGATGTGCTCGGCAAGCTGCGCGGAGAGCCCGTTTGGCGCCTGCTCGGCTATGAGCGCAGCCACCCCAAGACGCCCTATGCCTCGGTGCTGTTCGGCGACACGCCGCAGGAGACGCTGGCGCGCGCCCGCGATGCGAGAGCGCGCAACTTCCGGGCCGCCAAGTTCGGCTGGGGGCCGATCGGGCGGGGCAGCGTCGCCGCGGATGCCGAGCATTTCGTCGCCGCGCGCGAAGGGCTTGGCGCAGACGGCATCCTGCTGGTCGATACCGGCCAGATCTTCATCGAGGATGTCGAGCGCGCCGCCGCAAGACTGCCCGCGCTGGAGAAGGCAGGCGCGCTCTGGTTCGAGGAGCCGTTCCAGGCGAGCGCCGTCGACGCCTATGCGGCCCTGGCCAAGCGCAGTTCGACCGTGCGCCTGGCGGGCGGGGAGGGTGCCCATAACGTCCATATGGCGAAGCAGCTGATCGATCATGGCGGCGTCGGCTATATCCAGATCGATTGCGGCCGGATCGGCGGCGTCGGCCCGTCCAAGGAGGTGGCCGACTACGCCGTTGCCAGGGGCGTGACCTTCGTCAATCACAGCTTCACCTCGCATCTGGCGCTCTCGGCCTCGATCCAGCCCTATGCCGGCCTGAAGGACCACGTCATCTGCGAGTATCCGGCCATGCCAAAGCCCGTCGCGCTCGCCTTCACCCGCAACCACCTGGAAAGGGACGGGAATGGCGACATCAGCGTCCCGGACGCGGTCGGGCTGGGGCTGGAGATCGACGAGGAGGGCATCCGCCAGTATCTCCAGGATGTCGAGATCAAGGTGAACGGCAAAGTGCTCTACGCGACGCCGCAGATCTGAGGCGGGGCCTGACGGGGCTAGAGTCCTGTCAACTTCAATGCGGCTGCGGGCAAACGCTCCCCGGTCAAGGTCATCGTCGACAGGGCCTGATCGATCTCGTGGAGATCGGCCGCGGTCAACTGCACCGCGGTCGCTGCGATGTTCTCCTCGAGGCGATGAGGTTTCGTCGTGCCGGGGATGGGAACGATCCACGGTTTCTGCGCCAGGAGCCAGGCCAGCGCGATTTGCGCGGGCGTCGCGCCCTTGTCCTCGGCGACGTCCTCAATGAGCGTGACCAAGGCTGCATTGGCCTTGCGGGCTTCCACCGAGAAGCGTGGCACTGCATTGCGGAAATCCGTCGGTTCGAAGGTCGTGTTGCCGTCGATCTTGCCGGTCAGGAAACCGGCGCCGAGCGGGCTGAACGGCACGAAACCGATGCCGAGCTCTTCGAGCACAGGCAAGATCTCCGCTTCCGCGTCGCGATAGAACAGCGAGTATTCGCTCTGGACGGCAGCGACGGGATGAACCGCATGCGCCCTGCGGATCGTCGCCGCGCCGGCTTCGGACAGCCCGAAATGGCGGACCTTGCCTTCCGCGACCAGGGCCCGGACTGCGCCGGCCACCTCCTCGATGGGAACCTCGGGATCGACACGGTGCTGGTAGAATATATCGATGACATCGGTGCGAAGTCGCTTCAGGGACGCCTCGGCGACGCGCCTGATATGCTCGGGCCGGCTGTTCAGCCCTGGGCGCCGTTCTCCGGAATTCTGGTCGATGTCGAACCCGAACTTGGTCGCAATGACGACGTGCTCGCGGATCGGCGCGAGCGCCTGACCCAGGAGCTCCTCATTGACGAACGGCCCATAGGACTCGGCGGTGTCGAACAAGGTCACCCCTCGGTCGAAGGCCCGGCGGATCAGCTCGACGCCGGCTTTCCCCTCGACGGCTTGGCCATAACCATAACTCAGGCCCATGCAGCCGAGACCGAGCGCCGACACGCTCAGGCCGCTCTTGCCGAGTGTCCGTTTCTGCATGGTCCACCTCACACTCTGCTCACGATGTTGATGGCGCGTATGTAGCGAGCGTGGCCCGCGGTGATTAGGAGTTATAATCCGCAAGAGCTCATAAGGTCCCCTAATCAATGGCGCAGCCGAACTTCAACGATCTCGCTGCCTTCGCCATGGTGGCGCGGGAGCGCAGCTTCACCAAGGCCGGGGCCAAGCTGGGCGTCTCGCAATCGGCCCTGAGCCAGACGATCAAGGCACTCGAGGAACGACTGAAGCTGCGCCTGCTGACCCGTACGACGCGCAGCGTCGCGCCCACGGAAGCGGGCAAGAGACTTCTGGAGACGGTCGGTCCGCGCTTCGAGGAGATCGAGGCGGAGATCGCGGCGCTCGGCGAGTTGCGAGGTAAACCCGCGGGAACGGTACGCATCACGGCCGGAGAGCACGCGGCGGTCGCCATGTTGCAGCCGGCCCTGCGCAAATTCCTGCCGGATCATCCCGACATCACGGTCGAGATCATCGTCGATTATGGCCTCGTCGATATCGTCGCGGCTGGCTACGACGCCGGCGTGCGCCTTGGCGAGCAACTGGCGAAGGACATGATCGCGGTTCGCATCGGCCCGGAGATGCGCATGGCCGTGATTGGCTCGCCGGACTATTTCGCCCGCTACGGCATTCCCGAGACTCCTCAGGACCTGACCGCTCATAACTGCATCGCGTCGCGCCTGCCGACCTATGGCGGCCTCTTTGCCTGGGGGCTGGAAAAGGACGGCCGCGAGATCAAGGTCCGCGGCGAGGGGCAGCTTGTGTTCAACAGCCTCGCCATGCGGCTGAACTCCGCCTTGGACGGGTTGGGGCTCGCCTATCTGCCAGAGGATCAGGCCATCCCGCATATCCGGGACGGGCGCCTTGTGCGCGTGCTGGAGGATTGGTGCCCGCCATTCCCTGGCTATCACCTGTACTATCCGAGCCGCCGGCATGTCTCGCCGGCCCTGGCCGTCCTGATCGACGTCCTGCGCTACCGGGAATGATCTCGCCGGTGAAGCCGATGGCGGTCGCGCTACGTCATGCCTGGCTGGCCTGACCGGGCTCCGCGCCTGGCAATTCCCGTTGGCGATTGCTGCCGATGGGCCAGCCGGGCTGGACGAGCTTCAGGCCGTAATAGGTTGCGACCATGAACAGCCCGGCGGCAGCCGCGCAATGGATGAAGAAGCCCGCCACCGCTTCCTCGAAATTCCACCAATCCAGTGTCGTCTGCATGGAAAGCCTGGTTCCGAGCCCGAGGACGATGCAACTCCAGGCGCCGTGGACGGCGATCGTCACTGCTGCTGCCCGCAGCAGGAGCGTTCGCAGCCTGCTGGGCGTTCTGATGCCGAACAGGTTGCGGGCCACGCCCATCAGCATCGGCCAGCGCAGCCCGAGATGGATCGCGACGATCACCAGGACCCAGTAGGCGGCAAGGGTGTGGATCTGCCGAATGGTGAAGCCGCCCCAGGCCGGCAGATAGGCGGCAAGGGCATGCGAGATCAGCACGCTGGTCGCGACCAGCGCCAGCATGGCGATCAGGAGCGCGACGGTGACGCTGATGTTGAACAGGCTGCGCGGCCCGTGCCGGGTCCGTGCGACGGCGCCATACCAGCGCCGGTTGAAGACGTTATGGGCGATCAGGAGCAGGAACAGCGCCGTTCCCGCGATCTCATGGATGGGGTTGCCAAGCCACCAATAGGCAAACCCGAGCAGCAGCAGGCCGGCCGCCAGAGCGTCGAGCCATAGCCGGGATATGAAGAGAGAACTCACCTTCGTGCTCCCCTGGACCTATTCGACCGGCTTGCCGTCGAAACGGGGGATGCGATAGCCGGTGAAGAGGAATTCGCTGCCCGACTGGCTCTGGTGGCAGGACTGGCAGCGGGCGGTGTTCTCGCTCGTGTTGATCGTCCGATCCGGCCAGAACCACTGGAACTGCCAGTCGCCGGTGCGGCGGTCGTCGTCGTAATCCGCGCCCCAGTTCTGGCCCTTCTCCATCACGAAGTAGCGGAACAGCTTGCCGTCGCGATGGTCGACCAGCACGAAATGGGTTCCGGCCGGCACTGGCTGGCGGTTCTTCACGGCCTCGATCGCCGCGGGCGTCGTCATGATATGTTCGGTGACGTTGCCGCGCCGGACGGTGGTGTAGTGGACCAGCGTGTCGAGTTCGGGAAACGTCACCCTCGTGGCCTCCGCATGGACCCGCCAGCCCACCGTGAGGACGGCGGCCATGGACAGGCTTGCCAGGGCGATCTGAAGCGTAGGCACCTTCATGAATGGGTTGTCCTTGGATTGCTCATTGGAGACATGATTGCTTCTGGCCGCGGCCGTGCCGTCGAGGGCCGGGGAGGTCGCGGAATGGCCACGCCCTGCGTTGCAGAGGGGCTGCGCCGACCGTTCGCTCCATCGGGACCAGGTGGTGCAAGCTCTGGAACGACCATCCCGGGCCTCATTTCGGCTTGAACACGTCGCGCGCAACCGCGACCGCCGAAACGGCGTTCGGCCAGCCCGTGTAGAAGGCGAGCTGCGTGATCGCCTCGACGAGCTCTTCCTCCTTCACGCCGTTCTGCCGCGCCAGGGCGAGATGGGACCGCAACTGATCAGGGCGGTTCATGGCAATGAGAGCGCTGACGGTGACCAGGCTGCGGTCGCGCCTGGAGAGGCCTGGCCGCTCCCAGATGTCGCCGAACAGGACAGTGTCGGTGAGCTCGGCCAGCTTTGGCGCGATATCGCCCATCAGCTGCTGCGCCCGGGAAGGCGGCTTTGGCGTCGCCGGCTGGGCCGGGGCTGGCGCCTGGGGTTGGGCGTAGGAGGTCGTTGCGTGGCCAGCAGCGAACAGGCATGTGGCGGCGAGCAGGGCACGCGCGAGGGGGCTCATGGTGGGGCTTTCCTTGTCCGAATGAGTGGCCGCGACAGGCATGCGCCGTCGTCGTGCCGGCGAGAGTGCTGGGAGTGATCAGTCCAGCTGCTTGTCCGCCAGGAAGCGCGAGACCTGGTCCGCAATCTCGATGTTGTTCAGGTCCGAGAACGGGAAATGCGTGTTGCCCCGTATGCCGATCTCCGGCAGGTGGACCAAAGTGACTTGGCCGCCACGCTTGTTGACGGTGTCGCGCCAGATCCGAGCCATCTCCAGCCGGCCACGCCAGGCGTCCTGGGTCGGAACATCGGACGCCTTCGACGGGATATTGTCGCCGTAGAAGATGATGATCGGCAGCTTGGTCAGTGCCATGAAGTCCGACATCGGCACCGGCGTGCCTTCAAGCGTGTCGAACGCGGTCGGCACAGGCTTCGGCAGCTCGCCCTGCGGGAAGACGAAGCCGCTGCCGGGCTCGAAGGCGACGATCGCCTTGACGTTTTTGCTCTTGATCGCGGTCAGCCAGCCTGGCCCGCCGCTCTGCGAATGCGTCATCAGGATGCCGGGACCGATCCTGGCGAACAGCGCCGACACGCCATCGGAAATCAGGTTTGCATCGAACGGGCCGGTGTTCGGGGTCATGGCACGGAAATACTGGTTCAGCGTCTCCGGCTTGCGGTCGAACTGGACGCCGTCGAAATAGGTCGGCCAGATGCCGACGCGGAACTGGCCGAACCAGAACTGCTCGTCGGGAGTCGGCTTGATAGTCGCCTCGACCGTGCTGCGGCCGGCATTGCCGCGCCGCGGCTGGTCGATGAGATAGGTCGCGAAACGGCGGCGCAGGAAAATGTTCTGGAAGCCTTCGCGCCCGTCTGGTGTCGTCTCCCAGGTCTTCGAGAATTGCCCGGCCCCGTGCCACATCACGATGGGGAGTTTCCGCGGGGCGACCGGCAGCTGGTAGAAGGCGTAGAGATGATCGCCATGGAAGGTCTGCCCGGCCGGCTGCAGGGGTTTCATCGCATCGAATGTGCCCGGGGCGCTGGCGATCACGCCGCCGACCGCGAAACTGCCCTGGTCCTGAATGACCAAAGGCTCTGGCTTCCCGGCAGATTGTGAAAGCGCAGGCGTCAGACTGAGCAGACCGGTCGCGATCAGGATGGATGGAAGCAGGAATAGCGTCTTGATCGTCGGCATGCGCCCCTCGGTTGCTGCGTCAGCTTCGCGGGGAACCTAACGATCTGGCCGATATTCGATTAGGCTCAATGATTCACTAGGACAGATAAGCGGTGCTAATGAATGCCGGCGGTGCCGCGATCGCCGACCACCGCACGGAAACGCGGCTGTCCCGGGGCGGCCGCCCCTCGCTCACTCCAGCGTTACGGAGGCGGGCAGGACGTAGCGGCGCTGCAGGATTGTCTCGCCTCTCGAGCGGGAGCTTCGCTGAACGGTGTCCAGTGGGCGAAAGCCGAGTTTGAGAAGCACCTGCCCCGAAGCTGCGTTGTCGACGGCATGTCCGGAGAGAAGCTGCGACAGGCCGACTGTTCGAAACGCGAAGTTCAGGACCGCTCGTGCCGCTTCCGATGCATAGCCGCAGCCCCAGCTGGCCTGCTCGAACCAATAGCCGAGTTCCCCCTCGCCTTGAGAGATCTCATCGACGTCGATGACCCCGATGGCTCTGCCCTGGAGCTCGACCGCAAAACGATAGGCTTCTCCCGCTGCCCATTCGCGCGGATGGTCGGCGAACCATTGCGCGATGTCTGCTCGATCGGGCGGAAACGACGCCATTCGCAGCATGCGCGTCACCTCCCAGTCCGACTGTATTTCAAAGGCGCGATCAGCATCCGCGAGGCTCGTTGGGCGCAGAACCAGGCGATCCGTTGTCAAATGTTGCGGAGGGATGCGAGCCATAGTCTACCGCCAGCTGATCATCATGAGTGCCACCAAGGCCATGACGATAAGCCCGTCGTGATTGCCCGCAATGGGCGACATCGGGCCCCGCCGCACCGTCCTGCCTAGGTCCGTATTCGGCCAAGAGGCCGACGTCCGGCACTGGCGCGACCCGGCGGGATGCGGCCGGACGCGCGATCGACCAGCCCCTCGGCTCCCTCGTGGGCTGTGACTTTTCCCTCGAATGCGCCCCCCCTTGGGCCTGGAACCCCTTGGTTTCAGGCGTATTCCGGGCGGCGCGGTGTGAAGACGTCAAGATTGAGCACGGGCTCGTCGCCGACGACCTCGCCCCAATGCTCGACATTGGACGGGATCACGACGAGCCCGCCGGGGCCGACGAGATGCTCTTCGCCGCCGATGAAGAAGCGCAGCGTCCCACTCACGATATAGGCGATCTGCTCATGGGGATGGCTGTGCGGCCTGGGCTCATGGCCAGGCATCAGCCGGTGCAACGCCACTGTCGCGGCACTACCGGAGAAGGCCTTGCGGTCCACGCCTGGACGCACTGGCGTCCACGGAATCTGGCTCCAGTCGATCTTGTGAATGTCCATGGTGGATCTCCCGATTGAACAAGAGCGACCGTCCGGGCGGTCGGGTGCGTCGCTTGTCTACTTGGCCGCGCCGAGGATGCCGGACGGCCGGATGAACAGGAAGAGCAGCAGCACCGACAGCGCCGCGACGTTCTTCAGGCCCGCGCCGAAGCCGACGATGGCGAGTGCCTGCAGCAGGCCGAGCAGCAACCCGCCGAGAAAGGCGCCGAAAGGCCGCCCGAAGCCGCCGACGATCGCGGCGATGAAGCCGCTGATCGCGAAGGGCACGCCGACATTGAAGGCGGTGTACTGCGTCGGTGTGATCAGGATGCCGGCAATGGCGCCGAGCGCCGCGCTCAGCGCGAAGGCCAGTGCCAGCATGCGCGCGACCGGGATGCCTTGCAGCGCAGCCGCCTCGCGGTTGATCGAGCAGGCGCGCATGGCCTTGCCGGTCCGCGTCAGGCCGAAGAAGGCGGCAAGCGCTGCGACGATCGCAAGCGATCCCCCGACGATCCAGATCAGCTGGTAGCCAATCGCGACGCTACCGATCATCAGCGGCGGGAGGTCGGTGAAGACCGGCAGGGTCTTGGGCTGGTCGCCGACTGCGATCAGCGTCAGCCGCTCGATCACGATCTGGGCGGCCAGCGTCGCCAGGATCATCACGAACATCGTCGCCTTGCGGTTCCAGAGCGGCCTGACGACGACGCGCTCGATCGCCACGCCGAGCACGGCGACGGCTGCGATCGCGATCAGGGCGGCGACCGGCAGCGGCACGCCGTTACGGGCGAACAGCACCTGGGTAATCATGCCGCCGAGCATCACGAAGGCGCCTTGCGCGAAATTCACGATGCCGCTGGCGTTGTAGATCACGCAGAAGCCGATGCCGATCAGGCCGTAGACGCAGCCGATGCCGAGCCCGCTGACGAGCACTTGCGGGATATAGGACAAGTCAGCCATGGGCCGCCTCCTGCGTGCCGGGCGTGTCGGTGGAAGACTTGTTCAGGGAAGACTTGTCCGAGGAGGACTTGTTCGAGAAAGACTTGCCGGTGCCGAGATAGGCCGCGATCACGGCCGGGTCGGCGCGGACCTCGGCCGGCGTGCCCTCTGCGATCTTGCGGCCGAAATCCACCACGACGACGCGGTCGGCGGTATTCATCACCAGCGTCATGTCGTGTTCGATCAGGAGCACGCTGGTGCCTTCGTCGGCGATGCGCCGGATGGTGCGCGAGAGCACGGCTGATTCCTCGGTATTCAGGCCGGCCGCCGGCTCGTCGAGCAGGATGAGCCGTGGCCCCGCCGCCATGGCGCGCGCCAGTTCAAGCATGCGCTGGCGGCCATAGGGCAGGCCCGATGCCGGTTCGTCGGCCATCCCTGCGAGACCGGCGAAGGCGAGGAGGTCGCGCGCCCGGGCTTCGACGGCTGCCTCCTCGCGGCGGGCAGAGGCCGGCCGCAGCAATGCCGAGAACAGGCCGGCCTTGCCCTGCAGGTGACACCCGACCTTGACGTTATCGAGCACGCTCAGATCCTCGAACAGCTTGACGAGCTGGAAGGTCCGCACCAGTCCCGCAGTGGCGATCTCCGCGGGCGGCCGGCCGGTGATGTCCTTGCCCTCGAAGACGATCCGGCCTGCGCTCGGCGGCAGGAAGCCGGAGATCAGGTTGAACAGCGTCGTCTTGCCGGCGCCATTGGGGCCGATCACGGCGGTGACGCCCTCGGCAGGGACCTCGAACGAGACATCGTCGACTGCGACGAGGCCGCCGAAGCGGCGCGTCACGCCGTCCAGGCGAAGCCGGCTCACGAGCGCCCCCGCGGGGCAAAGAGGCCGGCGAGGCCGCGCGGCGCATAGATCAGCAGCAGGATCAGCGCCGCGCCATAGGCGAGGTCCTGATAGTCCTTGAAGGCGCGAAAAGTCTCCGGCAGCAGGCTGACGATCAGCGCCCCGACCAAAGGTCCGGCGACCGTGCCGATGCCGCCGACATAGAGCATGGTGAAGGTGACGATGACCATGTGCAGCCCGAAGACCTCGGGGCTGACGAAGCCGACGACATGCACGAAGAGCGAGCCCGCGAGCGCGGCAAAACCGGCCGAGAGCAGGAAGGCCGCGAGTTTGTAGCGCGCGACGTCGATGCCGAGCGCCGTCGCCGCCTCCTCGCTGCCGGCGACAGCCGAGAGCGCTCGGCCGAAACGCGAGCGGCGGATGCGCGCTGCCGCAAAGGCGCAAGCCGCGACAACCAGCGAGAGCAGGATGAGCTGGCCGCGGTCGGAGGTGATCTCATAGGGACCGATCCCGAAGGGCGGGATGCCGGAGATGCCCATATAGCCCTGCGTCACCGACTGCCATTCGACGGTGATCTCGTAGGTGATCAGGCCGATGGCCAGCGTACCCATCGCGAGGTAATGGCCCTTCAGCCTGAGCGCGGGATAGCCGACGATCGCGGCGGCAATCACGGCCGCGACGATGCCGAGCACCATGGCGGGCAGGGGGCTCCAGCCATGGGTGGCGGTCAGCACGGCGGAGATATAGCCGCCGATCGCGGCGAAGGCGTTCTGCCCGAAGGAAACCTGCGCGGCGAAGCCCATGAACAGGTTCAGCCCGGTCACGAAGACCGCGTAGATCAGCGCAAAGGCGACGACCGTTGCGGCATAGCCGCCCACGATCATGGCATAGCCGACGACGAGCCCGGCGAAGAGCCAGGGCAGCAGGCCCACCAGCCTGAGCGGGCGCCGTTCAGGCGAAGTAATGCTGAGCGAGTTCGTCATGGGAGGTGATGTCACGCGGATCGAGTTCGGCGACGATGCGCCCGAGCGAAAGCAGGTAGACGCGGTTGGCAAGTTCGAGCGCGAGCGGCGCCTTCTGCTCGACCAGCACGATCGCCAGGCCTTCGCGGTTCAGGAGGCCGAGCGTCTCCAGGATTTCCTCGGTGACGCGCGGCGCGAGGCCGAGCGAGGGCTCGTCGAGCAGCAGCAGCTTCGGCCCGGCCATCAGCGCACGGCCAAGGGCGAGCATCTGCTGCTCGCCGCCGGACATGGAGCCTGCGGCCTGTCCGAGCCGTTCCTTCAGGCGCGGGAACAGGGTCAGCACGCGCTCGCGCCGGCGGTTGAATTCGGCCTTGTCCCGCAAGCGATAGGCGCCGAGTTCGAGATTGTCGGCAACGGACATCGGGGCGAAGAGACCGCGCCCCTCCGGCACCAGCACGATGCCGCGCGAAGCGACCGCGACTGCATCGTGCCGCGACAGCGCCTGGCCCCGGAAACGGACCTCGCCGCTATTGGCGGAGAGCCCCATGATCGCGCGCAGCAGCGTCGACTTGCCGGCCCCGTTGGGGCCGAGCACGGCGACGAGTTCGCCCTCGCCGATGTGCAGATCGACCCCGTGCAGCGCCTCGACATGGCCATAGCGCGCCGAGAGGCCGGTCGCGGCCAGGATCGGCGGAGCAGCGCTCGCTTCTATCTTGGTCGCGACCGCGAGGCTCATTGCACCACCTTGACCTTGCCGGCTTCGATGGTGGCCAGCACAAAGGGGTTCTCGGTGATGCCCTGATGCAGGTCCGGCCGGAAATTGTAGATGCCGGTCGTGCCCTGGAAGCCGGTCAACTCCTCATAGGCGGCGCGAACCTTCTCGCCCTCGAAGGACTTCGCCTTCTCGATCGCGGCGACCGTCAGCATGACGCCGTCCCAGCCGCGCGAGGCCCAGTTCGGGTCGCGATCCCTGTATTTTTCGCGCCAGGGCTCGAGGAAGGCCTTGATGCCGGTCTTGAGGGTGCCCTCGGGCAGCGCCTCATAGACCTGCGACGGCGAGGCGACGAAGAAGAACTTGTCGCCCAGCACCTCGGAGACCGGACCGAACACGGCCAGGTCCTCGAGGCTCGTCAGCAGCAGCATGTCGGCGCCGAGCTGCTTGATGTTCTTGGCCGCGGTCAGCGTCGTGCCGCCGAGCCCGATCTTCAGGATCGCTTCGGCGCCCGCCGAACGCGCCTTGCTGATCTGGACGCTGAGATCAGGGTCGTCCTGCTTGTACTGATCGACAGAGACGACCTCGAGGCCGTACTTGGCCGCGTTGCGCTCGGCCACGCCCTTCTGGAGATTGGCGTAGGGGGTCGGGTCATGCAGCACCGCGATCTTTCGGATCTGCGTCTTTTCCTTGAGGTATTCCAGGCGCTTGTCGACCTCGAAGCCGGCCGGCGGCAGGGTGGTGAAGGCCCAGGGCAGGTGCTCGGCCTGCTGCGGCAGGATCGAGCACAGCATCATCGGCACCTTGGCGCGCAAGAGCAGGCCGGCGGCCGCGAAATTGCCGGCCGAGACGCAGCCGCTGACGAAGACGTCGACCTTGTCCGAGCTCAGCATCTTCCGATAGACGGTCACCGCCTCCTGCGGCTCGGATCGGTTGTCCTCGACGACAACCTGGATCTTGCGGCCCATGACGCCGCCCTTGGCGTTCACCGCCGCGGCCGCCAGTTCAACGCCGTCGCGCCAGGCGCGATCGACCGTCGCGGCATAGCCGGTCAGACCTGCCGAGACGCCGATCTTGTAGGGCTCCTGCGCGCGGGCGGGCGCCGCGCCGACCATCGCGACGCTTGCGGCGATGCCGGCCGCAAATAGGGTCTGCTTCATCAACTGTCCTCCCGGTTTCCCTTGGCTTCGACTGGTCGCCCCGGTGCGGGGCTCCGCCTTTTTCTTGGTCTTGTGCAACGATCTGGTCTTGCGCCCGATGGCAGTTCTCAGGCCGCCGGCTTGCCGTAGCCGCCGCCGCCGGGCGTCTCCAGCAGCACGACGTCGCCGGCCTTCATCGTCAGCTTCTTCGCCTCGCTGACGGATGTGCCGTTGACGAGGAAGCGCCCGGGCGCCCCCGGCAGGCCGCCATCGATCCCGTCAGGCCCGCGTTCGAGCCGGCTCGGCACCGCGTTGAGCAGCCAAGCATGGTCGGTACGCATGTGAAACTGGATGATCTGGCCGTCCCCGCCCTGCATCCGGCCCTTGCCGCCGGACCCCGGCCGCAGTTCCTTGCGGTCGAAGACGATCGGCATCGCTGCTTCCAGGATCTCGATCGGCACAGCCGCGACCCCTGTCGGATAGCAGGTGGCGCTCGGCCCCGGCTTGCCGGCGCGCGCGCCCATGCCGCCGGAATAGTTGAACATCGACGAGGTGAAGGGTTCGCCGCTCGGACGCCGGCCCTGGATCTGAATGGTCCAGACCGCGCCTGATCCTTCCGCCAGGACCCGTTCCGGCATGACCTGATGCAGCGCCTTCAGGATCGGCATCGGGACGTACATGCCGACCACATGGCGCGCATTCACCGGCGCAGGATAGGCGCAGTTGATGATCGAGCCCACGGGAGCGCGGACTTCGATCGGCGCGAGCGAGCCGGTGTTGTTCGGCAGGTCCGGATTGAGGCAGGAGCGGATCGCGAAGGTCGAATAGGCGTGGGTGTAGTTCAGCACCACGTTGATGCCGGTCGTCGTCTGCGGTGAGGAACCGTCGAAGTCGACGATGATCGAACCGCTCTCGGCATCGACGGTGACGGCGCTCTTCAAGGTGATGATCTCGCCGCCGGGAACGTCGAAGACGGCCTCGCCATGATAGGTGCCGGGCTTCAGCTTGCGGATGGCGTTGCGCGTCGCCTCCTCGGAGCGATCGATGATCTCGTCGGACAGGGCCTCGATGTCCTCGATGCCGTAGCGCTCGCACAGCGTGATCAGGTGCTCGGCGGCGGCCTCGCCGGAAGAGACCTGCGCCGACAGGTCGCCGAAGACGGCGTCGGGCGTGCGCACATTGCGGCGGATGATGTCGTGCAGCATCTCGCTCGGCTTGCCGCGCTCGTAGAGCTTGAGCGGCGGGATCCAGAGGCCTTCCTCATGCACGTCGCGGGCACCGGCGCCGATGCCGTAGCCGCCGATATCGGTGTGGTGGATGGTCGAGCCGATATAGGCGAGCAGTTTGGTGCCGTTGAAGATGGGCGTCAGGATCGTGATGTCGAAGAAGTGCCCGGCCGAGAGCCAGGGGTCGTTGGTGATCAGCACGTCGCCGGGTTCGCACCGCCCTTCGAACAGGCGCACGAGATGGGCTCCCGCGATGGCGAGCGAGTTGATATGGCCGGGTGTGCCGGTATTGGCCTGCGCCACCATGCGTCCGCGCTGGTCGAAGAGCGCGCAGGCGAGGTCGCCGGCTTCGCGCACGATCGGGCTGAAGGCGATGCGCTGCAGCGCCTTGGCGCGTTCGTTGACGATACCGATCAGGTTCGACCAGAGGATTTCGAGTTCGACTCCGTCCATCGGATTTCAGCCTTTCGTGGCGACGATGCAGCCGAGCGCGTCGATCGTCGCGCTCCAGCCCGGGGGCAGCGCGGTCGTGGTCTCGCGCTCCTCGATGATGGCGGGGCCGGCGATGGTCTGGCCGGTGGCGAGGGCGGAGCGCTCGTAGACCGGCACCGACTGACCGTCTTCCCAGGCATGGACCGGACGATGACGCTTGGGTGCACCGGCTGTGTTCTGGGGCCGGGCCTGGCTGTCGAAATGCGGCAGGGGACCGCGTGCCACGACGCGCCAGGTCACGAGTTCGATCGGGACATGCGAGGGGTTGACGCCGTAGAGGGTGCGATAGGCCGCCTCGAACTGTGCCGTCAGCGCTGCGCTGTCACGGCTCTTGCGCGGGTCGGTCTCGAAGATGATCGTGACCTCGTGCTGCTGGCCGACATAGCGCATGTCCGCGCCGATGAGGATCGTGACGTCGGACGCCGCGCAACCGGATACGCCGAGCGCCGTCAGCCCCTCGCTCTCGAGCTCGCCGAGCACACGATCGACGCGGCCCCAGTCGAGATGGTCGACCCGCGTCAGGTCGCTGCGCACCAGATCGAGCCGGACCGGCGTGACGAGCGTGCCGAAGGCCGACAGCACGCTCGACTGCGGCGGTACGATCACGCTGGTGCTCTGCAGCAGGTCCGCGACGCCGCAGGCGTGCAACGGACCGGCCCCCCCGAAGGCGAAGAGCGGCAGGCCGCGATAATCGACGCCGCGATCGGTGGCGTGGGTCCGCGCCGCCGAGGCCATGGCCTCCGTGACGATGCGGTAGATGCCGCGCGCCGCCTGGACGGCGTTGAGGCCGAGCGCATCGCCGAGCCGCGCCATCGCGGCGTCGCAGGCTGCCTTGTCGAGCGACATGTCGCCGCCGAGGAAGTTCTCGGCATCGATCAGGCCGAGCACGAGATCTGCATCGGTGACGGTCGCGTTCTTGCCGCCGCGGCCGTAGCAGGCAGGTCCCGGATTGGAGCCCGCGCTTTCGGGCCCGACCTTGAGCAGGCCGAGATCGTCGACATGGGCGATGCTGCCGCCGCCGGCGCCGATCTCGATCAGGTCGATCGAAGGCACCGTGACGGGCAGGCCGCTGCCTTCCCGGAAGCGGTAGCGCCGGTCGACCTCGAACAGCCCGGTGATCAGCGGCGTACGGTTCTCGATCAGGCAGGCCTTGGCCGTGGTGCCGCCCATGTCGAACGACATCAGTCGATCGATACCGAGCAGCTCCGCATAGTGGCAGGCAGCAAGGGCGCCGGCTGCCGGACCGCTCTCGATCATGCGCACGGGATTTTTGCCCGCTGTCTCGGCGCCGACGACGCCGCCCGAGGACAGCATGATCAGCGGCGTGTTGGCGAAACCCTCGACGCGCAGCCGGTCGCTCAGCCGCTTGAGATAGGGCTGCGAGATCGGCATGGCGTAGGCATTCACCGTCGCCGTCGAGGCGCGCTGGTATTCGCGGATCTGCGGCGCGACCTCGGCCGAGGTGCAGATGAACACGTCGTTGAGTTCGCGAGAGAGGGCAGCCGCGACCGCGACCTCGTTTTCAGGATTGGCGAAACTGTTGAGGAAGCAGATCGCGATGGCGCGAGCACCGGAGGCGCGGATCTCGGCTGCGAGTTCGGTAATGTCCTCGGCTGCCGGAGCAAGCGCGAGGGTGCCGTCTGCCAGGACCCGCTCCTTGATGCCGAAGGTCAGCTCGCGCGTCACCAGCGGCTCGGGGAACTCGATCTGCGGATCGTACATGTCATAGCGGTGCTCGTTGCGGATCGAGAGCACGTCGCGGAAGCCCTCCGTGACGACGAGCGCCGTCGGCAGCCCCTTGCGCTCGATCAGCGCGTTGGTGACGACCGTGGTGGCGTGGACCACGACACCATCGATCGCGCCGGCCGCGATGCCGGCCTTGCCCAGCACGGAATCGACACCCCGGAAGAAGCCCTCCAGCAGGTCGTGGTGGGTGGTCAGTGTCTTGTCGACGCTGAGGCTGCCGCGGGAGTCGCGCAGGACGATGTCCGTGAAGGTGCCGCCGATATCGACGGCCAAGGAATAGGTCATGATCTCAGTCTTTCCAGGTCAATCCGCGCGAGATGCGTGCGGCTGCGCCGACGACTTCGCGGATCTGTTCGGGATCGGGTTCTGGCGCGATGAATTGCGTGGAGCCGACGATGGCGATCGAGCCGACCAGCGCCTTGCGGTGGTCGAAGACCGGGGCGGCCAGCGTGTTGACGCCGGTGATCACCTGGTCGGGCGCAGTGGCCCAGCCGCACTCGCGGACGCGTGCGATTTCCGCCAGAAGCGCCTCACCGGAGACGATCGTGCTCGGCGTCCACGCCTTCAACTCGCCGGCTGCAACGGTGCGACTGCGTTCCGGCGAGCCGAAGGCGAGCCAGATCTTGCCATGCGCGCTGGCGTGGAAGGCGAGCCGCGTGCCCGGCCGCATCGCGAATTCGATCATCGTGCGGCCCTGGATCAGCTCGAGGACGATCAATTCCTCATCGATCACGTCGCAAAGCGTCACGGCCTGGCCGGAGCGGTCGCGGAGCGTCATCAACTCCTCGCGTGCTGCCGAGACGATATCGAAGCGCTGTCGCAGCGCCTCGCCGAGGACCATCAGCTTGATGCCGGCATCGTAGCGGCCGGTATTCGGATCCTGCCGGACGAAGCCGTGGCGCTGAAGCGTCACCAGATGCCGGTAGATGGTGGCCTTGGAGGAGGAGAGCGCCTCGGCAATCTGCGCCAGTGCGACGGGGCGGCTCTGCAGGACCAGATACTCGACTGCCTGCAGGGCGAGGTCGAGCGTGCTTGTGCCGGCAGGCACAGCTTTGGCGGAGGCTTTGTCGGTATCGAGCGTCAAGGAGCGTCCCTCTGTGTTTCATTTCATATAATGAAACATCATTTTGTTATTTGATATGCTATGGTTTGATCGAGCGGGCTGTCAAGCGTCAGTCGGATCGCCGAGATGGCTGGAATGCTGACGGGACGTCGGCATGGGCGCCAACGGTCACGGCGGCCTTCCCCAGATGTGAAGGGCGGGCACCGGTGGTCCCACTGCTCGTCTATCGATCACGTAGCGATGGCGCGCCGATGCGGAACCGCAGGTTTCGCTGCGCGGTTTCCCGACATGTCCGCCGCGACCTCAGGACGTCAGGGCAGGGTAGGGGATAAGGCCGGATCGCCTCTTGATCGGGTCATGCTATCTAATTAACATGATAATCATAAATCCTGCGTGGCGGTGTGGTCCTGCGCCGTTGCTGAAGCCAGCCCGCCGCGTCGCCATCCCCCTGGCAATCAACTCTCGAAGACGTCGATCTCGGCCAAAGGCACGAGGCGACAGAAGGACCGGATTCATGCTTGCCCCCAGATTCGTCAGCTTCTCCGCTGAAAACCGCGCCGGATACGGCCTGGCCGTGGAAGGGGGCGTCATTGACCTGTCCAGCCGCTTCTCGGCTCGGTGGCCGAGCCTGAAGGAGGTGGTAGCCGAGGGCGCCTTTGCGAAGCTTGCCGACGCGGCGGCGGGGCTGTCTCCGGATCTGCCGTTCCAGGCGATCCGCTACGAGCTTCCGATTGCCGCGCCCGAAAAGATCATCTGCGTGGGCGTCAATTTTCCCGACCGCAACGCCGAATACAAGGATGGCCAGGCCGCCCCGGCCAATCCCTCCCTGTTCCCGCGCTTTCCCCGCTCCTTCACCGGTCATGACCAGCCGCTGATCCGCCCGCCCGAGAGCGTGCAGCTCGATTATGAGGGCGAGATCGTCATCGTCATCGGCAAAGCGGGGCGCCGCATCGCCGAGCGCGACGCGCTGAACCATGTCGCGGCCCTGTCGCTTTGCAATGAGGGGACGATCCGGGACTGGGTTCGGCACGCCAAGTTCAACGTCACGCAGGGCAAGAATTTCGACCGCTCGGGCTCCATCGGGCCATGGCTCGTTCCCTTCAGCGATGAGGCGCAGATCGCCGATATCGCGCTGACGACCCGCGTCAACGGCGAGCTGCGCCAGGAGGACCGGACCAGCCGGATGGTCTTCTCCTTCCGCCGGATCATCAGCTACATCTCGACCTTCACCACGCTCGTGCCGGGCGACATCCTCGTCACCGGCACGCCGACCGGGGCAGGGGCTCGCCTGGAGCCGCCGGTCTGGCTGAAGCCCGGTGACGTCGTCGAGGTCGAGGCCGAGGGGATCGGCCTTCTCCGCAACACCATTGCCGACGAGGCCTGATCGATGCTGAACGCCAATGAAATCGCCGCCGCGGCGCTGAGCCTCGACGAGGCCGAACGGACGCGCCGCCAGACGGGGCTGATGTCGCTCAGGCATCCTCAGATGACGATGGATGACGCTTATTCCATCCAGGGCGCCTGGGTGAAGCACAAGATCGCCGCCGGTCGAAAGGTGATCGGCTGGAAGATCGGCCTGACCTCCAAGGCGATGCAATACGCGCTGAATATCGACATCCCGGATTCAGGCGTGCTGTTCGACGACATGATGTTCGCCGATGGCGACAGCGTGCCGAAGGACCGCTTCATCCAGCCGCGGATCGAGGCCGAGATCGCCTTCGTGATGAAGGCGCCGCTGAAGGGCCCCAATATCGGGATCTTCGACGTGCTCAATGCCACCGACTACATCACTCCGGCGCTCGAGATCCTCGATACCCGCATTCTGCGCGTCGATCCGCAGAGCGGGAAGGCCCGCACTATCGTCGACACGATCGCCGACAATGCCGCCAATGCCGGCATCGTCGTCGGGGGCCGTGCCATGCGGCCGGACCAGGTCGATCTTCGCTGGGTCGGCGCCATCGTCTCGCGCAACGGCCAGGTCGAGGAGACAGGGCTCGGAGCTGGCGTGCTGAACCATCCCGCCCGTGGCGTCGCCTGGCTTGCGAACCGGCTCGCCGCCTATGGCGACCATATCGAGGCCGGCCAGATCGTCCTGGCGGGCTCCTTCATTCGCCCGGTGGAAGCGCGGCATGGCGACACCATCACCGGCGATTACGGCCCGCTGGGCAGCGTCAGCTGCTTCTTCGAATAGGCAGACGCCTGTCGCTCCCTCTGCCCTAAGGGCAAGGGGCGGCGTCCCCGGAGGGCGGCCACGGCCCCCGCGGCGCCGTGTCGCGCCGGCGCCGGCTTGCGGCGTTCGGCTCCAGTGGTGGAGTGCTGGCGGGGGCGCCGCACCGCATGCGTTCGGCAGGGGAGCCGTCGGCTCTCCATGCAGCCCCGGTCATGGCGACGGCAGCCCCGGCGCGTAGTCAAGCATCTGACAAACCAGATCAAATCGGAATGGGAATGCAATCTCTTCGGCTCCCCGCTCCGATATAATTAACTTGATAATTAACTTGTTATGTGAGATCGGGGCCCGGTTTTCGGAGCGGCCCCGATCGCGATGACCGCTCCGTAGGAATTGCTGGGAGAATTGGAATGCTCGGATATCTGCGCAACAAATGGACCCTCGCTGCCGGCTGCATGCTGGCTGCCGTGACAGTGGCTTCGGCCCAGAGCGGCGACACGCAGAAGACGATCAAGGCGCGCGGGCTGCTCAATTGCGGCGTGTCCAGCGGCGTGCAGACCGGCATGAGCACGCTCGACAGCGCAGCGAAATGGAATGGCTTCGAGGTCGATTTCTGCCGTGCCGTCGCCGCCGCCGTGCTGGGCGATGCCGAGAAGATCAAGTTCGTGCCGCTCGAGATCAAGACGGCGTTCGCCACGCTCCAGTCGGGCGGCATCGATCTGCTGGCGCGCACCGCCACGCATACCTTTGTTCGCGATATCGAGCTGAACGTCGCCTGGCCCGGCGCCTATCTCTATGACAGCCAGGGCTTCCTGGCGAAGAAGTCGCTCGGCGTCAAAAGCGCCAAGGAGCTCGATGGCGCGTCGATCTGCGTCTCCGCTGGTTCCAATTACGAGCTGAACCTCGCCGACTATTTCCGCAAGAACGGCCTGAAGTTCACCCCGGTCGCCGCCAATTCGCGCGACCAGAACGAGAAGAACCTCGAAACCGGGCGTTGCGACGTCTATGCGAATGTTCTGAGCGCCCTGGCCGGAGCCGTGTCGAAGCTCGGCAAGCCGGATGACTGGGTCGTGCTGCCCGAGTTGATCTCGATGGAGCCGATCGGCCCGGTCGTGCGCAAGGACGATAGCCGCTTCCGGGATATCGTCGGCTGGACGCTCAATGCGCTGATCGCCGCCGAGGAGCTGGAGATCACCCAGGCCAATGTCGAGAAGCTGAAGGCGAGTTCGACCTCGCCGGAGGTCCAGCGCCTGCTCGGCGTGACCGGTGATTTCGGCGTCAAGCTCGGGCTCGGCAATGACTGGGCGCTCAACGCGATCAAGGCCGTCGGCAATTACGGCGAGATGTTCGAGCGCAATCTCGGCAACAAGAGCCCGATCAAGCTCGAGCGCGGCCTCAACAACCTTTGGAACAACAAGGGCCTGATGTCGTCGCCGCTGCTCCGCTGAGCGAAAGGCGCGAGGCCGGCGCCAGCCGCCGGCCTCGATCTCCCCACACGCAGACAAGCCGGACAATGACCACCACACCTGCCGTTCGATCATCTCAGCGTACTGCGCTGCCGGGACGCCGCCGCGTCATGGGCTGGGTCTTCCAGGCGCTGCTCGTGGTCGCGCTGGCCTGGGTGGCCCATGTCGCCATCGGCAACCTCTACGACAATCTCGCGGCCCGCGGCCTCAAGCTCGGGTTCGACTTCCTGTGGCAGGAGGCGGGCTTCGAGATCGCGTTCCACCTGATCCCGTATACGTCGAGCGACAATTACTGGCGGGTCTTCCTCGTTGGCATCACCAACACGCTGCTGGTGACGGCGATCGCCATCGTGCTCTCGACGATCCTGGGCTTCGCCATCGGCATCGCGCAGCTCTCCGGCAACTGGGCCGTGTCGCGCGCCGCTCGCATCTATGTCGAGCTCGTCCGCAACCTGCCGCAGCTCCTCCATATCCTGATCTGGTACAATGTCGCGCTCCGGGCCTTTCCCGCTCCGCGCGTCGCCGTCGGTATCGGCGACATGGTCTATCTCTCGAACCGCGGCGTCTTCCTGCCGGCGCTGACAAGCGATCGCCCGGGGCTCCTGGTCATCGCCATCCTCATTGCAGTCGTTGCGGCGCTCGCCCTGTTCCGCAGCCTGACCTCCTATGCCGAGCGCACGGGGCGTTCGGTGAACGCCTGGTTGCCGTCGCTGGCGGTGCTCGTGCTCCTGCCGGTCCTCACTGTCGCGCTGACAGGCACGCAGGTCTCGGTCTCCGTGCCGCAGCTCAAAGGGTTCAATTTCATCGGCGGCTGGGCCCTGGTGCCGGAGCTGACGGCACTCGTCTTCGCCATGGCGATCTACAACGCTGCCTTCATCGGCGAGCTGGTACGCGCCAGCATCGAGTCCGTGAGCAAGGGCCAGCGCGAAGCCGCGGCCGCGCTCGGCTTCGGCTGGTGGTGGACCTTGCGCTTCATCGTGATCCCGCAGGCGGTGCGCGTCCTGCTGCCGCCCCTGTCGAACCAGTATCTCAATATCCTCAAGGGCTCCTCGCTCGCGGTGGCGATCGGCTATCCCGATCTCGTCGGCGTCTTCACCGGCATCAGCATCAACCAGACCGGCCGCGCCATCGAGATCGTCGGCATGACCATGGCCGTCTATCTCGCGATCAGCCTGCTGATCGGCGCGCTGATCAACCTGTTCAACCACATGACCAGGATCGTCGAACGGTGACCGAAGCCGCCCTCATCTCCGATACGCCGCGCCGCCCGGCCGCCCATGCCGGTGCGCCGGCCCGGATCGCGCTCTGGCTGCGCCGGCGCATCTTCGCCTCCTGGCGCGACGCGTTGCTGTCGCTCGCGGTCGCCCTCATCCTCGGGGCGATCGCCTGGACCATCCTGCCCTGGGCGCTGTTCAAGGCGACCTGGACCGCTGCAAGCCGGGCCGATTGCGTGCCGGGCGGTGCCTGCTGGGGCTTCGTTGCAGCCAAGGCCTCGCAGTTCATCTACGGCTTCTACCCTCCGCTGGAACGTTGGCGCCCGGATACCGTCTTTGCCCTGCTGATCGCCGGGCTGACCTGGCTGATGGTGCCCCGCATTCCGGGGAAGGGCTATGCCGGCCTGTTCATGATGGTGGTCCTGCCGGTCGTCACCTTCGTCCTGCTGCATGGCGGGGTCGCCGGGTTGCCGGTGGTGCCCAGCGACAAATGGGGCGGGCTCCTGCTCACGCTGATCCTTGCCGTCTCCGGCATCAGCTTCTCCTTGCCCTTCGGCGCGCTCTTCGCGCTCGGGCGGCGCAGCCAGATGCCGCTGGTCCGCTGGTTCTGCATCGGCTTCATCGAATTCTGCCGCGGCGTGCCCTTCATCACGGTGCTGTTCATGGCCATCGTGATGCTGCCCTTCTTCCTGCCTTCCGGCATGAAGCCTGATCCGCTCGCGCTCGCCGTGGTCGGCATCATCTTCTACGAGGCTGCCTACATGGCCGAGGTGGTGCGCGGAGGCCTGCAGGCGCTGCCGAAGGGGCAGTACGAGGCGGCCATGGCGCTCGGCTTCGGCTACTGGCGCACGATGCTCTACATCATCCTGCCCCAGGCGATCCGGAAGGTCGTGCCCGGCATCGTCAACACCACCATCTCGCTGCTCAAGAACACGACGCTGGTGATGGTCGTCGGATTGTTCGACCTGCTCAACATCGTCTCCGCCGGCGTCGCGGACCCGCTCTGGGTCGGCTCGCAGGCCGAGGGTTACTTCGTCGTCGGGCTGGTCTTCTGGCTCATGAGCTTTGGGCTGTCCTGCTACAGCCGCGCCATCGAGGGCGGCTTCGCACGGGCCGACCGGGCCTGACCGCATCGGGTATTGCAATCATGGAAAATCCCATCATCCGGCTCGAGAACGTCGATAAATGGTTCTCGCAGTTCCACGTCCTGCGCGGCATCGACCTTGCGGTGAAGCAGGGCGAACGCATCGTGGTCTGCGGCCCGTCGGGCTCGGGCAAGTCGACGATGATCCGCTGCATCAACGGCCTCGAGCACTATGAGGGTGGCAGGATCACGGTCGGCGGCGAGACCGTGTCTCAGGGCGACGACAATATCGAGAAGATCCGGCAGCGCGTCGGCATGGTCTTCCAGTCGTTCAACCTGTTCCCGCATCTGTCGATCCTCGACAACCTGACGCTCGGCCCGATCAAGCTCAGGCGCCTGCCGCGCGCCGCGGCGGAAGCCCAGGCCATGGAGCTGCTCGAACGCGTCCATATCGGCCAGCAGGCCCGCAAGTTCCCGAACCAGCTCTCGGGCGGCCAGCAGCAGCGCGTCGCTATCGCCCGGGCGCTCGCCATGGAACCGGACGTCATGCTCTTCGACGAGCCGACTTCCGCTCTCGATCCCGAGATGGTCAAGGAGGTCCTGGACGTGATGATCGAGCTCGCCGGCACCGGCATGACGATGATCTGCGTCACCCATGAAATGGGTTTTGCGCGCGCCGTGGCTGACCGGGTCGTCTTCATGGATAACGGCGCCATCGCCGAAGTCGGGACGCCGGACGCCTTCTTCTCTGCGCCGCGAACCGAGCGCGCCCGCCAGTTCATCCAGCAGGTCATTCACTAACCGGCCGGCCCAGCCGCAGCCATCATTCCAGTCCGGAGCCTGAACCCCGTGAGCACGACGCCTTCCGCCGCTTATCCCTATCGCCTGCGCATCCCCGGGCCGATCTCGATCCCCGAGCGCGTGCGCAGTGCCACCGCGCTGCCGATCGTCAACCATCGCGGCGCGCAGATGCGTGTCGTGCTGGGCGAGATCCAGCGCCTGATCAAGCCGCTCTTCGGCACGCAGGCGCCGGTGCTGGTCTTCGGCAGCTCCGGAACCGGCGTGATGGAGGCGAGCCTCGTCAATATTCTCGCTCCCGGCGAGAAAGTGCTGGCGCTGGTCCACGGCCAGTTCAGCGAGCGCTATGCCCAGATCGCGCGGGCACTGGGCGCGCAGGTCGACGTCATCGAGAGCGAATGGGGGCATGCGCCGACCCCGGCGCGGGTCGCCGCCGAGCTCGACAAGGCCGAGTACCGCGCCGTGATCGCTGTCCATAACGAGAGCTCGACCGGTGCGGTGACCGATCTTGCCGGCATCGGCGCGCTCCTGCGCGAGCGCGAGACGCTGTTCCTCGTCGACTCGATCAGCGGGCTCGGCGGCATGGAGCTGCGCCAGGACGAGTGGGGCGTCGACATCGTCGTCACCGGCTCGCAGAAGGCGCTGATGTGCCCGCCCGGCCTCGGCCTCGCCAGCGTCAGCGACAAGGCCCGCAAGGTCATCGAGCGCACCGACCGCTGCCCGCGCTTCTACTGGGACATGCGCAAGGCGCTGGCCGTCGTCGACAACCAGGAGACCGCCTTCACCTGCCCGGTCTCGTTGCTCTTTGGCCTGCACGAGGCGCTGAAGATGATTCACGAGGAGGGGCTGCCGCAGGTCTTCGCGCGGCACGAGCGGCTCTCGGGCGCGCTCCGCGCCGGCTGTGTCGCGCTTGGCCTGCCGGCTTTCGGTGATCCTGCCGTGGCCTCCCAGACCGTTGTCGTCGCGTCGGTGCCCGAGCCCCTGACGGGCGGGGCGATCGTCAAGCACCTCAACGAGACCTACAACACGATGATCGCCGGTGCGCGCAACCGGCTGAGCGGCAGGGTCATCCGCATCGGCACGATGGGCCAGATCAGCGAAGCCGATATCCTGACCGACCTGCATTTTCTCGAACGCACGCTTGTTGCGCTCGGTCACCCCGTCCCCTCAGTCGGTGCCGGCATCACTGCCGCCGCTGCCGCCCTCCGCTAATCCAGCAACGGATCGTATCCATGCCTCATATCTGGGTCGAGTATTCGACCAATCTCGAAGCCAGCGTCGACGTGCCCGCGCTGCTGAAGACCGTGCAGGATGCCCTGATCGGCGACGGCAGCATCTTCCCCTTCGCCGGGGCGCGCACGCGCGGCGTGCCCGTCGCGAACTATCTCATCGTCGACGGTCACCCCGATAACGCGTTCGTGCATGTCCTGCTGCGGATCGCGGCCGGGCGCTCCGAGGCCGACCGCAAGACGGCGGGCAGCCGGGTGATCGAGGCGGTGAAGGCGCTGCTCGCCCCGGTCAGCGCGTCGCGGCCCCTCGGMATTTCCGTGCAGATGGAAGAGGCCGATGAGACGGTCAATTTCAAGACGAGCAATTACCGCGAGTATTTGAAGCAGCGCGGTATTCCAGAGAAGATGTCGGCCTGAAAAGGGCGACTCGGCAGGCCGGAAAATGGGGCTGGCCAGGCCATTCCTGGCAGCGGGGGGATTGATGAGCGACCGGACGCCAGCCGAGGGCCTGGACCTGCCTGCCGAAACCGGGCAGCCGGCAGCGCGCGTGCGCCTGCGCCATTTCTCCAAATCCCTGCCGATGTCCCTGCTGCGGGCCCGGGAAGCGGTGATGCGCCATTTCCGTGCCAGCCTTCGGCATTTCGGCATGACGGAGCAGCAGTGGCGCGTTCTGCGCGCCCTGACGGCCGTGAACACGATCGAGGTGACGGCGCTGGCGGAGGACACGTTCCTGCTCGCGCCCAGTCTTTCGCGCATCCTGAAGGACCTCGACGAACGCGGCCTCATCCTGCGGCGCACCTCGCAGGCCGATCTGCGCCGGGGGCTCGTCTCGATCTCGCCGCTGGGTCTTGAGCTGATCGAGCGGGCCGGCGTCGAGTCCGAGGCGATCTATCGCGAGATCACGGGACGTTACGGCAGCGAGCGTCTTGCCGAATTGCAAAGCCTGCTTCGGCAGCTCGAAGATTGCCTGGATGGCCTGGACAGCGGCGGATCCCATGGATCAAACCGCCGGCCGGGATAAGCCCGGAGAGGCGCGCTCCCGGCGGGGATGTTCGGGTTCACCTATTTGCCGTCGAACTGCCGGTGGTCCGCCAATACGCGCTCGATCACCTGCCATGATTTGTCCGCATCGCGCTGGTTGCGATCGTGGCCGGCAACCGTGATCAGCGCCTTCCACAGGGCCCAGCCGCGGGCGCGGGCCCAGGTGTCGTCGTCGAGGGAAAGCGCGGCACGGAACATGTCGCGGCTCGCTCCGGTAAACTCCGTCCACGCGATCGCGAGGTCGCAGGCAGGGTCGCCGACCCCCGAACTCCCGAAGTCGATCACGGCAAAGAGCTTGCCATTCCTGATGAGCAGGTTGCCAAGGGCAATATCGCCATGGACCCAGACAGGCGGGCCGCGCCACTGCGAACCGAGCGCGGCGGCCCATACGCTCTCGGCCGCAGCGATGTCGGTGCGGCACCCAAGCGCTGCAAGCGCAGCCCGGGCTTCTGCATCATAGACCGCCAGCCTGCCACCCCGATGAAAATTATGTTGCCCCGCCGCCGGCCCGCCAGTCGCGTCGATGCGCTGAAGGGCGCCGAGAAACCCGGCAAGCGAGCGGGCGAACTGCGTGAGATCGGCAATCGGGTTGGTCGCGGCTGGCTCGCCGTCAAGCCAGCGATAGACGGACCATGGCCACGGGTAGGCCTCCGCTGGAGCGCCCAGGGCAAGTGGCGCGGGGATCGGCAATGGGAGGTGAGGCGCCAGCTTTGGCAGCCAGCGGCGCTCCTTTTCGACCTGAGGCGCATAGGCAGCCGCACTCGGCAGGCGGACCGACATCTGATCGCCCAGACGAAAGGTACGATTGTCCCAGCCGCCCGGCTCGATTGGCTCGATGGGCAGGTCAGCCCATGCGGGGAATTGTGCGGCGATCAATCGTCGAACAAGTCCGGCATCGATCGGGACACAGAGATCATGGTCCTGCTGCGCCATGGCTCTTGCTTACAGTCTGCACCGGGGGCTTTCCAGTCAGCCACGACGGTACAAACGCCTGCAAGGAGAGGGGGCGGGAGCAAACCTGTTTCAGCCAGGTTTGCCGGCTTCGACAGTGAGTTCGACGGCTCCGATGCCGTCCAACGCGAAAGTGTAGGTTTCCGTCTCGGTCGGAAAGCGGGTGGTGACCAGGCTGCCGGTCATGACCACATCGCCGGCACGTAGCGTCCGGCCCTTGGCCGCCAGCGCATTCGCCAGCCAGGCCAGGGGCGAGAAGGGGTGGCCGAGCACGTCCCGTCCGTGGCCGCGGTCGATCTCGACGCCATTGCGGTGGACCACGCCGGTGACCGCATCCAGCGCGGGCCATGCGCTGCGGAATTCGGAGAGGACGATGCCGCCGTTCCAGGAATTGTCGGCGACGAGCGAGAGCACGTCGAGCTCGGCATAGTCGGCGGCGCGGTCGTCGACGATCTCGATTGCGGCGCAGACGCCGCCGACATGGGCAGCGACGGTTTCGGGCGTGAAGGCGGGGCCGCCGACGGGAAGATCGTTCGCTAGGCGCACGGCGATCTCGAATTCGAGACCGATCCGCCCATAGCCGGAGATTGCGACCTTCGCGCCGGAATGGTGCAGCCGGTCGGCCAGGACGACCCCGGCGATCGGCTGGTCGATGCCGCACATCGTCTGCATGCGCTGCGAGGTCAGGCCGATCTTGTAGCCGATCCCGTCACCGAACCGGGTTTGCAGCAGCGAGACATAGCGGTCCTGCACCCTGTAGGCGTCCTCGAGCGAAGCGATGCCGCTCGCCGCCGCGAACGGGCGGAAGCGCACCTGTTCCTCGTGCTCGCGCATCAAGCGCTGCGCCAATCCATTCTCATCGATCATCTCGTTCTCCCCCAGGCCGGTGCTTCTTCGAGCCCCGGCGTCAAATTTCAAATTCTTCGCCACGGCCACGCTAGGTCGCCGCCACGATCTCGGCAAAGCGCCGCACCGCCGGCGGAATGCGCTCGGGCGCGGTATTGCCGAAGCCGAAGATGAACCCCGTCGCCTCCTGGCTCTGCAGCCGGTAGCGGGACAGGGCCGGCACATCGATGCCGCGCTGCCGGGCGGCATCGGTGACCGCGCGGTCGTCGAGCGGGCCGCGCGCATGGGCGGTCAGATGCAACCCCGCCGTCACCTCGGGAATGACCAGCCGATCGCTGAGCGCCTCACGCAGGGCTCCGACGAGGATGGCCGCCCGCTCGCGATACAGAAGCCGCATCCGCCTGACATGCCGGGCCAGCACGCCCCGGCCCATGATATCGGCCACCATCTGCTGCAGCGGCGGCGGCAGATAGCAGGAGAAGACCAGCTTGGCCCGGTAGAACAGCTCGACCAGATCGGGGGGCAGGACCAGATAGGTCAGGCCGAGCGACGGGGAGAAGATCCGGTTGATGTTGCCGATGAAGATGACGCGCTGGTCGGTATCGAGCGACAGCAGGGAAGCCAGGGGCTGGCGGTTGATGCCGATCGGGCTGCTGTAATCATACTCGATCACCCAGGCGTCCCGTGCGCGGGCCCAGGCCAGCAGCGAAAGCCGGCGCGCCATCGGCATCGTCGAGCCGTAGGGAAACTGATTGGTCGGCGAGGCGATCACCATCCGGGCGGTCTCAGTCTCCGCGCTGAAGCGATCGACGCAGAGCCCGTCATGATCGACCGCATGCGGCAGGACGCGGGCACCATTCGCCACGAGCGCGGCGACCCGGGTCGGATAGCCCGGATCCTCGACGATGACGCCGTCGCCTGGGTCGAGCAGCAGCTGGGCGAGAAGGATGAAGGCCTGTGTCGTGCTGGCGACGACCGCGATCTGCTCGGCCGCGCAGGGCACGCCCTCGTATTCGCCGAGATATTTGGCGATCTGCTGACGCAGGGCCGGGAGCCCGAGGCGCTCGCTGAAGCTGAACTGGGGCCAGGGCTCAGAGCCCCAGTATTCGGCGGTGCTGCGGCGGATGTCGCTGAACGGCAATTCGTCGAGCGCCGGGAGCAGGGGGCTGAGATCGTAGCCGAGCTCACGCTCGCTCGGGAGCGGCAGGCCCATCAGCGCGCTGCCACGCCTTGCCAGGATGCGCGGCTGCCGCGGCGGCCCGGCTGGGGCCGGGGCGTCCAGGCGGCGGTGCAGATCCTCCGGCAGGTCGGTCTCGATATAGGTCCCAGCGCCGGTGCGGCCATGCGCATAGCCCTCGTTCTTCAGGCGGGCATAGGCGAGCACGATCGTCGAGCGGGAGACATCGAGTTCGTCCGAGAGCTTTCGCTGCGGTGGCAGCCGTGCTCCGCGGGGGATGGCGCCGGCCACGACCATCGCACGGAGCTGCCCCGCGATCTGGTCGTAGAGCGGTTCCGGCCCGTCCCGCTCCAGCGCCAGCGCATTCCAGAACGGATAGTTGAAGGCCGAATTCATGTCCTGTTGCACCCTTCGCGAGGCCGAAAGCGTGCGCGTCGCCACCTCACCCTTCACCGGGTCGGATTGAGCCGCCCGCAGGCGGCAGGGTCAAGCGGCTCGGCGCAATTGGTCTGTACCATTTGGAAAAATTGGTACTTGAGGCGGCCAGGAGCCGCCGATACCGTCCCTGCCAATCGAGGTCGGACAGAGCCGATCCAGCAATGCAAAGGGGAGGATCACGTGTCTCGACCGGAGGCGAAGACCGTCCTCACCGCGGACGTCATCCACAAGAGCTATGGCGACTTTCCCGTTCTCAAGGGTGTCAGCCTCGCGGCCCGCGAACGGGACGTGATCTGCATGATCGGCGCCAGCGGTTCGGGCAAAAGCACCTTCCTGCGCTGCATCAATCTGCTGGAGACCCCGGAATCCGGCACGATCTCCTTCGAGGGCGAGGAGATCAAGCTCCAGCGCAGCGGAGACCGCCCGCCGGTGCTGAACGCCAGGCAGATCAGCCGAATCCGCAGCCGGATGGGCATGGTGTTCCAGAGCTTCAACCTGTGGAGCCACCTGACCGTGCTCGAGAACGTTACGATCGCGCCGATCAAGGTGCTGGGCGTTGCGAAGGCCGAGGCGATCGAACGTGCCGAGGCGCTGCTGGCGAAGGTCGGGCTGTTCGACAAGCGCTATCATTACCCCGCTCATATTTCCGGCGGCCAGCAGCAGCGCTGCGCCATCGCCCGCGCCCTGGCGATGGAGCCCAAGCTGCTGCTCTTCGACGAGCCGACCTCGGCGCTCGACCCCGAGCTCGTCGGCGAGGTGCTGCGCGTCATGCGCGTTCTCGCGGAGGAGGGGCGGACCATGATCGTCGTGACCCATGAAATGGCGTTCGCCCGCGAGGTCTCGAACGAGGTGCTCTTCCTTCACGAGGGCAAGATCGAGGAGCGCAACAGCCCCGATCAGATCTTCGGCAACCCGATGTCGGAACGGTGCAGGCGCTTTCTGCAGCGCGTTCTTTGAGGAGAAGAACCATGAGAAAGACCGCTCTCGCCCTCCTGTCGGGCGCAGCGCTGCTGCTGGCCGGCACCGCCTTCGCCCGCGAGGTGAAGATCGGCACCGACTGCACCAATCCACCCTTCAACTACCGCACCGCCAGCGGCGAACTGGCGGGTTTTGACGTCGATATCGCCCGTGAGATCGGCAAGCGTGAAGGGTTCGACCTCAAATTCGTCTGCCAGTCGCTCGATGGTGCGCTCCCGGCCCTGACGGCGCGCAAATTCGATCTCATCCTCGCGAGCCTTTCGATCACCGAAGCGCGCCAGAAGAGCATCGATTTCAGCATCCCCTACCGCTCGTCGACCGGCCGGTTCGTTGGCCCGAAATCGTCCACGCTCGCGCCCGTCACCGCCGAGGGGCAGCCCAATCCCAAGGCCCTCGACGGCAAGGTCGTCGGGCTGATCCGCTCCAGCACCTATGACCGCTATTTCACCGAACTGTTCCCCGGCGTGCAGATCTCGCGCTACGAGAACTACGAGACCCTGCTCCTCGACCTCGTCTCCGGCCGCGTCGACCTGATCATGGCCGGGCCGATCAAGATGGAGGGCTTCTTCGAGGACGCCCAGGGCAAGAACTTCAAGTATATCGGCCCTGAACTCGAGAACATCAAATATTTCGGCCCCGGCGTCGGCGTCGGACTGCGCAAAAACGAGCCTGAACTGCTCGACAAGGTCAACAATGCGCTGAAGGGCATGTTCGCCGACGGGACCTTCAAGGCGATCAACCAGAAGTACTGGAAGTTCACGGTGCTCCCCAGCGTCTGGACTCAGTGACGCTCTCCGGGCGGCGCTAGCCGCCGCCCGGCATCGCCCGCGCGGCTGACAAGGCCCAGCGCGACCTCCGCCCCGACAGGACCGATTCATGACGGCAGACCTCTTCCAGGGCTGGGGAACGCAGCTCTTCTGGGGCACGATGGTCACGCTCCAGGTCGCGTTCCTGTCGCTGCTGGCGGGCCTCGCGATCGGCTTGGCGGTTGCGCTCGCCAAGCTCTCCTCGTCGCGGTTCCTGCGCGCGGCGGGTGATTTCTACACGACCTGCGTCCGCGGGACGCCCGAACTGCTCATCATCCTGCTGGTCTATTTCGGCAGCACGGTTGCGCTCTCGGCGATGCTGCGCTGGATCGCGGGACCGGAGGTCTATGTCGAGATCCCGGCGATGGCGGCCGGCGTGTTCGCGCTCAGCCTCGTCTTCGGCGCCTATGCGGCCGAAATCTTCCGGGGCGCTTTTCTCGCCATCCCGCCGGGTCAGATCGAGGCGGCGAAGGCCTTCGGCATGTCGCCGCTGACGCTGTTCATCCATATCCGCATGCCGCTGATGTGGCGCTACGCCCTGCCGAGCCTCGGCAATATCTGGATCTCGCTGATCAAGAACACCTCGCTGATCTCGGTCGTCGGCCTCGAGGAGTTGATGCGCGTCAGCTATCTCGCCACCTCGGTGACGCGCAGCCCGTTCCATTTCTACCTGCTCGCGGCGGTCATCTATCTCACGCTGACCATCATCAATTCCCTCATCATCGAATGTCTCGAGACCCGCGCGAACCGCGGCGTGCGGAGGGTCTGATCATGGACATCTCGCTCATGATCGAGAGCATCCCGCGCCTGCTCGAAGGCGCGGTCGTCACCCTGCAGCTTCTGCTGCTGACCGAGATCATCGGCTTCGTGCTCGCTCTGCCGCTCGGCATTCTCTACGCGAATGGCAGCAGGGGGGTACGGGCGCCGATCTATTGCTTCGTCTATTTCTTTCGCGGCACGCCGCTGCTCGTCCAGATCTTCATCGTCTATTACGGGCTCGCGCAGTTCGAGTTCGTGCGCGAAAGCTTTCTCTGGCCGTATCTGCGCAAGCCCTTCATCTGCGCCCTGCTGGCCTGTGCCCTGCATTCCGCCGCCTATACCGCGAATATCCTGCGCGGCGCGATCCAGGCCGTGCCGGCCGGCGAGATCGAGGCGGCGCGCGCCTGCGGCATGTCGGCCTTCCAGGTCCAGCGGCTGATCGTGCTGCCGATCGCGCTGCGGCTGATGCTGCCGGCCTATAGCAACCAGGCTATCGGCATGTTGAAGGGCACCTCGCTTGCCAGCACGATCACGCTGATGGAGCTGACCGGCGTGGCCAATACCATCGTGGCCGATACGTTCTCGCCCTATGAGATCTTCATCATGGCTGCGCTGATCTATCTCTCGATCACGCTCGTCATCACGCGTTGCTTCAAATTCGCCGAATACAGCCTCAGCAAGCACCAGCGCCCGCTCAAGAGCCGCGCAGCGATCCCCGGACAGGTCAGACATGCCGACTAGCGACATCAGGAATTTCATTGCCTTCGCCCAGGAGCTGGTCGAGGCGAGCGGCGAGATCATCCGCGAGGCGGCAAGGCACAACAACGCCTTCATCCCCAAGGGCGACGACAGCCCCGTCACCGAGATCGACCGGCGCGCCGAGACCGAGATCCGCCGCCGCATCGAAGCGGCCTATCCCGGCCATGGCATCCTCGGCGAGGAGTTCGGTTCGCAGGGAATGGACGAGGATTTTGTCTGGGTCATCGACCCGATCGACGGAACCAAGGCCTTCGTCGCCGGCATCCCGGTCTTCGGCACGCTCGTCGCTCTGACCCATCGTGGCGTCCCGATCCTCGGTGTCATCGACCAGCCGATGACACGGGAACGCTGGGTCGGCGCGGAGGGCTTTCCGACGACGCTGAACGGCGCGCGCGTCACGACCTCGGGCCGGCGCCTCCTGTCGGAAGCGGTGATGTCGACGAGCAATATCGAACTCTATGACGAGGACAGCCTGCCGACCTTCAAGGCCCTGCGCTCCTCCGTCCATTGGTGCGTCTATGGCGGCAGTTGCTATTCCTATGGACGGCTGGCCTCCGGGGCGATCGACATCGCCATCGACCGCTTCGAGAATCCGCATGACTACCTCGCCCATGTCGCCGTGATCACCCATGCCGGCGGCGTCATGACGGATTGGGACGGCGCGCCGCTGACGATCCGCTCGGGCGGGCATTGTCTGGCCGCGGCAAACTCCGCCCTGCACGCAGCCGCGTTGGGCCGGATCGCACCCTCGCACCGAACCCTGCCGGCCGCCTGACACAGCGAGCGATGCCGCATTCCAAACCTGTGTTCGGCCAGGGCTCACGCAGCCGCACCGGGCGCAGCACTCACAATCCCCAGTCGAGACTTCGCCATGCATGACCGCACGCGTTCCAGGAGCCATATCGTCGAGTGCATGAAGGAGGCTGCCCGGATCGGCGGCGCATCGCTCGCCGGGAATTTCGCCCGCCTCGCCGCCCTGCCGATCCTGGAGAAGGGGCCGTCGGATTTCGTCTCTGCCGCGGATATCGAATCCGAACGGCTGATCATCGCGCATCTCGGGGACACGCTGCCCGATATCGCGGTGCTCGGCGAAGAGAGCGGCGCATCCCCAGGCGCCAGTGACGGTCGCAGGATCGTCATCGATCCCCTCGACGGCACCAACAACTTCCTGCACGGCATCCCGCAGTTTTCCGTGTCGCTCGCCCTGATGGAGGGCGACGAGGTGACAGCGGGCGTCACCTATCATCCGCTCAGCCACGACATGTTCTGGGCCGCGAAAGGAGAGGGCGCCTTTCTCGGCGACCAGCGCCTCACGGGCTCGAAGCGCAACTCGCTCGCCCATGCCGTCGTCGGCACCTGTTTCCCCTATCATGGCAAGGGCGACACGGAAAAAGCCGCGCGTGAAATGGCAGCCATCATGCCGCAGGTTTCAGGGATCAGGAGTCCGGGCTCCGCCGCCCTCGAGATCGCCTACGTCGCAGAAGGGCGCTTCGACGGGTTCTGGACCTCGGGCGCCAAGCTCGATCTCTGGGACCTCGCTGCGGGCGTGATCATCGCCCGCGAAGCCGGCTGCATCGCGACGGAAATCGATGGCGAGGGCGACCCGCTGCACTGCCGCAGCCTTGTCGTCGCCCCGCGCCAGTTTCACAGCCTCTTCATCGACATCTTCCGGACCGCCTCTGCCACGAACGCTATTTGCGAGGCCCGCCCGCGATAGCGTGCTTGGCGGTCCTTGGGGCCTCAGAACTCGATCGACGCACCGATGATCGGCCCGTGCTGAGTGACCTTCCACTGGAAGCCGCCATCCCGGTAGTCCTGGTGCAGGACGCGGTAGCCGGTGCGAACCATGGTCTTGTAGCCCGCCAGCGTGGTGCGGTAGCCGAGAAGCGCCTGTCCGTTGAGGCTCAGCCGCGAGCCGACGCCGAAGCCGCCGGCATCGCCTTCCATGAAGAGGTTCCAGCGGTCGGTCAGGTCGAGATTCAGCCTCGCCCCCACGAAGGGGTCGAGCCAGCTCTCGCTGTCGGAAACATGCAGCCCGGCGACCCGGATGCGGCCCGTCAGGCGCGTCCAGCGGGCGCCCGCCGTCGGTTCCAGTGCAAAGACGCGGGGTGCGCCGAACACGGTATTGCCGCCGAGTTCGGACTGATAGACGCGGTAGAACACGCCGGCGCTGACCAGATAGGACTTCATGCCGGTGCCGATGTTGAGGGAGGCAATCTTTTCGTCGCTGGAGACATCGACATACTCGCCATTGACATAGGCGCCGAAGGCGCCGCGGCGGATCTCGAGATTGCCCATCAGCCCGAGGTCGAGATTCTTCAGGGTGTCGCGGAACGGGACGTCGACATGCCGGTGTATCCCGAGCACGGCCGCATCCCCGTTGAGCGAGGCCGCCCAGAGATAGGGGCTGAGGGTGACCGACCAGTCGCTCTGGGCGAGGGGGGCGCCTGCCTGCGCGATGCGGACAGGGGTGAGATCGGCTGCCGCAGCAGGCGCCGCCGCCGCAAGCAGGGCGGCCGCGCCGATCATGGCTCTGGTCCGGCGGGAGCGATGCCGCTTGCCGGATGTCGCTGACGTCATGGTGCTGTGGCCCCCCGGCCCTGGCGATATCGATGAGATGCGGATGAAGGCTGTGCGCCGCGGCAAGGCGGCCGGACGGCCATGGCCGCCGGCGTCTGGCTGGACGCGATCACTGATCAGGGTTTGGCGAAAGGCAGGGCGGGAGGCGTCATCGCCGGCACCAGCGCCGCGCTGACGATCGTCTTGGCGTCGAGGTCGAAGCTCTTCAGGTCGATGCCGCGCAGGACCGGATCCTCATAGGTCTTGACGTAGTAGACCCGGTTCACGAGGTCGGCCACCGTCGACCATTGCGTGTATTCCAGCGGCTCCCTGGGCTTGTCTCCCTGGCCCTTGTCTTGCAGCCTGATCCAGCCCTTCGGAATATCGAAATTATTGACGATATGCTCTGCCAGCCGGACGCTTTCCGGGCCGCTCGGCTTGCGTTCGACGGACATCGTATAGCCGAGCGCCCGCAGGAAACGCGATGGCGGCGTCGGATCTCCGGGAATGCCGAGCATGCCCGAGCCCTGGCCGAGCGGCGCGAAGGACTGCTCGCCGACCTTCAGCGGCGGCGCGTTGACGGGCGACAGCTTCACATAATTCCTGAGATTGGTGAGGTGCCAGTCGAAGGATGGCGCGTTGGTCATCACGCCGAGCGGGTTGTCATAGACCTTGAGCTTGCCATCGACCGGCTCGATCACCAGCGAGGCCCCGGAGGCATCGTGCAAGGTGTAATGCACTGGCGGCGCGATCTTCATCGCCTCCTGCACGACATGGATGACGGCGACGTCGCCGATCGCCGCCTTGACCTCTGCGACCGTCGCGAAACTGGTCAGAGCCCAGGTGAGCAGGTCCCATGGCGCGAGGGATTTGGCCGGGTCGGTCTTCGCCGGGTCGGCGTAGCCGGCATAATCCGGGAAATAGAGAATGCCGCCGGAGAGGCCCTTCTCGTTCATGCCGTCGACCAGGGCGGAGACGCCGAGCGCATTGAGCCCGACGGCCGCATATTTGCCGGTCCAGCTCATCGCCGGTTTTCCGCCCGGCCCGGTCGAAGCCAGCTTGTAGTTGCGCGGGATCACCATCGCGCGCGACTCGAGCTCGAACCCGAACTCCATGGTGCGGCCATAGACGGCGCCGTCATCGGTCGTCCGGATCAGGAAGCTCGTGCAGGCGAGCACGGACTGGGGTGTCGCCAGCATCGCCGCGACCAGTGTGGCGGCTGCGGCGCGCTTGGCGTGGTGCCATGGGGACGATGCACGAAGACGCATGGGTCCTCCTCTCGGGTTCGTTTAGTTCAGGGGAGGGCTCACCAGCTCATGCGGAAGCCGGCGCGTCCGCTGAGTTCGTGGCTGTCGGCGAACTGGGCGAGGCTCGTCCTGACGGAGGCTTCGCCATAGAGCGAGTAGCGGCCCCAATCATATTTCGCGCCGAGGCCGACCCCGCCCCAGAGCCGCTCCTCGGCGCTGCTGAAGCGCGTGCCGGCGACGCTGGCCGTGGTGTCGTCGAGGAACTCGTAGGAGAGGTTGGCGATGCCGTAGAGCGTGGTGCTGACGAGCTGTCCGGCGCTGTCGCGCCAGATGCTGCGATAGTCCGCCGCGAGCCCGAGGCGGCCCTTCAGGCTGTCGCCATCCCCGAGCGAGACGCGGGCGCCGAACGGATCGGTAAAGCTGTCGCCAGTGACCCTGGAATAGATCAGTTGCGCCTGCGGCGTCAGCGACCAGGCGCCGTTCAGCGCGATCCGCTGGCCGAGCTCCAGGCCGAAGGCATAGCCGAACCCGCCCGTGCCGTCGGCGAGCCGGCGCCCGAGCGTGGTCGAGCTGAGATCGCTGTCGAACCAGCTCGCCTGGGCCTGGGCATCGGCATAGAGCCCGCTCTCGCCATACCAGGTCAGCGTGCCGCCAAAGCCGGTGCCGCTGGTCGCAATCTTGCCGCGGCCGAAGACCGAGGCGATATCGGCCGTGGCCCCGCCGTGATGCGCGGTCAGGCCGCCGACCAGCGTGCCGGCGCCGTTCGCCAGAAGCTGTCCCTCGAGCCCGGCCTGGAGCCGCCAGCTGTCGATCTCGTAGGAGGTGCCGCTGGTCGAGAGCCTGGGCGTGATCCGGCTATGGGCGCCCTCGATCCGGGCCCAGATCGCCTGGCTCTCGGGCGTACCCGCCGGGGCCGTGCCGTCGCCATGCATGCGGTCGCCGACGCGCTGGCGCAGCGTCGGCAGGCCGTTCAGGCTTTGCAGCACCTGGCCATAGGCCTCGTAGACCGGCACGCCGGGCTGCAGGATCGGCACGGTGCGCGCCGGGCTGCCGACTGGCGCCGCCGCGGCTGCCGGCGGGACATAGGCCGAGCGCAGATACCAATCGCCGTCGTTGGGCGTGCTGACGCCGTTGTGCTGCAGCGTATAGGCGTAGGCGCCTGCAATCAGGGCGGGCTGCCCCTGGAAGGCATAGTCGCCATTGGCGAGGGTGAAGCTGCCATTCGAGGCGCCGCCGACATCGACGATCTTGATGCCCTCGACGGTCGGTGCGCCAGTCCCGCCCTGGTTCAGCACGTTGACCAGCGTCGATCCGGCGCTGCTGCCGGTGATGACCAGCCGGTCGGAAGGCGAGGCATCGCCGCCGAGCACCGTCTCGATCTCGAGCCTGCCGCCATTGCCGCGATAATTGCCATTGATGGTCAGCGTGCCGATCGAGTTACCGGGCGCGATCGTGCCGCCGGCTGCGTTCATCGTGGTGCCGACCGTGCCGATGCCCTGCAGCCGGCCGCCCTGCACCGCCAGCGTGCCGCCGAGGATGCCATTCACCGAGAGCGCGCCTGCCTGGATCGTGGTGGCGCCGCCGAAGCCCGAGCTGTCGCCCGTGAGGTTTGCGTGGCCAGCGGCGAGAACCAGCGCTCCCGTTCCCTCGAAGCGGCCGGCGAACGTGTCGGCGGCGGCGGTCAGGGTCAGAGTCTGCGCCCCGGTCGCGACCACGCCGCTGCCCGAAAGCGTCCTGATCGAGGCGCCGGCCGCGGTTCCGGAGATGTCGAACACGCCGTTGTTGCGCACGCCGCTGGACGCGGCGATGCTGCCCGCACCGGTGAGGGCGAGCCTGCCCGACTGGATCGTCGTCGCGCCCGTAAAGCTGTTGGCTCCGGTCAGCGTCAGCGAGCCGGCCCCGAGCTTGGTGAGTGGCCCGCCACCGAGCGCCTGGCCGACGGCAAAATTGTTGCTGGCATCGGCGATGTCGAAGCCGCCGCCATTGGCGCCCCAGTTGATGGTGCGCCCGGTGCTGTTGAAGCCGGTGCCGGTGATCTGCAGCACGCCACCATTGATGGACAGTGCTCCCGCGACACTGCCGAGATTGGCGTCCGAGGACATCGACAGCGTGCCGCCGTTGAGGACCGTCCCGCCAGAATAGGTGTTGGCTGCGATGAGATAGACCGTGCCGGCGCCGGTCACGACGAGGCCGCCCGTGCCGGAGATCGGGTTGTTCAGGTAGAAGGCATTGCCGCTCTGCACCGGGTTCAGCGTCAGGGTCTGCGCGCCGAGATTGAGGGCGGCCGCCCCGGATTTGGAAAGCTGGCTGATGCTGCCGCTCTGGCTGTCGATCCGCCATTCCTGGCTGCCTGTCAGCGTAATCCTCTCGCTGAGCGTGATCGCCTGATTGACCTGGCTGACCACGCCCAGCCCGTCGATACCGCCGATACTGACGAGACCGTTCGTCGACACTGGGGTATTGACGAAGCCAAACCCGGTATAGGGAGCCAGGAACACGATCTGTCCGACACTGCGTGCGCTGCCCCAGGTGTAGGTGGATCCGGTTCCCGCCAGGTCGAAGATCGCCCGGTCGTTGGGGCCTGGTATGCCGACGCCCCACTGGGTGCCTCCAAACTGACCCCACAGGGCGTCGCTGGACGCAACGTAGTGATAATCCGCTGCCGAAGCCGCCGAGGCCGCCGTCAGCGCGAGAATGATCGCCGTTGCGCTGGCACTCCGCTTGAGCCCCGGCAATGCGGAATGTCCAGACATGATTCCCGATGGCTGGATGGTCAATTCGATAGGCATAGGCCACTCCGAAGCCGGGGGCCTCATCCCCCGGAGCGCTGTGATGTCGGGGGCGTTGCTGTCAGGTGCCGAAGGCGGCGCACGCAGCCGCAAGGCTGCGCAACATGCCCCCCAGCAGTGCCGCCGCGCTGCCAGGATCGCATATTCGCGAGCGCCCGCCTGTAGCGCTGCGTCTCATTTGTGATGACGCTGCGTCTCAATCGTCCGGACGTCGTCTCGTCCTGGGACGGCCTATGCCCCTGCGTCGGCGGCATTGGTTCCACCAGGCAAATCACCCTAGGAGTGATCGGGCAGGTTCCGAACGTGCGGGGCAAGTTCCGATCTTGGCGGGGGAGAGCGAGCGATGCGGCAGGCCCGGGGGGCGACTGCTCCGGTGGCGGCGGAAGAGCTCGTCCTGTCGACCGACATGGTCGAGCCTGACCTGCGCAGCGATCTCTGGCGCGAGATCTCCCGCCCGTTCTTCGAGACGACGGCGCATCCCGACGATCGCGGAGCTGTGCTTGAGGGCTCGATCCGCTCGCGGGCGCTGGGCGCACTGCTGATCGGTCCGACCAGCTTCAACCAGCAGCAATACAGCCGGGACCGGCGCACCATCCTGCAGGGCGGGCTGGATCAGTACTTCGTCCAGCTCTTCGTCGCCGGCACACTCGAGGCCGATTGCGAGGGGGAGGCGATATCGGTCGGCCCTGGCGATATCTGCGTCTTCGACCTCGCCCGGACCTTCAGGAGCAGGGTCCGGACCGGCTCCACGCTGTCGCTGGTCCTGCCGCGGGAGCGGGTCGACCGGGTGGCGGGGGGGCGCAACCTGCATGGCCTGGTGCTCAGGACCGGAGATCCGATCACGCGCCTCCTGAGCGACTTCATCGTCAGCCTGTCCCATGTCTCGCCCGTGATGAGCGACGACGACCTGCGGGCGATCGAGGAATCGGCGATCTTCCTCATCGCCTCGGGCCTCGCTCGTCACGCGCCGGGGATCGCTCTTCAGGACCCCGTGCTGGGAAACGTCCTGCGTCAGCGCATCCTGGCGTTCATCGAGGCCAATCTGTCGGATCCCGGCCTCAACCCGGCCGTGCTGACTTCCCGCTTCCGGGTCTCGCGCGCGCATCTCTACCGGATGTTTGCCGGCGATGGCGGTGTCGCCACGATCATCCGCGAGAAGCGGCTCGACGCCTCGTTCCGCGAGTTGGCCAGTCCCGCCGCGCCATCACGCTCGATCACGCAGATCGCGCATGAACAGGGCTTCTCCAACAGCGCCCAGTTTCACCGCGCCTTCCGCGCGCGCTTCGGAATGGCCCCGGGTGAAGCCCGTGACGCGGCAGCCGCACGCCCCTTCGCCGATCAGCGCCTCCAGCATGTGCAGGTTCATTTCGACCAATATGCGCAGCAGCTCGGGGCGGGCCCCCTGCCGAAATGATCTCTCACTTCCCCCCGTGAATCATCCGCCAGATCGCCTGTGGCGTCGCCGGCATGTCGACATGCCGCACGCCATAGGGCGAGAGCGCATCGACGAGCGCGTTCATCACCGAGGGCAGCGAGCCCGCGCAGCCGGCCTCGCCGCAGCCTTTCGCGCCGACGGGATTGGTCGCGGTCGGGCTGCCCTGACTGGCGAATGAGAAGAAGGGCAGGTCGGCAGCGCGCGGCATCGCGTAGTCCATATAGGACCCCGTCATGAGCTGGCCGGCCTCGTCATAGGCGGTCATCTCGTAGAGCGCCTGGCCGATGCCCTGCGCGACGCCGCCATGCAGCTGCCCCGCGACGATCAACGGGTTCACGATCGTGCCGAAATCATTGACCATGACATAGCTGACCACCGCGACCTCCCCGGTCTCAGGATCGATCTCGACCTCGGCGACATGACAGCCATTGGGATAGGCCGATGGCGCCGACTTGAAGACATGATCGACATCCAGGCTCCGGGGCAGCTCCTTGGGCAGGTCGGGGGTCATGCGCACCCGTTCCGCGAGCTCCATGATACCGATCGCGCGGTCGGTCCCGGCGATCGTGAACCGGCCACGGCCAAACTCGAGATCGGCGACGCCGGCTTCCAGAAAATGGGCGGCCAGGAGCTTGCCCTTCTCGATGACGCGATCGCCCGCTTCCATGATGGCCGACCCGCTCGCCATGATCGATTTGGAGCCGCCGGTGCCGCCGCCCGCGATCAGCCGGTCGCTGTCGCCCTGGACGAGTCGGATCTTGTCGAAGGGCACGCCGAGCTTGCTCGTCAGCACCTGGGCGAAGGGCGTCCAGTGGCCCTGTCCGTAATCGAGCGTGCCGGTGACGATGGTCACGCTGCCATCGGCTTCGAAATGGAGGCCGGCCATTTCATTGCTTGGCGGCGCGGTGACCTCGAGATAGCAGCCGATGCCGCGGCCGCGGAGCTTGCCGGCCTTCCGGCTCTGGCGCTGCCGCGCCCCGTAGCCCTTCCAGTCGGCCGCCTTGAGCGCTTCTGCGAACAGGGCCGGGAAATCGCCGCTGTCATACAGCGTCCCGACCGGCGTCGCCCAGGGCAGTTGCTGCGGAGCGACGAGGTTGCGCCGCCGCAGGACGGTCTTGTCGATCCCCATTTCCACGGCGGCCGCATCGATCAGCCGCTCCATGAAGTAATTGCCTTCGGGGCGCCCGGCGCCGCGATAGGCGCCGATCGGTGCCGTGTTGGTGACGACGCATTTGGTCTGCACCTCGACGAGCGGCGTGCGGTACATGCCGATGCTGTTCTTGCCGATATTCGTCGTCGCCATCATCGGCCCGACAGGCGAGAGATAGCCGCCCATATTGCCGATGCCGCTGAAGCGCGTCGCCAGGAACCGGCCGCGCGCGTCGAGCGCCAGCTCGGCCTCGAAGACCATGTCGCGGCCATGATAGTCCGAGACAAAACTCTCGGAGCGCTGATCGGTCCATTTCACCGGCTTCTTCAGCAGGCGGGCCGCGTGCAGCAGCACGACATATTCGGGGAAGACCGAGGATTTCATCCCGAAGGAGCCGCCGACATGGCCGGTGAGCAGCCGCATCCGTTCCGCCGGCACGCCCATTGCCGCGGCCAGGTTGTTGCGCATCCCGAACGCGCCCTGGCTCGGCGCATGCAGCGTGTAGCGGCCGGTCTTGCGGTCATAGGTTCCGACCGCCGCACGCGGCTCGATCGGGTTCACCACGATGCGGCTGTTGACGATGCGCAGCTTCGTGACATGGGCGGCGCTGGCAAAAGCGGCCGCGACCTTGCTGGCATCGCCGAAATGATAGTCGAGGACCACATTGCCGGGGACGTCGTCATAGAGTTGCGGCGCGTCCGGCTTGAGGGCATCCTCGTTGGCCGTGACCGCGGGCAGGATCTCGATATCGAGCAGCACGGCCTCGGCCGCATCGCGCGCCTGGACGGCGGTGCGAGCCACGACCATCGCGATGGGATCGCCGACAAAGCGGACCTTGTCGGTCGCCAGGGCGTTGCGGGCGGGCTTCCTGATCGGGCTGCCGTCCCGATTGGGATGCTCGACAACGCATTTCAGCAAGCCGTAGCCTTGGCCCGCGAGATCCTCCCCCCGATAGATCGCGACGACGCCCTTCATGGCTTCGGCCTGCGAGATATCGATGCCGCGCAGGACGCCATGCGCGTGCGGGCTGCGGACGAAGGCCGCGTAGAGCTGCCCCTCCAGCGAGACGTCATCGGTATAGCGGCCCTCGCCGCGCACGAGCACGGGGTCCTCGTTGCGCGGGACGGGCTGGCCGACCTCGAATGGCATCGTCGAAAGCTCCGCTGAGGGCGTGTGCTTATTCATCAGGAGGCACCGTGAGTAACGTGCGAGCCGACCGGCAGGCAACGTCGCTAGACTGACCCAAAATGGCGGCGCCTGTCCTGCAGATGTCGCATAGGCGCTATCCGCAGGCGGCGCATTCCGAAAAGTCAGCCGCCCGGAGGGAGGTTCTGGTTCTGGGCGCCATCCGAAGGGGTGGCGCTGAACCCTGGGAGGGGCACGGCCGCTCTATCTGGCTCGGCGTAGGCCTGGAACAAGAGATGCGCCGCGATCGGGATCGCGGCGCATCATGGCGAAGCAGCGTGCGGGCGGATAGGCCACGGGGCTGACCGGGGCCGGGTTCTACTTCACGACGGTGAGCCACATCCGCGGCTTGTTGTCCGAGTTCTGCACCAGGGACGTGATCCGCGACCGGGCGGCCCAGGCCATGGGTTGCTGATGCATTGGCAGGAACATGTGCTGATCCTTGGCGATTTTCATCGCCGCGGTCAGCATGGCGGTGCGCTTGGCGGCGTCGTTCTCGACGGCGGCCTGGGCGTTCAGGGCGTCGATCCTGTCATCGCCCCATTCGCCCCAGTTGAAGACGCCGGCCGCGGCGTCCTTCTTGTGGATCACCTGTGTCAACAGCGAGGACGAATCCAGGGTGGGCTCATTGGCCCAGCCGAAGGCGACGACGTCGAACTCGCCGCGAACCCGCTTCGGCGTCTGCTGGCTGCGCGGGGCGATGCTGAGATTGGGCCGCAGGCCGATGCGGGACCACATCGAGGCGACGGCCTGGCAGAATTCCTCCTCGTTGATGAGTGCGTCACTGGCGCAGTTCATCAGAAAGGAGAAGCCGTTGGGATACCCGGCCTCGGTCAGAAGCCGGCGTGCTTCGGCGGCGTCGAAGGGCAGGCGCTGGTCGAGCTCGGGCGTGAAGCCCGGGATCGATGGCGCGACAAGGGCGCCGGTGGTGCGAGACAGGCCACGCATGGCGCGCGACTGGATCGCGGCGACGTCGATGCCGCGATACATGGCTTCGCGGACGCGGATGTCGCGCAGCGGATTCTTGTCCTGCACATCGCTTTCCACGAGCCGCTGTCGCCAGTTGAACCCGAAGAATGTCGAGCGCACCTCGTTCGCCTGCAGGACCTTGATATCCGGCGAGGCCGCGAGACGGCTCAGGTCCTGGAGCGGAGCGGAGTTTGTGAAATCGATCTCGCCCGACAGCATGGCCGCGACGCGGGTCGCCGCCGACGTAATCGGCACGAATTCGATGCGCTCCAGATTATGGACGGGCTTGTCCCACCAGCCAGTGTTCCTGACGAAGACTGTCTGGGTGTCCCGTCGCCGCGAGACGACCTTGAACGGGCCGGTGCCGTTCGTGTTGTTTGTGGCGAAACCCTCGACGCCCTTGCCGGCATCGGTGGGCAGAAGGCTGTTATTCGCGACCAGCCACGCCTTGTTGAAGATGTGGACATTGGTCAGGTCGTTCAGAAGCAGCGGATTGGGGCTGTCGAGCTCGATCTCGATGACGGAGTCGTTGACCTTTCGGGCGCTCTTGTAGCCGTGCAGCTCTCCCCGCATGGGCGAGGTCGGATGCGTGATCCGCTCCAGCGATGCGATAACGTCGTCAGCGCTGAAGGGGGCGCCGTCGTGGAAGGTGACGCCGGGGCGCAAAGTGAAGCGCCAGAGCGTCGGCGAGGCGACGGTCCAGGCGGTGGCGAGGGCGGGTTCGATTTCCTGCTTGCCGCTGTAGCGAACCAGCCCCTCATAGACATGGTTTAGCACCGACAGGGCGTAAGTATCTCCGTAGGAGTAGGGGTCCAGCGAGCCGATCTCGCGGGGCGACCCCCATTTGAGAGTCTGCGCTTCGGCGCCTCCCATTCCGGCATGTCCGACGCCCGCCGCGAAAGCGGCTGCCATCACCATCGAAAGCAAACGGCCCATCCATCCCTCCACCATTGTCGTGCGGGATCGCACTGTCGACAATAAATGCATACGATATTGTTCTGTTTTTGCATGCAATAGCCTTTATGGATTGTGGCGTGTTTTTAGGGGTGACTGTATGCAATCCTGTGCTAGCGTCACGGTGGCGAGGCAAAAACGGTAGGCACAAATGACAACCCGTCGCGTGGTTCTTCAGCTCAATCAGCAGCAGATCGAGTTACTCGGGCGCGCGATCGCAGCGACCGGGGAGCGCGATGTGCAGGCGCTCGTACAACTCGCGCTGCGCGAGGCTGCGGCGAAGCAGGCGACGACGAATGGCGGGAGCGCACGGCAATGAGGACGGAAGTCGCCAGGATCCGGCTCGAGCCCGGTACCGGGAAGGCCATCGAAGTCAGGGCGGGCCAGATTCTGCGTATCCAGCAGATCGAGGGGCAGCAATGCGTCGACTTCAACTGCTTCAATCTTCATGATTACAAGGAATTCATGCATTGCGGGCGCACGCGCACGGTGCACGGCTTCAATCCCAGCAAGGGCACGTTCCTCTGGTCGGCGCCGCCGCGCGAGCGGGCGATGCTCTATATTTTTGAAGATACCTACGGCCGGAACGATGTGCTCTTCCCGCGTTGCAGCGCCTATCTCTATGAGAGCGCCTATGGCTTCGCACGGCACACCAACTGCCACGACATCCAGGCCGAAGCGCAACGCGAATACGGGCTGACGCCGGACGACGTGCATGACAGCTTCAACCTGTTCATGTGCACGGAGATCACCGAAAACGGATCGGCAACGATCACGCGACAGGCTTCGCGGGCCGGCGACTATGTCGATCTCCTGGCTCTGATGGATGTTCTGGCTGTGCCGAATGTCTGCGGCGCCGATATCATGCGCACGAGCAATTTCGCGCTGAAGCCGGTCGAGGTGATCATTCTCGAATCGACGGAGGAGGATCTCGCGCGGGTTCCGCGCACGCCGATCCTGTCCAGCCAGCGCACGCCGCGCGACTTCAGGAATCCGACGATCAAGGCCGACCGGGAACTGAGCCGCGATCCGGCCTACAAGCCGGAATTCACCAATGTCCCGTTGCAGCAGGTCCGGATCGAGATCGATCTGACGGAGGAGGATGTCGCACGCCTCGAAGTACTGCGCCATGCTGTGCACGGCGACGACGACGGGGCGGCGCTGCGCGACATCGTCTTCTCCTGGTGGGAGGCGCGCTTCCTGGCTGCGAAGAGCGGCGCTCCTGCTGTCGACGGAGCATAGGATGCAGGTCGCACCAACGGGTTCTCTGCTCATCAGGCAGGTCCGCCTCTGGCGAGGCCGGGGCCTCCCTCTCTCGCCGCCCCAGGATATCCTGATCCGGAACGGCACGATTGCTGCGACGGGCGACGAACTTGCAGCGCCCGAAGGGAGCGCCGTGGAGGATGGCTGCGGCAGGATCGTCATCCCCGGACTCGTCGAAGCCCACACGCATCTGGGCTATTCCTTGCTTGGGCTGCCCTGGTTCCGAAACGAGGTCGGCCCGGCCCTGGCCGACAAGATCCAGGCGGAGAAGGATGAACTGCGCCGGCGAGGGATCGACCCGGAATTGCAGTCGACGCGCCAGCTTGTCCGGTCGGCGGAATTGGGGTCGACCCTGCTTCGCGGCCATGTCGCGATCGACACCGATGTCGGCCTGTCGCCGCTGGAGGGCGTGCTCAGATCACGGGACGCATGCCGCGGGACGATCGAGGTGCAGACCGTTGCCTTTCCGCAGGCGGGCCTGCTCTCGCGGCCCGGCACCCTCGAGCTGATGGAGGAGGCCCTCCGCATCGGCGCGGATATCGTCGGCGGCCTCGACCCCAGCCAGATCGACCGTGATCCGCGCGGCAGCCTGGACATGACATTCGGCCTTGCCGAGCGTTCAGCCAAGCCGATCGATATCCATCTGCACGAACCTGGAGAGCTCGGAGCCTTCAGTGTTGAACTGATCCTCGAGCGCACGCGGGCGCTCGGCCTTCAGGGGCGCGTGATGATCAGCCACGCCTTCTGCCTGGGCGATATCGGACCGGCTCATGCCGGTCGTCTCGGCGAGATGCTGGCGCGCGAGCAGGTCGCGATCATGACGACGGCGCCCCTTGCCAGGGCGTGCCCGAGCCTTGCTCTGCTGGCTTCGCTCGGCGTCATCGTCTGTTCCGGTTCGGACGGCGTCCGCGACACATGGGGCCCCTTCAATAATGCCGACATGCTGGAACGCGCGATGCTGGTCGCTCAGCGCAACGGCTTTCGCCGCGACGACGATCTCGAGCTGGCGCTTGACAGCTGCACCTTCGGCGGGGCGCTGGCCCTGGGCGTCGCAGATTACGGACTGCATGACGGAGCACGGGCCGATCTCGTTCTCCTGACGGGCGAGACGCTCGCCGACGCAATCGTCTCGCGCGCGCCGAACCGGACGGTTGTCAGGCAGGGCAGGGTGATCGCGCGCCACAGCGAGATCACGGCCGCTGCTGCTGCGTAGAGCGGTTTCGGCCTCGTCACGAGCGCGGCGGCGCATCTCCCTGCTGGCGCCGCCGTCCTCGGCGAGCGCCTGCCCGGAGATCGCGGATACTAGCGCCGCGCGTTGAAGCTGCGGTAGGCATCTGCCGCGGATGGAAGCGGCCAGTCGGCGTAGAAGGCGCGCAGATGCGGGTCGAGCGCCTTGACGAAGGCGCGCCGTGCCGTCTCGGCCTCGCTCGGGGGGCGCTGCATGGCCGCTTCGATCTCGCTGAGCAGCTTTTCCTTGTCGATCGTGGCGATGCGCCCGTCGCGCAGCACGTGGCGCCCGTCGATCAGCACATCGCGGATCATCCCCGTTCTGGCGCGCTGCACCAGCGCCGAGACGATCTCGGCGTCGGGATCGAGATAGGGCTGCGCCAGCTGTTCCCAGTCGATCACGACGATATCGGCCGCACGCCCGGGCTCGAGCCGGCCGACCAGGCCGGCAAAGCCCGTCGTCGCCGCGCCGTGCTCGCTGGCCATCCGGAAGATGCGCGCCTCGGAAAGCGGTTCGTAGGCATGGCCTGGCGTGCGCTGCAGGTTCCAGGCGAGGCGCATCTCCTGCAGCATGTCGCGGTCGTCATTGATGCCGGCCTGGTCGATGCCGAGCGCGACCGGAATGCCGGCCCGGTCGAACTCCTTGACGGGCGCGATGCCGCTGCGCAGCCGCAGCCCGGAGCTTGCATTGTGGCAGACGCAGGTGCCGCTCTCGGCGAGCAGCGCGATATCGGCGTCGCTGCACCAGATGCCGTGGCCGATCGTCATGCGCGGGCCCAGCAGCCCGAGATCGGCGAGGTGGCGGACGGCGGAGCCGTCGGTGTCCATCTCGGCGAACCGGCGCTGATACGGCGTCTCCAGCAGATGCATATGCAGCCCCACATCATGGCGCTGGGCGAGGTCGCGCTGCGCGATCAGGCTCTCGCGCGTGCACCATTGCAGGTTGGACGGCGCCAGCTGGACCCGGCTCATGCCATCGGCGGGTTGGCCCCAGCGTTCCGCCAGGGCTTCGAAATGCTCCGTCAATGTCTCGACCAAGGTCTGGGCCGTTGCCAGGATCGCCGCGAGCTGTTCGCGGAGCGGCGACGGCAGGCTTGCGAGAAAAGTCTCGTCGGCCCCGTAGACGATCCTGTTCCGGTCGCGCCACATGAAGGAGAAGGACGCCCGCATCCCGATCTCGGCATAGGCCCGCATGATCGCGTCCGGCGCATCGAGCCAGCGCGCGCGCGGGCCGACCGGTCCGCCATGCAGATGCTGGACGGTGGTCACGCCCGACTCGATCATCTCGATCGCGGAGTAGAGCGTGTCGAGATAGGGGTCGAGCCCGCGCCAGCCGAGAAAGCGCGGCAGCCAGAGTTCCAGCGGCAGGAACGGCGTGCCGTGCTGGAGCGGCGTCAGCCCGGTATGGTGATGGGCGTTGACCAGCCCGGGCATGACGAGATCGGTCGGCCGTCCGATGCATGCGGCGCCGGGATGGCGGGCGATCAGCTCAGAGGCCGGCCCGATCTCGGCGATGCGGCCAGCTTCGATGAGCAGGGCGCCGTCGGTGATGATCCGGGCGCGGTCGTCGCCGTCGACGCCGCACAGGACATGGCGGCCCCGTACGATCGTGCTCTGCGTGCTCGCAGGGTTCTCGTTCAAGCGGTTCAGCCCTTGCGAAAGGCGCGGCACTCGTCCGCTCGCCAGCCGATTTCGATCCGGGCGCCGCGCGCGAGCTCCTGGGGCAAGCGCATCGGATCGGCCTTCGCGATCAGCTCCTGCCCGCCGAGCTGGAAGACGACGCGGGTCGCCTCGCCGAGATAGACCAGCCGTTCGACCTCGAGCACATATTTGTTCTCGGTCTCTCCCGGCGTCAGGGCGATCCGTTCCGGGCGCAGGCACAGCACCGCCTCGTCCCCGATCGCGAGCGCATCGATGGACTGCGCCACCACCTCGACCCCGTCGGCGAGGCGCACGGTGACCGTCGCATCGCTGCGGCCCACGACGACGCCGTCGAGACTGTTGTTCTCGCCGACGAAGCCCGCGACGAAGGCATTGGCCGGGCTCTCGTAGAGTTCCTCCGGCGTCGCGAGCTGCTGGATCCTGCCCTGGTCGAACACGGCGATCCGGTCCGACATGGTCAGGGCCTCTTCCTGATCATGCGTCACATAGACCATGGTGACGCCGAGCCGTTCGTGGATCTGCTTCAGTTCGTACTGCATGCGCTCGCGCAACTGCTTGTCGAGCGCGCCCAGCGGTTCGTCGAGCAGGATCAGCTCGGGCTCGAAGACGAGCGCGCGGGCCAGCGCGACACGCTGCTGCTGGCCGCCGGAAAGCTGCGCCGGCATGCGCTTGCCGAACGCCCCGAGCTTGACCATGTCGAGCGCAGTCGCCACCCGCCGCGCGATTTCCGGTTCGGATAGCTTTCGCGCCCGCAGGGGGTAGGCGACATTGTCGGCCACCGTCATGTGCGGAAACAGCGCATAGTTCTGGAAGACCATGCCGATCCCGCGCTTGTAGGGCGGCAGTGCGGTGATGTCGCGGCCCTGCAAGGTGATGCTGCCATTGGTCGGCGTCTCGAAGCCGGCCAGCATCATCAGGCTCGTCGTCTTGCCCGAGCCTGAGGGGCCGAGCAGCGTGAGGAATTCGCCCCGGGCAATGTCGAGGGACAGGTCCTTCACGACGAGGACCTGGCCGTCATAGCTCTTCTGGACATGCGAGAAGCTGACGAGCGGCGCGCTGGGGACAGGCGCGTCGCGATGTGCGGTTGCGGTGAGGGTCATGGCCTACTCCGTCCAGGCGCGCAGGGAGGGCGGGAAGCGCTCAGCCGCGCTGCGGCCGAGGATGTCATGTGCGGCGTGACCGTCCCAGACGGCCCGGCTCGAACGGGCGGCCGCGTCGATGATCTCGTCCTCGTCGGCGACCAGCAGCCGCTTGCCCTCGACGAGCAGGCGGCCAGCAACGATCACGCTGTCGATCATCTCCGGGGTCGCCAGATGCACGATCGCCCTGACCGGGTCGGGATTGGGGCCGAAGGTGAGCGAGCGCGGGTCGATGACGACGAGATCGGCCTTGGCGCCGGGCGCGATCCGCCCGAGATCGGGGCGTCCCAGCGCCTGCGCGCCGGCAAGGTTGCTCGCGGAGAAGACGCTTTCTGCCGGCGCCTCCTCATGATTGTTGTCGGCGAATTTGTTCATCAGCGACGCCATCCGCATCTCCGAGAACATGTCGAGCGGATAAGTATCGGTGCCGAGCGCGACATTGATGCCGGCCCGGCGATAGCGGGAGAAACTCTCGAGAGCGAGCCCGCGCCGGGAAAAGGCGACCGGGGAATGCGCGACATTGACCTTGGCCGCGCCGAGGATCGCGATGTCGTCCTCGAGCGGATAGCCGACCGCACGGTGCGAGGCGATATAGACGCAATGCGCCAGGATGGTTGCTTCGTCGAGCAGGCCTTCCTCGGCCAGGCACTGGACCGGGGTCTTGCCCGTCGCACCCATCGTCTCGAAGAACTCGCGGTGCTGCTCGACGAAATGCAGGGTGAAGGGCACGCCGAGCCCGCGCGCCACCTGCTTCGCCTCGCGCCTCAGCGCCGGAGTCGAGACATAATATTCGTCGAGCGCGATCACGCCGGACAGCCGGCCGTCGAGAGCGCCGCGATGCGTCTCGATGAAACGGGCGCTGGCTTCCAGCGATTTCAGGCCTGCGGCATCATCGAGTTCGCGCACGACCCGTCCGTCATCCTCGAGCCAGTAGCGACCACCGGCGACGATCGGTGCCCAGACGAGCCTGATGCCGAATTCCTGCGCCACCTCCAGCATCAGCTCGCCGTCGCGCGGCCCGGCCGGGGCAAAGGCGAGGACGGTGGTGACGCCCTGCCGAAGCAGCGTGGCGAAGCCATAGCGCAGCGAGGCGCGCGCATCCTGCGGAGCGAGGAAGCCGGGGCGGCCGGAGCGGCTCGCCGGCAGGAAATGCAGGAAGCTCGAGCGGATGAAGTCGCGCCGGCCGCTGTCGATCAGCTGTCGCGGGCCTTCATGCGCGCCGATATGGGCATGCGTGCTGATCTGGCCAGGAATGACGATCCTCCCGCGCGCATCGATGCGCCGCTTCGCCTCTCCGGCAAAGCCCGGTCCGACGGCGACGATCTCGTCTCCGGAGATGGCGATGGTGCCGCCCTCGAGATAGCGGTGCTCCTGTCCGTCGAAGGCGATGACGGTTCCACCTTCGATCAGCAGGTCTACGGTAGCGGCGGGCATCAGGCGGTCTCCAAGGGGTTTCGCAAGCGTTGCGAGCGGGCGCGCAGCCACTCCATGACCAGCATCAGCAGCACCGAGACGACGAGGAGCACCACGGCCGCTGCCGTGATCGTCGGCGAGATATTCTCGCTGACGCCGCTGAAGATCTGGCGCGGCAGGGTCCGCTGCTGCGGGCTGGTGAGGAACAGGGCGATCACGAGCTCGTCGAATGAGGTGACGAAGGCGAAGACGGCGCCTGAGGCGACGCCCGGCGCGATGATCGGCAGCGTCACGGTGCGCAAGGTCCGCAGCGGCGAGGCGCCCAGGCTGGCCGCGGCTCGCGGCAGATTGGGGTCGAAGCTCTGCAGCGTCGCCGACACGGTGATCACGACAAAGGGCAGCGCCAGCGCGATATGGGCCAGGATGAGCCCGAGATAGGTGCCGACGAGATTGATCGACGCGAAGAAATAGAAGGCCGAGACCGCGATGATCACCACCGGAACTGCGATCGGCGTCACCAGCAGGGCGACCAGGATCGGCTTGAACCGGAAGCGGGCGCCGTGCAGGCCGAGCGCCGCCGTGGTTCCCAGCGTCGTCGCCGCGACCGTGGTGACGAGGGCGACGAAGACGCTGTTGGCGAGCGCGCCGGTCCAGAGCGGGTTGGTGAAGAACTCGCGATACCATTGCAGGGAAAGCCCCGGCAGCGGGAAGACGAGCAATTGTCCCGCGGTCAGCGACAGCGGCACGACGACGAAGATCGGCGCGATCAGGAAGACGAAGACCAGGGTCGTGAAGATCCGGGACCCGATCAGGACGGCCCGCTCGGTGGCGGGGATGTGAGTTGCAGCGGCCATGTCAGCGCACCCTGAGCCGGTCGAAGCCGACGAGCTTGCCGAGCGCGAGATAGATCGCCGCGACGACGAGCAGGAGGAGGGCGCCCAACGCCGAGGCCAGGCCCCAGTTGACCGCCGAATTGGTGAAATAGGCGATGAAATAGCCGATCATCTGGTCGCCAGGCCCACCGACGAGCGCCGGGGTGACGTAGAAGCCGACGGAGAGCACGAAGACGAGCGTTCCGCCCGCTGCCAGTCCAGGCAGCGTCAGGGGCAGGTAGACCGTGCGGAAGACCCGCAGCGGCGGCGCGCCGAGAGAAGCGGCTGCACGCAGGTGATTGCCGGAAATACCCTTCATCACGCTGTAGATCGGCAGGATCGCATAGGGCAGCAGCACATGGACCATGGCGATGAAGACGCCGGCCCGGTTGAAGATCAGCGCCAGCGGCTGGTCGATCAGGCCGAGCGCGATCAGGCTCTTGTTCACCAGCCCCTCGTTCTGCAGCAGGATGACCCAGGCGGTGCTGCGGACCAGCAGCGAGGTCCAGAACGGCACGAGCACCAGCATCAGCATCCAGCTTGCGGCGCGTGGGCCGGCCCTGCTCATCACGGCGGCGACGGGATAGCCGATCAGCAGGCACAGCGCCGTGACGCCGAGGCTGACCGTCAGCGTGCGGCCGTAGAGATCGATGAAGATGCGCTGCTCCGGCGCGACGCGGCGGATCTCGCCGTCCGGCGCCTTTTCGAGGTCGAGCGCGGTCAGCAGGTAGAAGCTCGTCAGGCGGCCCGATTGCTGGTGCAGCACGCCCCAGATCGCCGGATCCCGCCACTTCTCGTCGATGGCGAGGAAGGCTGCCTTCGTCGCGGTGTCATCCACGGCCGGCAGGCGCCGCGCCGTGCGGGTCAGCAGACCCCGGAAGCCGGGCAGCGCGTAATTCAGCCGGCGGCCGATCAGCCCGAGCGCCGGGGTGTCGCGGATTGCCCGCAGGTCCGCGGCCAGCGCCGCGAAGGCCGCTTCGTCCGGCTCGCCCTGGCCCGACCAGGCCTGCATCACCGCCGCGGTCTGCGGCAGGTAGCCGGGCACCTCGGGATTGTCGACGCTGCGGAACATGAACAGCGCCAGCGGCACCACGAAGAAGAAGGCGGTGAACAGCACGCTCGGCGCGAGCAGCGCCAGCATCCGCCAGAGATGGCGTCGCTCCGCCGCGCCGACCTGGGCGGCGAGACTGGCCGTCCGTGGCGTCGGCGCTGCTGCCAACTCATGAGATGTCGCGGCCATGCTCATCACTGGGCCACGAAGGTTGCGAAGCGCTGGCGGATGGCGTCGCCATTGTCGAGCCAGAAATTGATATAGGTCGGGCCCGCCTGCATCATGCCGTTGCGCGCCTTGGGATCGGGCAGGGCGGCGCGCCTGGCCTCGCTGAGCAGCGCATTCGCGTCGGAATTGGCCGGCGGGTTGCCGAGTTGCTCCATGTAGCGGGCCTGGGCGGGCGGCGACAGCTGATAGGCGATCAGCCTGGCCGCCGCATCCTTGCGAGGCGAGCCCTTCAGGACGCCGAAATAGATCAGCGCGTTGGTGTAGCCGGCATCCCAGACGATGCGCAGCTTGCGGTTGTTCGAGGCATTGGCGGCGTTGACACGGCCGAGCCAGCCATAGCCCATGCTGACCTCGCCGGTGAGCAGGAGCTGCATCGACTCGTCGCCGCTCTTCCACCATTTCACATGCGGCTTGATCTCGGCCAGCTTGCGGAAGGCCCGGTCGAGGCCCCCCGGCCCGGTCAACACCTTGACCACGTCGGAGGGCGCGACGCCGTCAGCCATCAGCGCGATTTCGACGGTCTGGTCGGGCTGATACATCAGCGCGCGCTTGCCGGGAAATTTCGCGACGTTCCAGAAATCGGCCCAGCTACGGGGCGCCGCATCGCCGCTGAGCTTGTCGGAATCGTAGACCAGCGTGCCGGGGGAGGCGAGATAGGGGGCACCGCAGGCACCGAAGCCGCCGACCGCTTCGAAGGCCTTCGCATCGACATAGTTCGACCAGTCGATCTTCTCCAGCAGCCCCTCTTCGCAGCCGGCCGCTTCGTTGATCGGGTTCAGGCTGATGGCATCCCAGACGAGGTTGCCGGTCTCGACCTGCGTCCTGATGCGGGCAAGTTCCTGGTTGAACGTGTCGATATTGATCTTGATGCCCGTCTCGGCGGTGAAGGGCTCGAACACGGTCTTGCGCTGGAGCTCGCCGGGCTGGCCGCCCTGGTTCGCGACCGTAAGCGACTGGGCCGTGGCGGGCTGGACGGCAAGTCCGGCAAACGCCAGCCCGATGGCGAGAATGGCCTTCGAGGTCTTCATGTCACGGCTCCCTGTGCCGGGGACGGCTGGATTACTGGGCGGCGAAGGTGATGAAGCGCTGCAGCAGCGCGTCGCCATTGTTGAGCCAGAAGTCGAGATAGAGCTGGCCGCTTTGCAGCGAGGCGAGGTGCAGGTGATTGGCCGGCAGCGTGGCGCGCTCGGCCTCGCTCATGAAGGCATAGGCTTTCGCATTGGCCGGCGCGTAGTCGATGGTCCGTGCGAAGGCCGCCTGCGGTTCTGGCGAGGAGGCGAGAGCCAGGAAATCCAGCGCGATGTCCTTTTTCCTGGTGCCCTTCATGATCGCGATCATCTGGCTGCCTGAGACATGGCCGGCGCCGAATTCGATCTTGAGCGCGCGATTGTTGGTGCGGTTGGCGATCGCGACCCGCCCGTTCCAGGCGAAGGTCATGACGACCTCGCCGGTAAGGATGTTCTGCATCGACTCGTCGCCGCTCTTCCACCATTTGATATGGGGCTTGAGCTCGGCAAGCTTCCTGAAGGCGCGGTCGACGCCGCCCGGCGCCGCGAGCACCGTCATGACCTCGGCCGGTGGCACGCCATCGGCCATCAGCGCGACCTCGAGCGTTTGCTCGGCGCGGTAGAGCAGGCCGCGCTTGCCGGGGAATTTCTTGACGTCCCAGAAATCCGCCCAGGTCCTGGGGGCCTCCCCGCCTTCATAGCGCTTGGTGTCGTAGACCAGGGAGCCGGACACGAAATTGTTCGGTAATCCGCATTGGCCGAAGCCGCCGACTGCGGCGAAGTCCTTGGGATCGACATAGCGCGCCCAGTCGATGCGCTCGATCAGGCCTTCTTCGCAGGCTGTCGCCTCGTTGATCGCGGTCAGGCTGACCACATCCCAGACAAGATTGCCCGTTTCGACCTGCGAACGGAGCTTGGCGAGTTCCTGGTTGAAGGAATCGTCGACGACGACGTGACCGGTCTTCGCCGTGAAGGGCTTGTAATAGGCGTCGCGATAACCCGCGCCGGCAGCACCGCCATTATTCGCCACCGTGATTGAACCCGCGGCCGCCGCCATGGGCAGAAGGCATGCGAAGAGCGCCAGCCCGGCAGCCAGTCCGTTCCGTACCGCCATGTCGAAGATCTCCATCCCGATCGATTGGTTGCTATATTGGTTGCGATTTTTATCGCATTGTGTCCCGTCTGGTTGATAATCCACACGTCACGATAGGCGCTGTCAATGGGGTATGTGCTCGTTATTTCTTGACATGTGGCGCAAAGCTTAGGCATCTGCTTTTCAACCAGACAAATGATTGGTTGCAATTATGACTCGCCAGCGGATGACCGATGAGATTAGATCGACGCTCGAGGAGAGCATCGAGTTGATTTTCGAGGGGACCATTCAGGACAGCGACCGCCGCCTGCCGACCGAGCGTGAACTTGCGGCGCGTCTTGGCGTGACCCGGCATGCCGTCCGGCACGCGCTGGAGCGTCTCGAGGCCCGCGGCTCACTTTGGCGCCATGTCGGCCGGGGCACCTTTCGCGGCCGGCGCACGGAGATCGAGGCGGCGACGGAAGGCACTGTGGCCAATTGCAGTCCGCGCAATATCCACGACGCGCGCAGGATGCTCGAGCCGTCGCTCGCCTCGCTCGCTGCCGTGAACGCTTCAGCCGCTCAGATCGCCGAGATCGAGGCCGCCTGCCGCCGCTGTGCGGCTGCGCGCAACATGGATGCCTACGAGGTCTTCGACGAGGGGTTTCACCGCGCGATCGCCGCTGCCTGCGGCAATCCGCTGGCGATCGAGCTGTTCGAGACCGTCAACCGGGCTCGCAAGGAGATCGTCTGGGGCGCCATGCGCCGCGCGGTGCTGCGGCCGGAGCGGCGCGCCCATTTCAGCGCCGAACACCGGCGGATCGCGGAGGCTATCGCCCGGCGCGATGCCCACGAGGCCTGGCAGGCCGTGATGACGCATATGGACACGATTTCCCAAGCCTATGACGCACTGCGCCCGGGCGAGCCTTTCATCCTCTGAACCCGATACAGGAGCCGTCAGTGCAGCAGGAAAGCGTCGACCTCGGAGTCCGCGGTCGCATTGTCACCATGGACAGGAACCGGGCCGTCATCGAGGACGGCATGGTCGTCTCGCGCGGCGGGCGTATTCTGGCAGTCGGCCCGCGCCAGGAGATCGCCTCGCGCTACCGTTGCGAGCAGGTTCTCGGCGACGAGCACGCCATCATCATGCCGGGCTTCATCGACGCCCACACCCATTGCACGCAATGTTTCGTGCGCTCGCTGACCAGCGGCGAATTGCCGATGATTCCGCGTCTTTACAGCCCGGCGCAGCGCTCGCTGAACGCCGAACAGGCCGGTACGACCGTGCGCCTGCTCGCAGCGCAGCTCCTGCGTTCCGGCATCACCACGATGTGCGAGGGCACGCTGAACCCCGCCCACGAGCCGGCAATCGTCGCCGCGATCGAGGAGACCGGCATACGCTGCGTCATGGCGCGCGGCGCCGCCGACCAGGACTTCCACCATGCCGCGCTCTACAGCCAGATCGCCGACCGCTCCTGGTACAAGGCCCGGGAGGGAGAGGCCGAGCGCGAGCTCGCCGCCACCGAGGAGTTCCTGAGACGCCATCCGCCGCGCGGCGACGGCCTGATCCGCGGCTCCGTCAACGTGTCGGCCCTGATGAATTTCTCCGAGGCCTATTTCCGCGGCGGGGCGGAGCTGGCGCGGCGGCACGATACGACGATCCAGGTCCATATCGGGCGCGACCGCGAGGAGGTCGAGTTCTGCCTGTCGGTCTTCGGCCGCAGACCCGTCGAGCGCCTGGCGGATCTCGGTGTCATCGACGAGCATCTCGTTGCCGTCCATGCGGTGCTTGCCAGCGAAAAGGAGATCGAGCTGCTGGCGCGCGGCCATGCCGGCCTGGCGCATTCCCCGGTCGAATGCGTCGCCAATCTCAACGCGATCCCGAACCTGCCGCGCTTCCGTGCGGCCGGCATCCGGGTCGCTCTCGGCTGCGACAACCAGGCCAACGACATCTTCGTCAACATGCGCGCTGCCTGGCTCATCCATGGCGTGAAATGGGGCATCGCCGGCTATGACGCGGATTTTCTCGCCGCCGGCGACATCATCGACATGGCGACGATCGAGGCCGCCTCGGTGCTCAGAATCGACGACATTGCCGGATCGCTCGAGCCCGGCAAGGCCGCCGACATCGTCGTACTGGATGGAAGCGGTCCGCATCTGATGTCGATGCAGCATCTCTCGAGCGAATTGCTGCGCTATGCCAGCCGGGCCGAGGTCACGAGCACGATCGTTGCGGGCAAGGTGCTCTATTCCAACGGTGCTTTCACGACGATCGATATCGACAGGCTTCGCGGCGAGGCACTGGCCGGCCGCGACCATGTCCGCGAGATCGTTGCCGGTCGTCGCTACAAGCCATTGCCGCAATGGTAGCTGCTGGCCGCAAAGTCAGACCCTGAAGCGGACCGGCGGGGGAGGTTGCAATCGCCGCCGCCGGCATCGGGGCGCCTGCTCGCCTTGAAGTCCTTCAGCCAGAGCATCGCGAAGCGAGCGGCGGGTTTATGACGCCAGCTGCTCGTCGCATGGATTTCCGGCGCCAGGTGATCTGCGTGCCGCATTGGGAGAAGCAGCCCCTGGCCGTGGCTGAAAATGCACTGGGAGCGGCGTGGCAACGAACCGCCCTTCAGCACAAGCCCTTGGAACGCCGTCCTATCCCATCGCCTCGCGCTGCTTCAGCAATGTGTTGAGCCGGTCCTGTTGTTCCTCGATCCGGTTCGCGATGGCCTCTTCCGCGCCCGATCCCGAGGTCGCGGTGGCTTGCTCCATCAGATCGGCGATATTCCGTCGGGCGATCGCAATCTGATCGTCGAGATCCTGCTTGGACGCGTTCTCAGGCATTGGCTGAACCTCCGGCCCTCTGCATGCCTCGATGTCAGGTTCCGGGCCGCTGGAACCCTGCTCGCGGCGCTGACGTTAGCTGATTGTGGTCCTCCGTGTGAGGCGAAATCGCGCTGGAGGAATCCGATGAGTTCAAACCCCATGCGAGCGTTCCTCTTCGGGACGGCACTGACTGCCTTGCTGTGCGCGGCTCATGCACAGGCCCAGCCGGCACCATCCCCCTCGATGGCCGGGCCGGAACACAAGGAGGGCACCGGGACTGGCTCGGGATCGTCGGGAATGGCGCCGCAGCAGGGCACTGGCAGCGGCGCGACACAGTATGCGCCGGGCGCCAATCGCCCCGAGCCGAACAGGCCGCCCTCTGCTGCCGACAGCCAGCAGAACCGCGACTACGGCCGGGACATGAGCCCTGACGGGCAGCCTATGCACCAAAGCAACCCTGTCGGGGGCGCCACGAAGCCCAATTGATTGCCGCGCCAGCGCAACGCGTCGACTCTCGGGCGGTCCGGGACGCTGGCCTGAAGGAGGGGCATCCTCGTGCCGTCCGGTCGGCAGGGCTTGTGGTTCGTCCCTTGCAGGTGGGGAATGCGCCCGATGGGCGGCGACCCTGTTCCTGCCGGTCGGGCGCGTCGATGCCGCGCGGAGAGCGACTTGAGGCGTCCTTCCCGGATCGCGTAGAGTTGGCATGTCCGTTGCTGCTCGCGGTGGTGAATGTCGAACCCGGTCAATCTCCTGAGTGCGAAGGCCGCCCTCGACGACAATTATGTACTGGTCCTGACGACGAACTCCGTCGAGCGAACGGCGGTCGAGCGACTGTTCCAGGAACGCACGGTCGCCAGAGTTGAACATCCCCATAACGGAGCGACGCTCGGCCGGATCGGAAATCGTTTCTGTCTTCACCTGACCGGCGAAGCTGGTGCCCAGGGGGACAAATCGATCGGGCGCCTGGCGCGGTACGTCACAGGCTCGTTCCTTCCGAAGCCGGTTCTCGTGGTGATCGTCGGTTTTGCCTGGGGAAACCCGGCGAAGGTGGCCCCTGGCGAGGTCGTCATCTCCAGGGAAGTCTGGGCGATCAATCGCGTGAGAATGACGGAGCAGGGCGAGGAAAGGCTTCGCACGCCCCGCGAAAGTCCGCTCGGCGACCTGAGTGATCACGTCGAGCGGCTCCTGGAGAGGGGGCTGACCGGGGTTCGAGCGGGGATTCTCGCCTCCTGCGAAACCTATTTTAGCCAGGATGAAGCCCGGGACCGGGTCCTCGCGCAGTATCCGGAGGTGTTGGGCGGCGAGATGGAAGCCTATGACTTCGTCGCCGACCTCGGAGTGCCCTGGTTCCTCATCAAGGGGATTTCCGATGATGCCGGCAACGGGGTCAAGCGAGACCGGCAGCGCTCCGCAGCTGCGGCTGCGGCCGGCCTGCTGCTTCCTCTGATCGTTGATCTTGAGGCGCAGGGAGCCATCCCGCCGCCTGCCGAGAGCCGGGACGCAGAGCGCCTGACCGATGCGGTGATCGGTCAAGCCATACGAATTTCCCCGCCCAGCCAGGACCGCGACGCGATTACCGATCACATCAACGACACCATCGGCCCCCGAATTGTCAGGAGGCTGTCGCGCTATACCTCCGATGCGGACGCCGATGGCGGCCTTCCGGAATGCCTGGGAGTGCTCATCATGGAAATTGCGCAGAACGCGATTGTCCATGGCGGAGCCTCCCATGTGACCTGCGCCTTCACCGAAACATCCGTAACGGTGAGCGACGATGGGCGGGCGTTCGACCTGACGATGCTGGCGGGCAAGCGCGGGGGAGCCATTGCGTGGGAACACTACCGGAAGCGCTATCCCGGCAGCGACCTGATCGATTTCAGTCAGAAATTCGGTGGGCGCAGAGGTAACAATTACAGATTCGAAATGAAGAAGCTTTCCAAGGCGATACGCTATGCTCGTGAAAACTGCATGTTGGTTCGTTCCGGGAGCTACGGAAACCATCTGGGCAGTCGATTTGCGTTCAATGCCGATTGTGAATGGCTCTATTATGATGCGACTGAGCTCTATATGCGGTCCAAGAGCATAGTTGTTACGCAGGAGCTGTGTGATCTGCTCGAGGAGGGCAGGGGGCTGTTCATTGCCTGCCGCAATCAGGATCAGGTTCAGGATTTCGAGGGGGAGCTGAGCCAGTACGCTGGTCCAAATCTCAGGGTCTTTGTCTCGAGCCGCGTCTGAGCCGGGCCGCGTTCATCGGCGCACGACGCCTTGTCCCGGTGCTTATCGAAGAGCCGCTCCGCGCCGAGGGCTCGTTCCTGGTTCCTCTCCGATGCGCGGAGGTCGGTTTTCGGTCAGCGCGGTCTCGCACCGCGACGCGGTCGGGCCAAACCAGAGGCTCTCTGCGTGGCCTTCCGCTTAGGCAGCCGTTGGGATTTGCAAGGCCCGCGCGATCGATCGCGGCGAGGACACTGCCCCCGGGGGCATGTTGATCTGAGGCATCAGGCCTGACCGGCGCGCGCGGGGGACGTCTCTGAAGGCGCCCGACGAACGCAGCGGGCATGGAGGAACGATGGGCGCTGCGAGCCCGTGGCTGGCCTCTTGATCCAGGTCAATGTTGCCCTTCGAGAACTGGCCAGAATGGGGTCAGCCTCGGACGACACGCATTTCCAAACAATCAGGAGGTGGCGATGAATGATCTGTTGCTTCGTGAATATGTGCTCAACGAGCTCGAATTCGAGCCGAGCGTGAGCGCGGCCCATATCGGCGTCGCGGTCGAGAACGGCACGGTCACTCTCTCGGGACATGTTGGCAGCTATGCCGAAAAGCTGGCGGCTGAGCATATCGTGCAGAGGGTGAAGGGTGTGCGCGCGATCGCTCAGGAAATCGAGGTAAGGCTCCCAAGCGACAAGAAGACCAACGATGACGAGATCGCGCAGCGCGCGGTCGACCTCATCAGTTGGGACACGACAATCCCGGACGAGAAGGTCAAGATCAAGGTCCAGGATGGCTGGATCACGCTGACGGGCAGTGTCGACTGGTATTTCCAGCGCGATGCCGCAGAGGCCGCCTTGCGCAAGCTCTCCGGCGTCGCAGGCGTCATCAATCTGATCGCCGTCAAGCCACGTGTGGAAGCCAGCGACGTCAAGAACAGGATCGAGAGCGCGCTGAAGCGCAGCGCGGAGCTCGAGGCGGGGCAGATCCGCGTCATGGTATCGGGCGGGCGGGTAACGCTGGAAGGAAAGGTCAAGGCCTGGCACGAGCGAGGCGTCGCTGAGCGGGCGGCCTGGGCTGCACCCGGCGTCACGGCGGTCGAGGATCACCTGGCCATTGCGTGACCTGATGTCGAGCGGCGTCGCATCAATCTGAACGGCCGACATCTATGATCAGGCGACGTTGCGCTGCAGTCCCATGCAGGCAGCGGTCAAGCTGACGGGGGGCGATGGGAGAGGCCGGGCAACGTGCTGGCACCCGCGCGTCGTGCTGGACTAAACCTGCCCATCGGGGCCGCCATGGCGGTATTTTTTGGACAGGCGTGCTGCCCTTTCCGCTGCGTCAAGGATATCGCGGGCGCCTCGCGCTTTGATACAGTGCCTGCCTCGCTCGGACGGACCGGCGCAGGGCTAGGACCGTCCAAGCGGTCCGTCGCGGAGAAGCAAGCGGTCCTGGGGGATGCGACGGGTGGTGCCGCTGCCTGGCCCGTCTGGCAAGACTGCTTGGCTGAGCACATGGCGGCGGTATCTGCGATCCACCGAACGTTCCAAAGGAGATCGTCATGGCTGATCCCGCAACCAAGTTGCCGATCAAGGGCGACAAAGCAACCATGCCCGCGCAGCAGACCGGCTGGACGCCGTTCGAGAATCTCAGGCGCGAAATCGATCGACTGTTCGACGACTTCCACCCGTTCGGCTGGCGCCTTCCGGTGACGCGTTCGCCCTTCGACCTCGCGCTTCACCGCCTGTCGGGTGCCGGCTGGCCCGTCGCGCCGGCCATCGACCTCGCCGAGAAGGAGAAACAGTACGAGATCACGGCCGAGTTGCCCGGCCTTGACGAGAAGGATGTCGAAATCGGCCTCTCCGGCCGAACCTTGACGATCAAAGGGGAAAAGAAGGAGGAGAAGGAGGAGGAAAAGCAGAAGGAGTATTATATGTCCGAGCGCCGCTACGGCTCCTTCCAACGCGCTTTCCAGCTGCCTGAAGGCGTCGATGCCGACAAGATCGATGCGACGTTCAGCAAGGGCATCCTGACGGTCAGGCTGCCGAAGACGGTCGGAGCGCAGAGGGCCGAAAAGAAGATCTCGATCAAGGCGGCCTGATACCCGGCGTCGCCGCGGTTGCCCTGTCAGTGGACATCGCCATACGGCCGGGGCGGTCGAGGTCGTGTACCGATCGGGTCCTCGGCCTCGACGCGCAGACACTGCGGCGCGCTAAGCTTCGCACGTCCGGAACGGCCGCGCTTGCGCTGGCGGGCGTCTCCCTGTCGAGCGCGAAGTCTCGCGGCGATGCGTTCCTGGCGTCGGGCATGATCCTGGCGCAGCTGATCCAAGAACATTGGGAGGAACCATGTACAGCCATCTTCTGGTCCCGATCGACGGCTCTGCGCTCTCTCGGACTGCCATGCTGAGCGCCATGGAGTTTGCCCGCGACGCGAGCGCGAAGGTCACCGTGCTCACCGTCGTAGAGCCATTTCACATCTTCACGGTGTCGAGCGAGCAACTCGAGACGACACGCGAGGGGTACAGGCAGCATGCCAAGGCTGAGACAGCCGCCGTTCTGGCGGTTGCAGAGAGCGAGGCGAAGCATTTCGGTATACCCTGCGATGTGGTCCAGATCGAGAGTGACGATCCCTATCGCGAGATCATCAGGACGGCCGCACAGCGTGGCTGCGATCTGATCGCAATGGCATCTCACGGACGGCGCGGCGTCGCCGCCCTTGTTCTCGGAAGCGTGACGACGAAGGTGCTGACCCATTCGAAGATCCCGGTTCTGGTCTTCAGGTGAGGCATCTCCCGGTCGGTGGCTGTTGCGGCCAATGTCCGGTGTGGCGCGATGCACCGGCATGGGGTGCGGGCTTCTGTGCCTCGGGCGAGAAGGCAGCCGGGCGCACCGACGATGACATACGGATTGGCCTCCCAGACCGAATGGTGCGTGACGCGTTCGATTGAAGGGTGAGATCCGATGCGCTTCTCGAGCCGAACGGATGCCGGGCGCAGGCTCGCTTCGCCGCTCCTGCATTATCGCGGGCAGCATCCTGTCGTGCTGGCGCTGCCGCGCGGGGGCGTGCCGGTCGCAGCCGAGATCGCGCAGGCCCTGGCCGCGCCGCTCGACCTCGTTCTCGTTCGCAAGATCGGCCTTCCCTGGCAGCCGGAACTCGCCGTTGGTGCCGTAGTGGATGGCGGGGAGCCGATCATGGTGCGCAACGAGGCGATCATCAGGCGTGCGGCCATCGGGGAGGACGAGTTCCAGCGCATCTACGCTCGCGAACTCGCCGAGATCGACCGCAGGAGGGCTCGCTATCTCGGCGCGCGCGCCCGTGCGCTGCTCACCGGCCGGAGCGTGATCGTCGTCGACGACGGCATTGCGACCGGAGCAACAATGAGGGCCGCGCTGAGGGCCATACGCCAGCGCAGGCCTGGAAGGCTCGTTCTGGCCGTCCCCGTCGCCCCTGCGGAGGTCGTCGCGGAGCTGCGCCCCGAGGTCGATGACCTCGTTTGTCTCGACAGTCCGGAGCCCTTCGTCGCCATCAGCAGTTTTTACGGGGAGTTCGGGCAAGTCTCCGATGAAGAGGTCGTTTCGATCCTGGCGCGCTTTCCGGCCGGCGAACGGCAGGCGGGCCGCTGATCCGCCATCTCGGTCCGTTTGCCTGATCAAGGCTGCGTGCTGCTGGTTGATCCAGCGATGAACCCGCAGCAGGTGTTTTAAAGCATCGGCCCGAAAAGTGGATTGCGGTTTTCGGGAGAGCCGATGCAAACACAAAGGGTTAGATCATCGGACCGGATACGGTTTCCGGTCCGATGATCTGATGAACTGATCCTTCAAACCGGCGTCGTCCCGATCGACCGGCCGCGCCATCACGGCCACCTTGGGTTAGCTGATGCCTGCCGGACAGCGGCGCCATATCTCGGCGCCGGCAGAACCGATCGTCACCCGCACCTGGGTCTCGCCTTGAAGCACCATATCGACGGGCGCGCCGGCATCCGCCTCTCCGGGAGGCAAGGTGAAGCTGAACCTGTGCCGCGTGTAGGTCCCCGACAGCGTCAGGCCCTTGGTGGTGGTGACCGAGGGGCCCTCGATGGCGAAGCGCTGCCCATGTCCGGAACACCAGGCGCCGTCGATCGCATCGGCGCGGGCTGGGTTCACCGCCCCGACCGTTACGGCTGCGGCGGCCGCGAGAGCCAAGCAACCCCTATGCATCGGCGCTACCTCCGTGATGACTCGGTGGTGAAGAGGGGCGTTGCATCCCAGCCGTCCGCCACCATGAGGGAAGGCCATGCCAAAGTGAAGCTTGGATTGTAATTGGAATAATTCTAAACTAGATGGATGGCGCAATCCTCACATCGACCCGATCGGGATGATACCACCATGACGACCATCACCGGTTCCGCGCCGCTTTGTCCTGCCAGCGCGCAGCCTTGCACCTGCTTTCGCCCGTTCGAGCGCTCCTGCTCGGCTAGCGCGGCCGAGCAGGCCAGGCGCGCTCCAGGCTGGTTTGGCGGCCGCGTGCCGCGCGCGCTGATGCTGTTCGGTCACGACCTCGAGACCATCGAGGTTCTGCGGATCGCGGTTGTCGCCGTCTCGGCCGTGCTGATCTGGTTTCAGGTCGTCCGACCCGTGGCAGGCTGGGATCTCGTTGGCGTCGGCGGCTTGCTGTTCGGAGCCTGGCCGATCGTCCGCGAGGCGATCGAGAACATCAAAGAGCGGCGAATGACCATGGAGCTCTCCATGTCGATCGCCATTGTGGCGGCCGCCGCGATCTCTGAATTCTTCACCGCGCTGGTCGTCACCTTCTTCGTGCTCGTGGCCGAGGAGCTGGAGCATCTGACGGTGGACCGTGGGCGGGCCGCGATCGCCGACCTGATCGACGTGATGCCGCATGAGGCGACCGTGCGCCGCGACGGCGTCATCTCGGTCATTCCCATCGACAGTATCGTGGTTGGCGACCGCGTCCTGGTCGCTCCCGGCGAGAATATTCCTGTCGACGGGCTCGTCCGGTCGGGCCTGTCCTATGTCGATCAGGCGCGGATCACCGGCGAGTCGATGCCGATCAAGCGCAGCGAAGGCGATGCCGTCTTCGCGGGCTCGATCAACCAGTCGGGTGCGCTCGATATCCAGGTCAACCGCGTCGGACGCGACACCAGCTTCGGGCGTATCATTGACGCGATCGAGAACGCGGAACAGTCCCGCGCGCCGGTCCAGCGCCTCGCCGACCAGCTCGCCGGCTATCTCGTCTACTTCTCCTTCGCCGCGGCGATCGTCACCTACCTGCTCACCGGAAACATCCGCGACACGATCTCGGTCATCATCGTCGCCGGCGCCTGCGGCGTCGCAGCCGGCACGCCCCTGGCGGTACTGGGTGGCATCGGCCGTGCCGCGCGCAACGGCGCGATCATCAAGGGTGGCGTGCACCTTGAGATGCTCGGCCGCATCGACACGATCGTGCTCGACAAGACGGGGACGCTGACCTTCGGCGAGCCGCGGGTTCTCGAGATCCATCCGGCGCCCGGCCGTAGCGAAGGGGAGTTGCTGAGGCTGGCGGCTTCGGCCKAACTGCGCTCCGAACATCCGCTGGCCAAGGCGATCGTCGCGGAAGCGCGGGCGCGCGAGATTGCGGTGCCGGAGCCCGATCGCTTCGACTACACGCTCGGTCGCGGCGTCTCGGCGCAGATTGGCGAGGATCGTATCCTGATCGGCAGCGTCAAGCTGCTGCAGGCCGATGGGATCGAGGCTCCCCCGGGTCGGGCCGGCAACGCCGTCTCGTCCGAGATCTGCGTCGCGATCAACGGCCTCTATGCGGGCTCCTTCGCAGTGGCCGACGAAGTCAGGCCGGAGGCGGCCTCTGCCATTCGCGCCCTGCATGCCTTGAAGATCCGCACCATTCTGCTGACCGGTGACAATGCCAGGGTTGCCGACAGCGTCGGGGCCAGTCTGGGCATCGACACGGTCGAGGCCGGCATGCTGCCCGAGCAGAAGCTGGAGCGCGTGCGGACCCTGGTCGCCTCCGGTGCCAAGGTCGCCATGCTGGGCGATGGCATCAATGACGCGCCGGCGCTGACGGCTGCAAGCGTCGGCATCGCGATGGGGTCCGGGACCGACGTCGCCAAGGAGAGCGCGGATATCGTGCTGCTGGCCAACGACCTGGAGCGTCTGGTCGAGACGGTTCGCATCGCCCAGCGCACGCGCGGCGTCATCTGGCAGAACTTTTCAGGCACAATCGCGGTGGATGCCCTGGGCATCGCCATGGCGGCCTTCGGCTTCCTGAATCCGTTGCTGGCCGCGTTCATCCACGTCTCGTCCGAGCTGATCTTCATCTCGAACTCCGCGCGGCTGCTGCCGGCCGGCGAAAAGCGGGTGACGGCAGCAGCCGGGAGAGAGTCTTAAGTACCGGACCGGCGCCAGCCGCGGATCCTTGGGGGAGGAACCTAGACCTGATGCCCGACGAGCGCGCCGATCGCCCAGGTCGCGGCCATCGCGATGGCGCCCCAGAACGTCACGCGCAGGGTCGGCTTGACGATGCCGGCTCCGCCGACGACGGCGCCGATCGAGCCAAGCAGGGCAAGGCAGACGAGCGAACCACCTGAGACCGCCCAGCCGATCGATCCCGCGGGCACGACGAGGGCGAGCAGCAAGGGGACGGCTGCGCCCGTTGCAAACGTGACGGCCGAAGTCAGCGCCGCCTGGACAGGCCGCGCGATCATGTGCCCGGCGAGACCAAGCTCGTCGCGTGAATGCGCTTCGAAGGCATCCCTGGCCGTCATCTGCTCCGCGACCTTGCGGGCGAGCGCCGGTTCGACGCCGCGCTCCACGTAGATCTGCGTTAGCTCGGCCAGTTCCGCCTCGGGCTGCTCGGCGAGTTCGCGCCGTTCACGCGCCATGTCCGCCTTCTCGGTGTCCGACTGGGAACTGACGGAAACATATTCGCCAGCCGCCATCGACATGGCGCCGGCGACGAGCCCGGCGACGCCCGCGACCAGCACCTCGTTGGCGCTCTTGGCCGCCGCCGCGACGCCCACGACGAGGCTTGCCGTCGAGATGATGCCGTCATTGGCACCGAGCACGGCGGCGCGAAGCCAGCCGATCCGCTCGACAAGATGATTTTCACGGTGGAGCGGATACATGGCGTCGGTCCTTGCGGTTGGCCGGGCCGCTCAGTCGAAGCGCGAACCGCGGGGCGTGACCAGGGGCAGCATACGCGAGAGCGTTGCATCCTTCAGGACGAGGTGATGGGCAATCGCCGCCAGCGCATGGACGCCAGCCAGCACCATGAAGAGATGGGCGGCCACGACATGCGCGTCCTTGAGAGTCTTTGCCAGAGCGGTGTCGAGCGCGACCGGCGATGGAATGGTGGCGAGCCAGAAGAAGTCGACGGGACGGCCCCTCATCCAGGCCGCGAAGAGCCCGATCAGGGGGATCGCCAGCATCGCCGCGTAAAGACCGAGATGTGCGATCTTCGCAGCCAGTTCCACCATCGGCGCGGCCGGCAGCGCCTCGGGTGCGGGCGTCATGCTGCGCCAGCCGATGCGCACCACCGTCAATGCGATCACGAGAAGACCAATCGACATATGGAGCGTGAGCAGCCACGGGCGGTCGCCCTTCGGGAATTCGTCGCGCACGAGCCCTATTCCGTAGGCCGCGACGACGGCGAGCGCGATGACCCAGTGAAGGCTGATGGTGAACCTGTCGTATCGGCGTGTCGGCATCGGGAAATCCTCATGGCAGGAGCTGAAACTGAGAGCAGGGGCTGGAGAGGGGGCCTGACGGCTGGTCAGTCGTCGTCGCCATCCCGCGTGACGCGTTCGAGCGTTTCAGGATCGAATTTCGCCTTGATGCGGCGGCCGGCTTCGTCGGCCGCGCGGACCTTGTAACAGCCGTGGTCGGTCTTGATCCGCATGGTGGTCCAGCCTTCGGCCCGGAGCTTTTCGACCAGTGCCTCGCGCGGCTTCCACTCCGTCATCGGAGCAAGGCAGCGTTGGCCGGCGTAAGCGGGAGCCGTCACCCCGAAGAGGAGGCCGAGTGCGGCGGCTGGCAGGGCGCGCTTCATGAAACCTGTCCTCCACGGGTTGGGCCGATGGCCCCTTCCATCACGCCAAGCTGACACCCACCTGAACGGCGGATGCGATTGCGTTCAGCCCGCTGTCAGGTTTGTGCCATAGACGGGCGAATGGTCCCCGGAGGCTGCGGAACCCGGCATGCGTGTGCTTCTCGTCGAGGACGATCCGATCCTGGGTCCAGCGGTGCGCGACCAGGTCGCAGCCGACGGACATGGCGTGGATTGGGCGAGCCGGATTGCGGATGCCACGGAGTTCATCCGGCTTGCGAGCTACGACCTGATCCTTCTCGACCTGATGCTGCCGGACGGGCGTGGGCTCGACCTGCTCCGCGCCAGACGGCAGGCCGGCGACGCGACCCCGGTGATCGTCCTGACCGCGCGCGACCAGGTCTCCGATCGGATCGCGGGGCTGAACGCCGGGGCGGACGATTATCTCGTCAAGCCGTTCGATCTGGCGGAGCTCTCCGCACGCCTTAGCGCCGTGGCGCGCCGCTATGGCGGCAATCCCAATCCCCTGCTGCGGATCGGAGATCTGACGCTCGATCTTGCGGCGCGCACCATCGCCAGGGATGGCCGCAGCATCGCCCTGACCGCGCGCGAATGGGCCCTGTTCGACGCCTTCCTCCAGCGCCCGGCCATGCTTTGCTCCAAGGCGCTGCTCGAAGAGCGGCTCTACGCCTTCGATTCCGAGGTCGAGAGCAACACGATCGAGGTCTATGTCGGGCGTCTGCGCAAGAAGCTCGGCGCCCATGTGATCGAGACCGTGCGTGGCATGGGCTATCGTCTCGGTGCGACAGCCGTCGCAGGATCGGGCAAGGCGAGGCCATGACGAGATTCGCGTTGCCGCCCAGGGGCAGCCTGCAACGCCGGCTCGCCTTGTCCCTGACCGGCGGCGTCATGGCGCTGTGGCTCCTGGCAACGCTGGGCGCCGGCTTGCTCCTGCGCCATGAGATCGACGAGGTCTTCGACAGTGCCTTGCAGGAGGTGGTCCAGCGCGTGCTGCCGCTCGCCTATACCGAGGTTCTCAACCGCGATGCGGATGCAGAGCCCGGGCCCCAGCAGATCGCATCGGTCGGCGCACATCGCGAATACATCACCTATGTCGTGCGCGATGCGGCCGGGCGGAGCCTGCTGCAGTCGCATGACGCAGACCCGGCGCAGTTTCCGCCGAACCCCGCGCATGGCTTCAGCGACGGACCGAGTTCGCGTCTCTACACGGAGGTCGCCGTCAGCGGCACACTTGTCGTCACCGCCGCCGAGCGACCGGGCCACCGCCAGAACGCGGTGCGCGACGCCATCAAGGTGCTGGCCTGGCCGCTGCTGCTGCTTCTGCCTCTCGGCATCGCCGGAACCTGGGCGCTGGTCGCCTTCTCCCTGCGGCCGGTCGTGGCCTTCAGGCGCGAGATCGAGGCGCGCGGCGATGGTCATCTGGCGCCGGTCGCGGTCGCGGCACTGCCCTCGGAGATCGCACCGGTGGCAGAGGCCGTGAATGCGCTGATGGCGCGGATGCGGCGGCTGCTGGATGCCGAGCGCAGCTTCACCGCCAACAGCGCCCATGAATTGCGCACGCCGGTCGCTGCCGCCCTCGCGCAGACCCAGCGCCTCAGGGCCGAGCTTCCGGAGGGGCCGGCCCGCGCCCGCACGAAGGAGATCGAGACGGCGCTGCAACGGCTGGCGCGCCTGTCCGAGAAGTTGCTCCAGCTCGCCAAGGCCGAGGGGGGCGGGTTGCTTTCGGAAGTGCCCCAGGACCTCGTGCCCGTGCTCGCTCTCGTTCTGCATCACCTTGAGGACCAGGGCAGGGTCGAGCTCTCGCTGCCGGCAGAGGAGCGGTTCGTCTCGACCCTCGACATCGACGCCTTTGCGATCCTCGCGCGCAACCTGATCGAGAATGCGCTGAAACATGGCTCCCCGACCCGGGTGGTGCGGGTGAGCTTGACGCAGGACGGGAGTTTCAGTGTGACCAGCGCCGGGCCGGTGCTGTCGCAGGAGGTCCTCGACGGCATGACGCACCGCTTCACGCGCGGCACGACGATGGCCGACGGTTCGGGGCTCGGCCTCTCGATCGTGCAGACGATCATGCGCGGTGTCGGCGGCGAGCTCGCCTTCTGCTCGCCCGCCCCGGGACAGGCGGATGGCCTCGAGGTCCAGGTGCAACTCCCCGGCCTGAAGCCGACAGCCGGCTGAGCGCCCTTCGGTCCCGTCGCCAGGACGCGGCCCGGGCGGTGCGGAGCGGCAACCCTCGGTTGCCCCTATCGACAGGCGTGAATGGGAGCCGTTTCCGGCGATCGGGGCCCTGGAGCTCCGCTGCCTGTCACCTTCGCGCAGCGCGCGCTCGCGCAATTTCCCGATACAGCGCCTCTGGCGACACCCCGATCTCGGTCGCGATATGGCGCCAACCTCCCTTGGCCGGCAGAGGGCCGTTCCAGGCGATCCATGCGTCGAGCCTGGCCTTGACCGTCTTCAGGGAGGCTATCTCGGCATGCAGTCGTGCCCGCTGCACTTCATGAGCGAGATGGCTGGCCCAGGTTTCGGCAAGCACCGGATCATGCGCCAGGGCCTGCTTCAGATCGCGCCGCGAGACCGCCTGCGTGACAGCCGCGGTCTCGGCGCGCCCGTCACAATGATATTGCTCGGAATAGAGCGAGGCTTCGGCCAGAATGGCCCCAGGCAGCGCGCGCTGAAGGATCAGCGCGGCCCCATCATCCTGGTGCCGGATGAGATGGAGGCAGCCGGAATGGACGACATGAACCAGCCGGACGGGGTCACCGCGATGGAAAACGGCGTCCCCCGCGCAAAATTCGCATGTCTGCGTGGAAAGCCCCTTCAGGAGCGCAATTGCTGGTTCGGGCATGATCGCTATCATGTTCAGCGTCTTGGCGGCATGGCAAGCGTATTCCACACAAGGAGACCAGCATGATCCGCTCCATTGCTTTCCTCGCCTGCCTGCTTCCCGCAGCCGTGCTGGCGCAAACGCATTCCGGCCATCACGGCGGCGGAGCAACCCCTGCTGCGAGCCAGCCGATGACGCAAGACTCCGGTGGGCCTGGCCTGCGTCCGACGCAACCGGGGCAGGGGGCGTTCGCCGCGATTCAGGAGATCGTCGAAATCCTGGAACAGGACCCCAGGACCGATTGGTCCAAGGTTGACATCGAAGCGCTGCGGCAGCACCTTGCCGACATGAGCGCCGTGACATTGTCGTCCGAGGTCAAGGCCGAGGCGGTCGAAGGGGGGAGGCGGTTTACCGTCACCGGAACTCCGCCCGTGCGAGATGCCGTGCGACGCATGGTGCTCGCGCACGCCGCCACGATGAATGACCGGGAGGGTTGGCGCTTCGAGGCGGCGCCTATCGAGAACGGGGCGACCATCACGGTGCGCGTTCCCGCCAAGGATGCAGCCAAGCTCAAGGGACTGGGTTTCCTGGGCGTCATGACGCGGGGCATGCATCATCAGGAACATCATCTCATGATCGCCAGGGGTGACCGCCCACACCAGTGAGCCGCAGCGATCCGGACCAGAAGCGGTACCGGCCTTGGGACGACGACGCAGGGCTCGTCTTGCGTGCGGTCGGGGGCCTGTCGGGCTGTATCGCCTGAATATGACTGGGCTGGTTCCAGCCGATACGCTGCCGAAGTGGTTTTGTCGCCGGGCTGAACGGCGCTGCCGCCTTCGGTGCCGGGCTGGCCCTGCTGCTTTGTGCAGGCGCAGCATGGGCGTTTCGGCCCTCGCGGGCGGCAGGCTGAGCCCAATGGCCGCCCGCCGCCGATCTCTCTGTAACGTCCTTGTTTCGGTCTAGCTCCAGAAGCCTTCCTGATAGGCGCGGGGCGAGAAATCCGTCTCGTCCTGCTGCTCCTCGTGGTCCTCTTGGGGCTCGCGTTCTGTCTCGACTGTGCAGTCGGAAACGTGCCTGTCCAGCATCGAATCTCTCCTTTCAGATTGTGAGGGAGGGTGCTTAGGCAGTCCCTATATGACCATTTATGCTGCATCGCACAAGACAAAGGCGGTGCGCCCCGCATGCGTCCAGCGCGGGAACAAATCAGTTACAACCGTGTTGCTATGATTCCCCCGCAATGCGGAGTTGTTGTGTTTTGCCGCGACGCGGCCTTGAAGATTGGATCCGAGATGAACCGAAAGACCTTCCTTGCGAGCGTGCTGGGTGCGATCGCGATCGCAGGTGCAGCCGTTGCCTCTCCCACGCCCGCCAGTGCCGAAGCTTTGCCCGCTGGCCTGGCCGCCGGCCTCGACCGGCAGCCGGCCGAATACAGCATGACCGCCGCCAAGGAGCGCCGGTTGATGATGATGCAGGAAGCCAATCGCCAGCAGCGCTATGGTCGCGGCGGATATGGCCCGCGCCCCGGCTACGGGCCGCGCCCTGGCTACGGCCCGCGGCCTGGCTATGGACCACGCCCTGGTTATGGCCCCGGCTATGGCCCGCGCCCCGGCTACGGCCCGCGCCCTGGTTATGGCCCCCGTCCCGGATATTACGAACGCTGGTGATCCAAAGCCTGTCCGGACACGCATGGCCCGGCCAGGCCTGATCATCCTCCAGGGGGAATTTCCCTGTCTGCCTTGCCGATCGTGGCCCGCCGTTTCGAAGGGAATGGCGGGCCTTTCATGTCCGGGCCTTGGCTGCAGGGAGGGGGCGGGTTCGCTGCCAGCACCGTGGGATTCGTGATCGGCGTGGCACTCGGAATGCTGACATGGCGGTCGATCTGGAGGGCGAGCCTGGCCGGCTGGCAGGTTAACCGCCGAAGATTAGACAATTCCCGGCCCGGTGCCCTAAGTGTCGGGGGCGAACGACTTTAGGTTGAGGGCCTGCCTTGGAAGCTCTGGTGATTCTCGGCCTTGCCGTCATTGGCTTCCTCATCGCCATTCCCTGGGCCGCCTTCTCCTCCCTCTCGCGCGCCAATCGCGCGCTGGCCCTGGTCGCAAAGCAGCAGGAAGAGATCGACCAGCTCCGGCTTGCCCTCTCCACGCTCCGCGAAGCCCACGGCGAAACCGGTCAGGCGGAGGCCGAGGCAGAGGACGAGGCCGTCCCTGCGGAATGGCTGCATCGCGAGCTTGCCCCGGCAGAGGATCCAACCTTCACGGCCGAGGCCGTGCCGCCGACGCCACTGGAGACCGCGGCGGATCCCATGCTCGCCGCCCCGCAGCCTGCCGACGCATTCGCAGCCGACGCGCTGGCGCTGGAACAGGCCGCCGCGATGACGGAGCTGGCGCGGGACGCGGAGGCCGAGGCCCCGCCGTCGCTCGATGCCTTTGCAACGCCTGAACCTGTGCCATCCGCGCCCCGCCGCGATTTCGAGCAGGCCATCGGTTCGCGCTGGGCCGTCTGGGTCGGCGGCATTGCGCTCGCCTTCGGCGGGCTCTTCCTGGTCCGCTATTCCATCGAGGCCGGCGTCTTCGGCCCCGGCATGCGGCTGCTGATGGGCGCAGCCTTCTCCCTCATTGCAGCCGTGGCCAGCGAGTATCTCAGGCGGAGCGATCGACTTGCCCATCTCGGCGAGAGGCCGGGCGCGCTCGGCCGGCTCGGCGGGGCCAATATCCCTGCGGTTCTCGCCGGCGTCAGCGTGCTCAGCGGCTTCGGCGTCGTCTACGCGGCCCATGCGATCCACGGCTTCATCGGGCCGGCCCTGGCTTTCACGCTGATGGGACTGATCGGGCTCGCGGCGCTCGCCGCGTCCTTGCTCCACGGCCCGGTACTCGGCCTGTTCGGCCTGGTCGGTTCCTACGCGACGCCGCTGCTGGTCGCGAGCAGCGCGCCGAACTTTCCGGCGCTATCCGTGTTCCTCGCCCTCGTCACGGCCGTCGCCTTTCTCATCCATGCGTGGCAGCCGAGCCGCGTGGTGACGCTTGGCGCCATCGCCGGCCATGGCATCTGGACAGCCCTGATCGGGCTGTCCGGGGAGAGCCCGACCTGGTCATCCCTCCTGCTCGTCGTCGGGGCTGTGCTGGCGCTCGTGCTTCTGAAGGAATGGCCGAAACTGAAGGGCGGCACAGCCAGAAGCGCCTGGCCGGTCGCCGGCTTCGACGGCATCGGCCTTGCCGCGATCGCCACGCCGCTGGTCCTGTCCGGGGTGCTGTGGACTGCCGATGGCGGGCCCGTCATGCTGCATCTCGCCATCCTGACGACCGTGCTGGTCGCCAGCATCTCAGCCGTCCGGTACGGCGATCTTGCCCCGCTGGCGCCGCTCGCCGCGGCCGCCGCTTCCGGCATGGTTCTGCTCTGGCCCAACGTGCAGGGCACCTTCGGGCTCTCGCCGGACATCGTCCTCGACATCGTCAGGCTGAGCATCACCGGCAATGCCGGGCCGGGCATCCGGTGGACGGCGGCGCTACTCGCCCTGATCGTGGGCGGCTTGCCCTTTTACGCACTGCTCCTGCGCAAGGGCGCCGGCGCCGGCGGCTTCATCATCCGCGGCTGCCTCGGCTTCGCCTCCGCGCTCGGGCCGATCTGCCTGCTGCTGGCGACGGCGCTCCGGAGCAACGGTTTCGAGCGCTCGACGGGCTTTGCGGCGCTCTCGCTTCTGCTTGCTGCCGCCCTGTTCGCCGCCTCCGAATTGCTGCTGCCGGTCGAGCGGCGCAGCACGCGCTCCCGGACAAACCCGCTGGCATTGATCGGCTCGGCCGCCTATGCCGCCGGCGGCGCGATCGCACTTGGCCTCGCCGTCGCCTTTGCCCTGCGCGAGACCTGGCTCGTCGTCGGGCTTGCGGTCGCGGCGGCCGGCGTCGCGATCATCGCCAGCCTGCGGCCGATCCCGCTTCTGCGCAGCATGTCTGCCGCCCTGGCGACAGCGGCGCTCGCGCGCCTGGTCTGGCAGCCGATCGTCTCCGACATGGGCTCCTGGCCGCTCGTCAACTGGGTCATCCCGGCCTATGCCGGGCCGGCCCTGTGCTTTGCGATCGGCGCGCTGGCGCTGCGTGGCAAGCAGGACCGGCCGCGCAGCGTCTTTGAGGCCCTGGCGGCCTTCTTCGGCGCGGCCTTCATCCTGCTCGAGATCCGGCAGTTCTTTGCCGGCCCCGAGCTCGTCCCGGACATCAGGCTGATCGCCGGCCATTATTCCGGCCTGCCGCGAAACCGCCTGTTCGAGGAGGCTGTCGCCCATGTCGTGGCGCTCGGCCTGATCGGCGCTGGACTGCAGGTCCTGGCGCGCCGCCTGGGCGGGCGCGTCTTGCGGCCGGCGGCCGATATCACGGCGGCCCTCCTGCTTCTGCTCAGCCTCGCTGGGCTCTGCGGCCTGCTCAATCCGCTCTTCGACGGCACGGCGGTGCTCGGGCCTCCGATCTTCAACCGGCTCCTTTTCTATGTCCTTGCCGGCGGCGCGCTCGGCCTGCTCGGCTTCCGGCTCGATCGCGGGCAGGCGCGCTCGCGCATCGGCGAATGCCTGACCGCCTGCGCAGCGGTGCTGGTCTCGCTTGGCGCCGTCCTGATCGTCCGGCAGGGTTTTGCCGGCCCGGAACTGGCGCCGCGCTCGGTCGAAACGGTCGGCTTCATCGAGGCAGTCATCGTGACGATCACGTTGCTCGCCCTCACTGCAGCCGCGCGCATCTGGCACGAGGCGGCGCAGAACCGCGTCACCCGTTGGGTCCTGCGCGTGCTCGCTTTCGCCGCCGTCGGCTGGGCTGCCCTGGCGCTCGGCATCGTCCGCAATCCGCTGTTCGACCAGAGCGGCGTCTCCGGCCCCATCATCTTCAACCGCATCCTCTGGGGCTATGGCGCGGTTGTGCTCGCCTTTGCCGGCGCAGCCTTCTGGTTGCGCGATGCGCGGCCCAGAATCAGCCGGGCCTTCGCGTGGACGGCATGGGCGGGCACGGCGCTCTGCGCCTTCCTGCTGCTGCGCCACGGCTTCCATGGTCCGCTGCTGGTCTCAGGCGAGCCGGTCACGCTGGCCGAGGCCGGCTGCTACGCCGCGATCGCTTTCATCATGGCCATTGCGGCGATGATCGCCGGCACGGTGACGATCCAGGGCCGCGCTGTCCCCTTGCGCCCGGAGAGCGCGGCGATCGCCTCCTGCGCCGTCTTCGCGGTTCTCTCGGGCGTCGTCGCCAATCCGCTGCTGAGCGAGGTTCCGTTGGCGGGCCTGTTCATCCTCGACAATGCCCTGGTCGGTTATCTCATGCCCGCGCTGCTTGCTTTCGCTGCGGCGCGCTGGACGCGCGAATTCGTTGCGGCGGCCCTGCCGCGACGGATCTTCGGCGGCACGGCGATCATCGGGGCGCTCGCCTATGTGCTGATCGAGGTGCGGCGCTGGTTCGTCGGCCCCGATCTCCTGGCCGACGGCATCGGTGCGACCGAACTCTACGCCTATTCGGCGGCGATCCTGCTCTATGGCGTCGCGCTGCTGGCGCTCGGCTTCCGCTTGCAATCGAAGGATCTGCGTCTGGCCTCGCTTGCGGTCGTCACCATCGCGATCTGCAAGGCCTTTCTGGTCGACATGTCCGGGCTGGAAGGCCTGTTGCGGGCGCTCTCCTTCATCGGCCTCGGCGCCAGCCTGGTCGGCATCGGGCTCGCCTATCAGCGCTTGCTGCAGCGGGAGAATGCGCAGCAGGGCGCGGCGATCCGGGAAAGCGGGGCCGCAACGGAAGGGGGCTAAAGCATCAGCCCCAAAAGTGGATTGCGCTTTTTCGGAAAAGCCGATGCAAACACAAAGGATCACATCATCGGATCGGATACGATTTCCTGTCCGATGATGTAACGCGGTTGCTGCCGCAGCCGCATTCCTGGGGAGAGCTGCGACCGTCCTCGGATCAGCCGAGAAGGCCGGTCTCGCTGAGGATGACCTTGATCGCCGCCGCTTCCTCGGCGTTGAGGGAGCGTTGCGGGCGGGCCATCGTGTTGGTGTCGATGATGCCGAGAAGCTGCATCGCCGTCTTGAACGCGCCGACGCCGGCCGAGCCGGCGCTGGTCCGGCCGAGCGAGATCCAGACCATCTCGAACAGGCGGCAGAGCCGTTCCTGCTCGTTGCGGGCCTCGTCCCATTGGCCTGCCTGAGTGAGCCGCCAGAGCTTGACGTAGCCTTTGGGGTCGACATTGGCGAGACCGGGGACCACGCCCTGGGCGCCCATCAGCGCGGCGTTGTCGACAACGATCTCGGAGCCCGTCATCGCGAAGAAATCCGGCATGTCGGCGAGATCCTGCCGGACGAAACGGAAATTGCCGTCATCGCCGCTGGAATCCTTCAGGCCGGCCACGGTGCCTTCGCGGGCGAGTGTGACGGTCGTCGCGCGCTCCAGCTTGATATGGACGCAGACGGGAATGTCGTAGGCGATCACCGGGCAGTCGACCGCCTCGCGCACATAGCGGAAATGGTCGATCGTCTCGGCCTGGTTGGTGCGGGTGTAGAAGGGGGCGGTCACGACCAGCGCATCGGCGCCGGCCGATTGAGCCGCCCTGGCGTGCTGGATGACGCGGTCGGTCGTCGGGTCGATCGCCCCGGCAAAGATCGGGACGCGGCCGTTATTGATCTTCACGGCATGCTCGATGATCCTGCGGCGCTCGTCATCGCCGTGGAAGACGACCTCGCTGGTCGATCCGAGCACGAAGAGCCCGTCGACGCCACCCTCGAGTAGATGCTCGATCACCCGGGTGAAGGAGGGGTAATCGACCCGGAAATCTCGCGTCAGCGGGGTGACGACCGGGGGAACCACACCGTGGAAACGTGCCATGGACCGAAACTTTCTCTGCGTTGATCAGGTGATGTCGGCGCGGGGATCGAAGGCGTCGCGAAGCCCGTCTCCGATGAAATTGATGGCGAGTACGGTGGCGACCAGCGCGGCGCCTGCCGGCATCCATTGCCAGGGGTGCAGTTCCAGCACGACGGTCGAGCGCGCGGCCCTCAGCATGTTGCCCCAGCTCGCTTCGGGCGGGACGATGCCCATGCCGAGAAAGGAGAGGCCGGCTTCGAGCAGGATCGCATTGGCGACCTGCACGGTGGCGTAGACCACGAGGATATCGAGCGAGTTCGGCAGGGCATGGCGCCAGAGCAGGTGCCCGAGACCGGCCCCGAAGCCGCGCGAGGCGACGACGAAATCGCGTTCGCGCAGCTCGAGCAGGCGCGCCCGCACCATGCGCGAGAGCACCGGCCAGGAGAGCAGGGAGATCACGAAGATCGTCGGCAGGATGCCCGTGCCGGTGATCGAGGCGAGCACCAGAAGCAGGATGACCGGCGGCAGAGTCATCGCGAGATCGACAAGGCGCATGATCACGCCGTCGAGGGCCCGCCCGCCGAACGCCGCAACCGCGCCGACGACGAAGCCGACGCAAAGCGAGATCGCGACCGAGACCGAGGCGATCAGCAGCGAGATCCGCCCACCCTGCAGCAGGCGGGCCAGCGTATCGCGGCCGACGCCGTCGGTGCCGAGCCAATGGGAAGCCGTCGGCCCGGAGTTCAGCGCCCGCAGATCGATGCTGTTGGGCGCATGGCGCCACCAGAGCGGGTAGGTCAGCACGGCGAGCAGGACGGGCGCCAGGATGAGCACTCCCGCGATCGCCGCGCGATTGCGAAGAAAGCGCCCGAGCGCGCGCTGGAGCGGGCTCCGGCTGCTGCCTCGCAGAGGGACCGCGCTCGCGGCGATCGGCGCATCCGCGTTCATTATCTCACCTGGATGCGCGGATCGACCACCGCATAGGCAAGGTCGGTCAGAAGGTTGACCAGGATGACGCCGGCACCGATCAGCAGCGTCGCGCCCATGATCACGGGGTAGTCGCGGGTCTCGACGGCCTTGACCATCAGGAGCCCCATGCCCGGCCAGTCAAAAACGCTTTCGATGAAGATCGCGCCGCCGATGGCGATGCCGATGGTCGAGCCGATCAGGGTGATGACGGGCAGGATGGCGTTGCGCAGGGCATGCCTGACGATGACCGCAAATTCGCCGACGCCCTTGGCACGCGCCGTGCGCAGATAATCCTGGTTCAACACCTCGATCATCGAGGAGCGCATGTAGCGCATGAACAGCGCGGAATAGACCACCGCCAGCAGGGAAGCCGGCAGGATGAGATGGGCCAGCAGGTCGGAGAGCGAGAAGGGCGCGCCCGGCGTCAGCATCCCGCCCGAGGGAGCCCAGCGCAGCACGACCGCGAAGACATAGAGGCCGAGCAGGGCGCTGAGGAAGGCCGGCGTCGAGATCGTGACGAAGGCGACCAGGCCGAGCCCGATATCGATGGCGGAGTTGCGCTTGACCGCCCCAATGACGCCAGCCGTGATGCCGAACACGATCGCCATGGCGAGGCCGCTCAGCATCAGCAGCAAGGTGGGCCCGGTGCGTTCGACCAGCAGCGGCAGCACGCGCACGCCGGCCCTGTCGATGGAGTAGCCGAGATCCCCTCCGAGCGCCGCGCTGAGCCAGGCGAAATATTGCACCGGCCAGGACCGGTCGAGGCCGAGCCGCTGGCGCAGCGCGTCCATCTCGGTCTGGCTCAGCGGCGCCAGCGGATTGACATAGGCGTCGACCGGGTCGCCGGGGGCCAGGCGCAGCAGCACGAAGACCAGGATGCTGAGCGCGATCAGCATCATCAGGCCGGCGGCGAGCCGTTTCAGATAGAAGCCAAGCATGGGTCAGTCCGTCGTCGAAGGGACGAGGGAGGGCCTTTTCGTCCCTCCCGCCGGCTCAGGGCGCGATCGACCATTTTTCCGGCGTGGCCGCGAACGGCCCGCCGCCCGGCGCCGGCGTCCAGACGAAATCCTTGAGCTTGACCGAGGCGACGCCATAGCGATTGGCGACCCACATCGTGCCCCAGGGCAGGGTCTTGTTCATGACGGCGCAGACGTCCTGGTATTTCGTCGTCGCCTTGGCCTGATCGGTCTCGGCGACGGCTGCGTTCAGCGCGGAATTGAGCTCGGGGATCTTGATCTGCAGGAAGTTCTGGCCGACGGGCGGGATCTGGCTCTCGTTCAGCCCGAGATTGAGCGTTCCGGGGTCGGGGCCGTTCTGCAGGCCGGCATAGACCAGCGGGAAATCGGCCGGGTTCGACGTTCGCGACATGGCGATGGCGTTATAGCCCGCGGGGTCCAGGGCGCGCGGCACGACATTTATGCCGACCTGGGCGAGCATGGACTGGACGGCGGCCATGACATTGGCGGTCAGCGGGTTGTTGTAATAGGTCAGCCAGGTGATCGGCTTCGTGCCGTTGATCTTGTCCCAGCCGGCTTCCTTGAGCAACTGCGTCGCCTTGGCCGGGTCGTAGGCATAGGCGTCGAGCCCCTTCGGGATCAGGCTGCCTTCGACATAGCCGCAATCGGCCTTCTTGGCGGCACCCTTGTAGAGGCTGTCGATGATCGCGTTGCGGTCGATCGCATGCATCACCGCCTGGCGGACGCGGATGTCGTTCCAGAGCGGCACCTGGTTGTTGAAGCCGATATAGTTGGCGACATAGGAGGCGCCTTCGATGACCGTGAAATCCTTGTTGCCCTTGAAGGTCGGGACGTCGTCGGACTCGATATAGGTGAACTGGATTTCGCCGGCCCGCAGCGCCGAGATCGCCGCGGCCGCATTGGCGAAATAGCGGTTGATCAGCCGGTCGACCTTGGGCTTGCCGCCGCGATAGCTCTCATGGGCGGCGAGTTCGACGAAGCGATCGGTCTCGTAGCGCACGAATTTGAACGGGCCGGTGCCGATCGGCTTCGTCGACCAGAGCACGTTCTTCGCCATGTCCTCCGGTGCGATCGCCGAAAGCGCATGCGCCGGCAGGATCATCATCTTGGTCAGGCTGACGATCAGCGCGTTGTCGGGCCTGGAGAGCCTGACGACGACCGTGCGCGGGTCCTTGACCTCAACGCTGTCGATGGCCGCCAGGCGCGCCGACAGCAGGCTCGCGGTCTTCGGGTTCTTGTTGAGCGCGATGGTGAACTTGACGTCGTCGGCCGTGAAGGCCTGGCCGTCATGCCAGGTCTCCTGCGCCAGCTTGAACGTGTAGCTCAGCTTGTCGTCGCTGATCTCCCAGCTCGTCGCCAGGGCCGGCACGAGCTTGGTCAAGCCGGCATCATAGGTCACCAGCGGCTCGAAATAGGTGCTCAGCCAAGTGTAGCCGGCCGGCGCCGTCATCGGGTTGAAATTGCCCTGCAGGCCGCCGGGGCCGACATCGAAGCCGCCGGTGATCGTCTTCATCTGGGCGATGGCCGGCGTCATCATCGTGCCGGCCAGCAACGCGGCGCCGATCAGCGCCCTACGATACGTCCTCATGGTCATCGTAACCTCCCATCAGCTCGCCGCCTTGTTGGCTGCGATTATTTTTGAGATGCCGTGATAGTGGTGGTCGAGGCGCTCGCGCGCCGTCTCGGCGTCGCGTGTCGCGACGGCCTCGACGATCTCGTGGTGATCGCGCCAGGTTGCGACCGGATCGCGATTTTCGAGATTGATGAAATCCGAGGCCTTGACGAAGGCCTGCCAGAAAATGTCGAGCAGCTTCAGCAGCAGCTGGTTGTTCTGGCAGCGGAACAAGGTGCGGTGGAAGCGCCGGTCCTCCTCGAGGAAGCTCTCTCCTACATCGACCCTGGCCTTCATCTTTGCGGTGAGGGCGCGCAACTCGGCGATGTCGTCGGCGCCGATCACCTGCACCGTCCTGCCGATCAGCGCGCCTTCCAGCGCGCGGCGAATGGTCAGGAGCTCCTCGAAATCATCGAGCCTGCCGCGCAGGCCGAAGGCGAGGTTGTCGAGCAGCGGAGCGAAGGAAAAGTCGCTGACGAAGATGCCGATGCCGCGCCTGGTCTCGACGATGCCGACCGATTCCAGCGCCTTGACCGCCTCGCGCACTGAGTTGCGGCTGACGCCGAGCTGCTGGGCGAGGTCGTTCTCCGGCGGAAGCTGGCTGCCCGGAGGCAGGCCGCTCTCGTCGATATAGGCCTTGACGCTTTCCAGCACGGAGACGTGCAGCGATTGCGGCTTCACCAGGGGCCTGATCGTCCGGGTCACGGTCTTCGACCTCATCCTGTGGCACCGGCCGCGCCCGAGAGCGCCGGCGGCTTCCGCCCGATTGTTGAACGATATCTACTTGTAGGATATCCGTGAAGTCAACAAGTCGGCAGGAGGGGAAACGACGATGTCGGGAAAGCTCGACCGGGCGGGCAGGTGGGGCGCGCTGCGCGGCAATTGGGCAACCTTGCTGCTGCCGATCGAGTCGGATGGAGGGATCGATCTGTCGCGGCTCGCCAACGAGATCGACGTGCTGATCGCCGCCAGGGTCGACGGCATCTATTCGAATGGCACGGCCGGCGAGTGCCACAACCAGACCGAGGCCGAATTCGACGCGATCCAGCGTATCCTGGCCGAGCGCTGCAGCCGCGCGAACATGCCCTTCGTGATTGGCGCCTGCCAGCCCGATCCGAGTGTCGCACTTGACCGGCTGAGACGCGCCGTCGCGCATGCGCCGGACGGAATCCAGGTGATCCTGCCTGATTGGTGGCCGGTCAGCGATCCCGAGGCCGTGGACTTCCTGCAGATGGCCGCCGAGGCGGCGGGAGACATCCCGCTCGTGCTCTACAACCCGCCGCACGCGAAGCGTGTCCTGTCGCCGGCCACGCTTGGGGCCGTGCTGAAGCAGGTGCCGCAGGTCGTCGGCATCAAGCTCGCCGATGGCGATGCGGACTGGTACGCCGAAGCGCAGGCGCATCTGGACGACTGGGCGCTTTACCTGCCCGGCCACCATCTTGCGACCGGTGTCGAGGCCGGGGTCGCAGCCGGCGCCTTCTCCAATGTCGCCTGCCTCAGCCCGCGCGGCGCGCAAGCCTGGACCGAGATGATGCTGAGCGATATCGGCGCCGCCCGCGAGATCGAGCAGCGCATCTGCGCTTTCATGGATGCGCATATTCTGCCGTTCCGGCGCGACCACGGCTATTCCAACGCCGCGCTCGACAAGCTGCTCGCCGCCATCGGCAACTGGGCGCCGGTCGGGCCGCGCCTGCGCCGGCCCTATCGCTGGATCGACGCGGCCGAGGCGGAGCGGCTGAGGCCGATCGCCCGGCGCATGCTGCCCGAGATCATGGACGCGCGCTGAACCTAACCATGCCCTGACCGGTAGCGAAGCGAGGGAGTGCCATGCCTAGGATTACCGGGGTTCGCTGCGTCCTGCTGAGTTCGCCCTATGCCGATGCCGATGAGCGCGAGATCAGGGCCTGTTTCCCGAACGGACCGAAGCGGACGATCGGCATGGTCGAGGTGACGCTGGACAATGGCGTGACTGGCCTCGGCGAAGGCTATATCGCCGTGTTCGCACCGCTGGTGTTCAAATCGATCGTCGATCTCTGCGCGCCGCTGATGCTGGGCAAGGATGGCTTCGACATTCCGCGCCGGGTCAGGGACCTGCGCTCGCTCTGCGATTACTGGTCGCTCCAGGGCGCGGCGCGCCATGTCATCAGCGCGTTCGAGAGCGCCTTGCAGGACGCCAGGGGCAAGAGCCTCGGTCTGCCCGTCCATGAACTGCTCGGCGGCGCCCAATGCGATGCCATCCCGATCTATGGCAGCGGCGGCTGCTGCGACGCGAGGCACCAGTTCATCCGCGAACTCGACTTGCTCGGCGCGAAGGGCATCGCGATCTACAAGATCCGCTCGCTCAAGGCCGACATCTGGCGGACCGTCTGGGTGCTGGAGGAAGCGGCCAGGCGCGGCATAAGGGTCGGCGTCGACATGTGCCAGAATCTGGCCGATCCGCCGCAGCCCGTCGACGATGTCGTCGCCTTCGTCGAGGCCGTGCATGGCAGGACGGCTGAGCGCATGCTCTTCCTCGAAGAGGCCGTCGGCCCCGACAGCCCCGAGGCCTTTCGCGAGCTGCGCCGGCGCATCGACGTTCCCGTCTGCGGCGGCGAGATCATCACGACGCCGAAGGAAATGATCGAGCGCATGCGTGCCGGCTCCTATGCCTTCGTCCAGCCCGACGCCTCGGTGATCGGCGGTATCAGCGCGGTGATGGAGATCTTTGCCGCGGCAGATGAACTCGCGACGGAGGTCGTCGTGCACGCCTGGGGCGGAGCGGCCGCGATCATGGCGAATTACCACGCCGCCTTTGCCGGTGGTGGCAAGCTGGTGGAATTCCCCATGCTCGATTTCCCGCTCGGCCGGGAGATGATCGGCGATCAGGGCCGGATCGAAAACGGTCGGCTCCTGCTCCCGACTGCGCCCGGCCTCGGCCTGACGCTGACGCCGGAGATGGAGGCGCGCTATCCTTTTGAGGCGAGCGCCGTCTATAGCTGCGTCCTGAAGGACTGGGGCCCGCCGCCGGACGAGGACTGGAAAGACTGTGGCGCGTCTGGTGGGTCCGCTTGATGGGAGGCGTCAGACCCTGCGGATATCCGCCGCAAGCAGAGCTTTTCCTCCGGCAGGGATCGTCCGGCCCTGGCCCCTTCCGCGAGAGATGGGGACGGGCGCTGGGACCGGCCGATCAATGCGCGCCTGCGCTGACGAAATTGCGCAGCTCCGGCGTCTGCGGGTTGGCGAAGAGCTCCCGTGACGGCCCGCTCTCCCAGATCTTGCCCTGATGCATGAAGATGGTCGTGCTGGCGACATTGCGCGCGAAGTTCATCTCATGAGTGACGAGCAGCATGGTCATGCCGCCCTTGGCGAGTTTTTCCATCACCAGCAGAACCTCGCCGGTCAGTTCCGGATCGAGCGCGGATGTCACCTCGTCGAACAGCATCACCTTCGGCCGCATCGCAAGTGAGCGGGCGATGGCGACGCGCTGTTGCTGCCCCCCGGAGAGATTGTCGGGATAGCTGTCGAATTTCTCGGACAGGCCGACCTGCGCCAGCACCTCGCGGGCCAGCGTCTCGGCCTGCGCCTGGGGCACGTTCTGCGTGATCCGCGGCGAGAGCGTGATGTTCTGGGAGACGGTCAGGTGCGGGAACAGGTTGTAGCTCTGGAAGACGATGCCGACATCCTTGCGCAATTCGCGCAAGTGTTTCGGATCCTGGTCGACGACATGTCCGGCAACCTCGATGCGGCCGGACTGGATCGCCTCCAGCCCGTTGATGCAGCGCAGCAGCGTGCTCTTGCCCGAGCCGGAGCGGCCGATCAGGGCGACGACCTGCCCGGGTTCGACGGCGAGGGAGACGCCCTTGAGAACCTCGAGGTTGCCGAAGCGCTTGTGGACGTCGTCAATGAGGACGGCTGGCATTCATCACCTGTTCGAGATGGCGGCTGAGCCGGGACAAGGGGAAGCAGATCGCGAAATAGATCAGCGCGACCAGCGTGAAGATCTGGAAAGGCTGGAAGGTCGCGTTGTTGACGAGCTGGCCGGCACGCGAGAGTTCGACGAAGCCGACGACCGAGACGATCGAGGTGTTCTTCACGAGCTGGACGAGAAAGCCGACGGTGGGCGGCAGCGAGATGCGGATCGCCTGCGGCAGGATGATGTAGCGGTATTGCTGCCCGCGCGTCAGCGCGAGCGAGGCCGATGCCTCCCATTGCTGGAAGGGGACGGACTGGATCGAGCCGCGCCAGATCTCGGCCAGATAGGCCGAGACATAGATCGAGAGCGAGGCGGACGCTGCGAGGAAGGGCGGCAGTTCCACGCCCATCGCCGAAAGCCCGTAATAGCTCATGAACAGAACCATCAGCACCGGAATCGACTGGATGACCAGGATGTAGCCGGCCGCGAAGCGGCGCAGCGCGGCGACTTGGGAGAGCCGCATGATCGCGAAGACACCGCCGATCAGCCCGCCGAGGATGAAGGCGACGCTGGTCAGAACCAGCGTCCAGCCGGCAGCGCGCAGGATGAAAAGCGCTTCGGGAAGCCCGAATGTGGTCATCAGGCTGCCTCCGCCTTGACATCGACGCGGGCGAGCCCGGAGACCGGCGCGAAGAGCCGCTGGCCGAGCCAGAGCAGGAAGACCTTCAAGCTCAGCGCCAGGAGGAGGTAGATCACGGTGACGATGATATAGGTCTCGAAACTGCGGAAGGTCCGCTGTTCGATGATGGCCGCGGCGCCCGAGAGCTCCTGCACCGAGATGAAGGAGCAGATGCTCGATGCCAGCATCATCAGGACGAACTGGCTCGACAGCGCGGGCCAGACCCGGGCGAAGGCCGGTTGCAGCACGACATACTGGAAGACCTGGCGTTTGCTGAGCGCGAGCGACAGGCCGGCCTCGAGCTGCGATTTGTGAATGGAGTCGACGCCGGCGCGGATGATCTCCGTCGCATAGGCGGCAAGGTTGAGCGTCATGGCCAACAGGGCGGCCTGGGTGCCCGACATGCGGATGCCGACCAGCGGCAGGCCGAAGAAGATCATGAAGAGCTGCACCAGGAACGGTGTGTTGCGCATCAGTTCGACATAGCAATCGACGGCAATGCCGGCCCAGCGGCCTGCCAGCGTGCGCAGCGCGACAAGCAGCACCGCGAAGATCAGGCCCAGCACGATCGCGCTGGCAGACAGGCCGATCGTCAGCATGATCCCGTCAAGGATGATGTCGGTTTCGGCGAGTACGGATTCGAACTGGAGCGACATGATCCCTCGTCAGTCTGGCGCGAGGCCCCGCCGCGCAGGATCTGCGCAGCGGGGACGATGCAAAACGGATCAGAAGGTTGGCAGCGGCGGCAGCGGACCGCCGACCCACTTCTCGGAGATCGCGTTCAGTTCGCCGTTCTGCTTGATGTAGTAGATCATGTTGTTGAGCCACTGCTTCAGCTCATAGGCGTCCTTGCGAACGGTCATCGAGTTCGGCTGCATGCCGAAGACGAACTTGAGCTCGGTCTCGGTTTCGCCGCGCGCCTTGATCGCGGCGTTCGCCTGGGCGTCTGGCCCGGCGATGGCTTCGACCTGGCCGGAGAACAGCGCCTGCATCGTGGTCGCGTCATCCTCGAAGCGCAGGATCGTGAGGTTGAGCTCTTTCTCGCGATTGGTGAATTCCCGCTCGACGCTGGATCCGCGATTGACGCCGACCTTGCGGCCCTTGAGATCGGCCCAGTCTTTGATGGGCGTGCCCTTCTTGGCGTAGATGCCGGTCTGGAAGGCGCTGTAGGGGATGGTGAACATCACCGCCTTCGCGCGTTCCGGTGTCGGCGCCAGCGTCGCGACGAGGAAGTCGACCTTGCCGGCCTCGAGGGCGGGAATGCGGGCCGGCGGCGTCAGCTGGACGATCTCGACCGGCAATCCGAGATACTTGCCGATCAGGGCGGTGACGTCGGCATCATAGCCGATCGCATTGCCTTGCGAGTCGACGGAGCCATAGGGCGGCGCGCCGATCAGCACGCCGACGCGGACCTTGCCGCGCTTGACGATTTCCGTGACCGACTGGGCCGAGGCATGAGCGGCCGGGAGCGCGCCGGCGCCCAGCGCGAACAGCATCCCGATCATTCTGAGATTCTTGAACAGGCTCATGGTGCGTTTCCTTGTTGCGATCTGCTTCATTGGCGACCGGCTTCGTGGCGTCCGGTTCGTTGAGAGGAGAGCAGGCGTGGTCGTTCAGGCAGTCTGGCGCGCCTCCCGTACGAGATTGATGAGGGGTTCCCCGGCGAAGCTGCGCTTGATGTTGTCGGCGATGGTCTGCTGGCGGCGCCGGATCGTCCCGCTCGTCCAACCCGACATATGCGGGGTCATCACGATGTTCGGCAGCTCGTGAAAAGGCAGCTCGGAGGGCAGCGGATTGGCGGAGGCCGGGCCCGGGTAGCGATACCAGGTGTCGATCACCGCCCCGCCGATGCGCTTGCCCTTCAGGGCCTCGAACAGCGCCGTCTCGTCGATCGTCGGGCCGCGCCCGACATTGAAGATCAGCGCGTCGCGGCGCATCGCCGCGAAGGCTGCGGCGCCGACGAGGCCATTCGTTTCCGGCGTCAGCGGCACGGAGACTACGATGGCGTCAGCCGAGCCCCAGAATTCCTCCAGCCGATCGAGCGTGAAGGCGCGGTCGACGAGATCGGAGACCGGGACAGCGCTGCGATTGGCGACATGGACCTTCATCTCGAAGGCCTTGGCGCGCCGCGCGATCGCCTTGCCGATATGGCCGAAGCCGAGCAGGCCGATGGTCTTGCCGACGATCTCGCCATGGACGCGCGCAGGTGAGCCGGCCCAATAGGCCCAGTCGCCGCGGCGCAGCTTCGCGTCGGCATCCGCCAGGGGGATATGCCGGGCCAGCAGCGCGCTCATGACATATTCCGCTATCGCCTGTTCATGGCCGAAGCAGTTACAGACATTGGCCACAGGCGGAAGCAAAGCAAGGTCGACCGCGTCATAGCCGGCACCTGGCACATGGAAGAGCTTGAGCCCGGACGGGACCGGCAGGCTGGCATCGAACTTCACGCCGATGATGACATCCGCCTGCGCATAGGCCTGCTGGTCGGCGCCGACGCCGAGCCCGTCCGGCAGAATGCGAATTTCGGCCCCGGGGCCGACGAGTTCGGCAAAGCCGGAGCTGAAGGAGGCGGCGTTCTCGCCATGGAAGATGATGCGCATGGGGTCCACTGGCCTGTTGCGTTTCAGGCGCCGAGCAGGGGCTCGACGCTGCAATCGAGTAAAGAAGGGTCGATGCGGGCCTCCATCTCGTCGAACATACTGTCGACGAATTCGATCAGCGCGTCGGAGGCCGCGACTGCGCGTTCGGCATGGCGGGTCGCGATCGCGTTCAGCACGGCGAGATGGTGGTCGATCGTGCCGTCGAGCGTGGTCTTCTCGGCCATGTAGCTGTGGTAAATGAAGCCGATGCGCCGGAAGATGGTGTGCAGCGGGCGCAGCGTGTGTTCGAGAAACGGCTCGCCCGCGGCGGCCAGCACCATCTGGTCGATCCTGCGATCGAGCGCATTGAACTCGGCAAGCGTCAGCCCGTCGCGCTTCTCGCGCAGCAGGCGTTCCATGTGCAGCATCTGGTTGCGATGCGAGGGGCCGGCGCGTTCTGCCGCGAGGCGAATGACGAAGCGTTCGATGTCGCGGCGCAGATGCAGCAGCACGCGTTCCCGGGCGAGGTCGATCGGCGCGATTTGCAGGCCATGACGCGGGCGGATGATGATCAGCGTGTCGGCGGCGAGACGGTTGACGGCATGATGCACCGGGGTGCGGCCGAAGCCGGTCAGGTCCTGCAGGTCCTGCATGGCGAGAAAACGGCCGGGCGCGAGCTCGCATTTGACGAGCAGTTCCTCGATCCGGTGATAGGCGAGTTCGAAGAGATTGATGCGATTGCGCCGTGGCGGCACGCTCGTCTCACCCTCTGCGACCAGCCGCGGGCGGCTTGGGCGCTTGGCCATGTCCCGTCTCCTCAGTCGTGGAACTCGTTGAACGGATCCATCTTGGCGTCGACCATAAACATGTTGTGATATTTTACAAGCACTCCTATGGTCGCCTCGTTTCGAGGGGGCGAGGCTGTCATCGGGCTCGCCTGTTTCGCACTCAACCAAGGCGTTCCCCGGCAAGAAACCCGGTGAAGAACGCCAGCCGCCAGGGAGGCAGGCCGTGAAGATCACCGCCATCGAGACGTTGCGGACCGAAGAATTCGCCAATGTCCTGTGGGTTCGCGTGCATACCGATGCGGGCATCATCGGTCTCGGCGAGACCTTCTATGGGGCAGGGGCGGTCGAGGCGCATCTGCACGACACGCTCGCCATGCGGCTGCTCGGAAAGAACCCGCTGCACATCGAGGCATTGCACAGAGAGATGACGAACCTGCCGATGGCGCAGGCCTCGACCGGCGTCGAGTCGCGTGCGACCTCGGCGGTCGATATCGCCTTGTGGGATGTCTTCGGAAAGGTTTGCGGCCAGCCGGTGCACCAGATGCTCGGCGGCCTCTGCCGTGACAAGCAGCGCATCTACAATACCTGTGCGGGGTACAAATATGTCCGCTCGCAGAACATCAAGCCGGTCTCGACCTGGAATCTGGGGGATGCATCAGGTCCCTATGAGGACCTCGACGGCTTCATGAACCGTGCCGATGCCGTCGCCGAGAGCCTGCTCGAAAGCGGCATCACGGCCATGAAGATCTGGCCCTTCGACCCGGCCGCGATCGAAAATCAGGGGCTTTTCATCAGCCCCGACCAGATGCGGAAGGCGATCGAGCCGTTCGAGAAGATCCGCAAGGCGGTAGGCGACAAGATCGAGATCATGGTCGAGTTCCATTCGCTCTGGAATCTGCCGACCGCGATCAAGATCGCCCGTGCGCTCGAACCCTACAGCCCGACCTGGTACGAGGATCCGATCCGGATGAACTCGCCACAGGCGCTGGCCGAATTCGCCCGTTCGACCACGGTTTCGGTCTGCGCCAGCGAGACGCTGGGCTCGCGTTTCCCCTATAAGGACATGCTCGACCACGACGCCATGCACATTGTCATGGCCGACCTGTGCTGGACCGGGGGGCYGACCGAAGGGCGCAAGATCGCCGCCATGGCGGAGACCTATCACCGCCCCTTCGCCCCGCATGACTGCATCGGCCCGGTCGGCTTTATCGCCGCGATCCATGCCTCCTTCAGCCAGCCCAACACGCTGATCCAGGAATCGGTGCGGGCCTTCTACACCGGCTGGTACAAGGAACTCGTCGACACCATGCCGGTGATCAAGGACGGTTATGTCCTGCCGATGGAAGGGCCGGGGCTCGGCGTCGAACTCCTGCCCGCCGTCTTCGAACGCTCGGACCTCATCGTTCGTCGCTCCAGCCTGTAAGGACGATGCCCATGACCAACCCTCTTTTCGATCTCACCGGCAAGACCGCGCTGGTGACAGGCTCCTCGCGTGGGCTCGGCCGCGCCATGGCGGAAGGACTGGCTGTTGCAGGTGCTCGCATCCTGATCAACGGCACGGACCCTGAGCGCGTCGCACAGGCCGTCGCGGAGTTCCGGGCGGCGGGCCACCAGACGGATGCGGCGCCATTCGACGTGACCAACGAGCCCGAGATTCTGCGGGCCTTCGAGGGCTTCGATGCCGCAGGTATTGCGGTCGATATCCTCGTCAACAATGCCGGCATTCAGTTCCGCAAGCCGATGGTCGAGCTCGCCACGGCGGACTGGCAGCGCGTCATCGACACCAACCTGACCTCGGCCTTCATGATCGGGCGCGAGGCGGCCAAGCGCATGATCGCGCGCGGCCATGGCAAGGTCGTCAATATCGGATCGCTGACGAGCGAACTCGCCCGCGCGACGGTCGCGCCCTATACGGTTGCCAAGGGCGGCATCAAGATGCTGACGCGGGCCATGGCGGCGGAATGGGCCGAGCATGGCATCCAGGCCAATGCGATCGGCCCGGGCTACATGATCACCGACATGAACCAGGCCCTGATCGAGAACCCGAGCTTCGACGCCTGGGTCAAGGGCCGCACGCCGGCCAGGCGCTGGGGCAGGCCGGAGGAGCTTGTCGGGGCCGCCGTGTTTCTGGCCTCATCGGCATCGGACTACGTCAACGGCCAGATCATCTATGTCGATGGCGGGATGTCATCGGTTCTGTGATGGACACCAGGCGTTTGTCGCCGCGCCACTCGCCCCGCCGCTTCAGACCGGCGCGAGGTTCAGCGCGGCGCGCGCCTCGGCGGGCGTGGCCGGTCGGCGGCCGTGGCGGCGGATCAGCTCGACGGCGAGGCTGATCAGCTCGGCATTGCCGCTCGCCAGCCGGTCCTTGCTGATGCGGATATTGTCCTCCAGCCCGGTGCGGACCGCGTCAGCGCCGCGGGCGAGCGCCCAGTCCATCACCCGCATTTGGTCGCGCCCGATGCCGGCGGCCGTCCAGGTGGCGCCCGGGATGACCCGCCTGGTCTCGGCGAGCAGGATGTCGAGCAGCACCTCGTCGGCCGGCATCGCATTCCGGACGCCCATCACGAACTGGATATGCGGGCGCGGTCCGATCAGCCCCTCGTCAACGAGGCGGCGCGCGGCGTGGATATGCGAGAGGTCGAAGATCTCGATCTCGGGTGCGATCCGATGCTCCAGCATCCGCGCCGCGAGATCGTTCACCAGGCTCGTCGGGTTCTCGTAGACGATCGTCGGAAAATTCACCGAGCCGGTCGAGAGCGAGGCCATGTCCGGACGATGCACCAGGCTCAGGCCGCGCGCCGCCGGGTCGCGCCCGCGGCCTCCGGTCGAGAACTGGACGATCATGCCCGGGCAGGCCCGGCGAATGCCGTCCTGCACCTCAGCGAAACGCTCCGGATCGGACGAAGGCGTCTCGTCGTCATGGCGGACATGGATATGGACGAGACTGGCGCCCGCCTCGAAGGCGGCGCGGGTCGAGGCGACCTGCTCGGCCGGCAGCACGGGCAGGTTCGGATTGTCCTTCTTGCGCGGCACGGAGCCGGTGATGGCGACCGCCACCACGACGGGACGAGTGGTCATGGCATCTGTCATCCCTGGTCTCCGCCGCCGGCCGGCAGCACGGTTCCGTTGATATAGGACGCATCGTCCGAGGCCAGGAACAGGATGGCGGCTGCGATCTCGCCGAGCTGTCCGTAGCGGCCGAGATGCGAGGCGCTGAGCGTCTGGTCGACGACCTGCTGCATCCACTGCTTGTCGGCCTCGGTCTGCACGTCGGTTCCCCGTGGAATCCGGCGGGGCGGCGCATCCACGCCACCCGACGCCACGGCGTTGACGCGGATATTCGTGCCCGCAAGCTCGAAGGCGAGCGAGGCGGTCAGCGCGTTCACGCCGCCCTTGGCCGCGGAATAGGGAATGCGGTTGATGCCCTTGGTCGCGATCGAGGAGACATTGACGATCGCGCCGCGTCCCTGCTCCAGCATATAGGGCAGCACGGTGCGGCAGCCCCACAGCGTCGGAAACAGCGAACGGCTGATCTCCGCGGCGATCTGGCGTTCGTCGAATTCCTGGAAGGGCCGCATCCAGATCGCGCCGCCGACATTGGTCACCAGCACGTCGATGGCGCCGAAGCTCTCCTGCGCGCGCGCCATCACCCGCTCATTCCCGGCGAAGGTCTCGAGATCCTCCTCCAGCGCGATGACGCGCCCTGGCCCGAAGGCCGAGGTGATCTCCTGCGCGACCTCCTGGACGATGGCCGAGCGGTCGACGATCGTCAGTCTTGCCCCTTCGGCGGCCGCATCCAGCGCCACCTGCTTGCCGACGCCCTGGGCCGCGCCGGTGACGACAAGGCTGCGCCCTTCGAACCGGCGGCCGCGCGTGGATGGCTGGGACATGGTCGATCTCCGGGATTATGCCGCCACGAGGGCGGGGACTGGACGGTTTGGCACCGTCGCCGGTCGGGCGGGCGGCGAAGGCCGCCGCGCCGCTTGGCGCTGTCCGTGACAGTCTATGGCGGGGCACCCTGGCCGGGTGCCAGGCCGGTGAGCGAGGGCCTCAGCCGGCGGTGACGTGGGTGCGGCTGACCTGCGTCTGCGGCACGCCCTCGCGCTCCTTGGTCAGCACGATGTCGAAGGTCGTGCGGGCGAACGGGCGGTTCAGACCGGCATTGCGGATCGCGTCCGCGTCGACGACGCGGTCCAGCGTGACGACGAGCTCGTCGCGGGTGCCGAAGGCGAAGTCCGTGTAGAGGTATTTGTCGCCGGTGAAGTTGAACTGCGTCGTCAGCTGGCGGTGGCCCGGCGCCGAAATGAAGTAATGGACATGGGCCGGGCGCTCAGCATGTCGGCCGAGTGCGGTCATCAATTGGCGCGTCGCGCTTTCCGGCGGGCAACCATAGCCATTCGGCACGATCGTGCGGGCGCGATAGTGGCCCTGTTCATCCGTCTCGATGCGACGGCGCAGATTGTAGGGCGCCTGCTCGCCATCGATGAAGGAATATCCGCCCTTGGAATTGGCGTGCCAGAGGTCGACGATCGCGCCGGCAATCGGCTTGCCGTCCTCGTCCGTGACCTGGCCTTCGATGATGAAGATCTCGCCGGGATCGGTGCCGTCATCCATGCGGGCCTCGCCCTTGGAGAGCGGCGCGCCGGGCACATAGAGCGGCCCTTCGATGGTGCGCATCGTGCCGCCCTTGAGACCGGCAAGCCGTTCGGCCTCGTCGAGCCGCAGGTCGAGGAAATGCTCGAGCACGATGCCGGGGACGAGCAGGCCGAGCTCGTCATTCTTCGCGGCCCTGCCGATGAAGGCGACCGCTGCCCAGAATTCGTCCATCGAGACGTCGCACTCGTCGATCACCTGCATGATCCGGTAGAGCAGCTGGGCCGTGACGGCCTTGGTGCGCGGGTCGCCCTTGTCATTGTCCATCCCGGCCGCACGGGCGGCGAGATCCTTCTTGTCCTCGTCGGAGATCAGGTTGATGGGCATGGCGGTTCCTCGTGTTCTGGTGATTGGCGGCCATTTCAGGCCGCAGCCGTTGTTTGTCAGCGGTCGTCGTCATGCACGGACGACGGGTGGCGGCAGAGTGCCGTGACCTTCACGTCCATGTAGGGGAAGAGGGGCAGCTCCGAGAGAATGTCGTGCAGCGCCTGCGGGCTCTCGACGTCGAAGATGCTGGTGTTGGCATAGCGCCCGGCATGACGCCAGAGATGGCGCCAGAGCCCGGCCCGCTGCAGCTCCTGCGCACGCTTGCGTTCGCTCGCCTTCAGCGCGGTCGCCGTCTCGACCGGCAGGTCGGGCGGGATCCGGACATCCATTTCAACCTGGAACAGCATGATCTCTAGAACCCCGTCTTGGCGCGTGGCAGCACATGGACCGAGCGCTCGGTGCGGTCGCGCCGGAAGCGGCTCAGTTGAGCTTCGGACAGCGTCACGCCGAGTCCCGGCGCCGTCGGCACGGTGAGGCCGAAATCGGCATAGTCGAGCGGCGTCTCAAGGATCTCCTCGGTCAGCAGCAGCGGGCCGAACAGCTCCGTACCCCATTCCAGCTTGCCGATGGTCGAGAAGAGATGGGCCGAGGCCGCAGTGCCGATGCCGCCTTCCAGCATCGTGCCGCCATAGAGTCCGATGCCGGCGGCTTCCGCGATCGCGGCCACCTTGGCCGCGGCGAAGAGCCCGCCGGATTGTTCGATCTTCAGCGCGAACACGTCGGCGGCGGCGAGGGCAGCGATGGCGAAGGCGGTTTCCGGGCCGTTCAGCGCCTCGTCCGCCATGATCGCGACCGGCGTCTCGCGGGCCAGCCGGGCGAGCGCGCCGAGATTGCGGAAGGCGACGGGTTGTTCGATGAGCTCGACACCGGCGGCGGCGAGCGCCGGCAGCATCGCCGACGCGGTGGCTTCCGACCAGGCCTGGTTGATGTCGACGCGCACCGAGGCGCGGTCACCGAGCGCGCGCTTGATCGCAGCGACATGGGCGACATTGGCGCCGGGATCGCCCTTGCCGATCTTGAGCTTGAAGATGTTGTGGCGGCGGCGCGCCAGCATCTCCTCGGCTTCCGCGATGTCGCGGCCGGTGTCGCCGCTGGCCAGCGTCCAGGCCACGGGCAGCCGGTCATGCTGGCGCCCGCCGAGCAGTTCGGAAATCGGCAGGCCGACGCGCTGGCCGAGCGCATCGAGCAGGGCCGTCTCGACGGCGCATTTGGCGAAATGATTGCCCTGGACCGACATGGCGATGGTCGCCATCGTCCGGGCGATGCGGCTTGGATCGCTGGCGAGCAGGATCGGCGCGAGATAGGTATCGATCGCGAGCTGCATGCCCTCCGGGCTCTCGGGACCATAGGCCAGCCCGCCGATCGTGGTGCCTTCGCCAATCCCGACCACGCCGTCCGACAGATGCAGCCGCACGATCATCAATGTCTGGCGATGCATCGTCGTCATCGCCAGCTGGTGCGGGCGGATGGTCGGCAGATCGACCAGAATCGTCTCGACCTGTTGAATCCGCGGACCTTCAGACACGTTTCGCTCCCATATTCATTGAAGCAAAGGCTAGAACGCGCCATTCCCGGGGAACAGGATCGATTGGGTGTATTTTGATACCCGAAGGGTATGGAGCCCCGCGAGGGCGTGATTAGCGGGGCGGCCCCGCCTGCGCCTCGCATCGGGCACAAAAAAGAGGGACGCGACCGGCCTTTCGGCGGTCGCGTCCCGGGTTGTTCTCCCGGCTTCGCCTATGCCTGATGCAGCCGCATGAGGCTCACCGGATCGCCGGAGCGGCGGCGGCCGGTGCGGGCGAGGCGAGGGCGGCGCCGACTGCCGGCCGAACCATCAGCGTCGCCAGCGCCGCGATCACCAGCGGAATGGCAAGCGTCATGAAGTAGCCGGACGGACCCACGCCGGTCAGCAATGTGCCGCCGATCGCGGAGCCGATGATCGCTCCCGAGCGACCGACGCCGATGCCCCAGCCCGTGGCCGTTGCGCGCAGCTGCGTCGGGTAGGTATTCGAGATCAGATAGTTCAGCACGAGTTGCTGGCCACCGATGCCGAAGCCGGCAAGGGCGATGAGGGAGAAGACCAGCGGCCAGCGGTCGCCCGCGAAGCCCAGCCCGAGCGCAACCGCGATCCCGACGGCGAACATGCCGATCAGGAGCTTTCGCGGGTCGACCTTCGGCAGGAAGGACGAAAGCGGCAGGGCCATGATGATGAAGGCGGCGTTGACGACGACGGTACCATAGGCGGCCTGGGCCTTTTCCAGGCCGAGCGTTGTGAGCGCGGTCGGCAGCCAGAGCAGCAGCAGGAACCAGGCGATCCAGTTGAACAGGTAGATGGCGGAGATCGCGACGGTGACGCGGCGATAGCCCGCCTCGAACAGGCCGGCGATGGAGCCGCCATGCACGACCCTGCCGGCGCTGACGAGGCGCATCTGGTCGGGGATCGGCTGGCCGGTCATCTGCCGGAGCAGGCGGCGGGCCTCGTCCTGCCTGTCGTTCTGCTTGCGCGAGACGAGATAGGCGGGCGATTCCGGCAGGAGGAAATAGGTGATGACCATCAGCCCGAGCGGCAGGAGGCCTCCGACCAGGAAAATCCCGCGCCAGCCCAGGATCGGCAGCCAGCTCGCCGCGATCAGGCCGCCGAGCATGGCGCCGGCCGGCAGGCCGAGCAGCACCCCGGTGATCATCGTGCCGCGCCGGGAAGCGGGGCTGTATTCACCCGCCAGCGCCAGGAGCGAGGGCGTGGCCCCGCCCATGCCGAGGCCGATCAGGAAGCGCAGTACGATGATCTGCGTCGGCGATGTCGCGTAGGCGCCCATCAGGGAGAACACCCCGAATAGGAAGATGGCGATCAGGATCGCCTTGCGCCGGCCATAGCGGTCCCCGAAGCTGCCGAGGCCGATCGCACCGAGCGTCATGCCGATCGTGCTGGCGGTGATGACCCAGGTCAGGTCGGCGGCCTTCATGCCGAAATCCTGCGCGATCGCGGGTCCGATGAAGGCGATCGACTGGGTGTCGAAGCCGTCGAGCAGGGCGATGACGAAGCAGAGTGCGACCACGGCCCATCTGCGGCCCGTCATCGAACCTGCATCGATGATGTCCTTGATGTCTTGTGTGCCGGCGGGTGGACTGGACATGGGCGTTCCTCAGATCTGTGTTTTTTGTGGGTATGAACGGGAAAGATCGCGCCGTAGCTCGGCAGCGACGCGCTCGGCCTGCTCGATGGCGAGCAGATGGGCTGCGGGCGAGAGCACGACGAGGCGTGAGCCGGCGATGCCCGTGTACAGGGCTTCAGCCATCGCGAGCGGCGTCGCGGGATCCTCGCGGCCGGCGATCACGGTCGTGGGAGCAATCACCCGGTGCAGCAGCGGGCGCAGATCCATCCGGCCGATCGCCTCGCAGCAGGCGGCGTAGCCGTCCCGGTCGATGGCGGCGAATTCGCCAGCCACCGCGTCCGTGGCGCTGCGATGGGCGTCGCGGAAGCCCGGCGTGAACCAGCGCTCCATCGTGGCCGCGAGGATCGCTCGCGTGCCGTCGCGCCGCACCAGCCCGGCACGCTCCTCCCAGGCCTCGCGCGTCGGCATATAGGCCGTCGTCGCCATCAGGGTCAGGCCGGCCAGACGCGCCGGGTGCCGCGCGGCAAAGGCCTGGCCGATCATCCCGCCAAGCGAGAGGCCGGCGACATGGGCGCGCGTCAGGTCGAGATGATCGAGCAGGGCGGCGAGATCATCGGCAAGATCGGCGATCTCGAAGGGCGAGGGGCCGTGGTTCGAGCCGCCATGGCCGCGCGTGTCGTAACGCACGCAGCGATATTCGGCCGAGAGCTCGCTGGCGATGGCGTCCCACATCCGATGCGTGGTGCCGAGCGAATTCGAGAAGACCAGGGCCGGCGCGGAGCCCGGCCCGGTGACCGTGTAGAACAGGCGCAGGCCCGGTCCGGTTTCGAGATAGGGCATGATCAGGCTCGCCGGCTTCGGCCGCGGCGCCCCGACAGGGCAGCCGGCGCGCGTTTCGCAAGCCGCGCTGGCGCGGGCCGCAACGGTTCGGTCTCAGACATGGCTCTCCGGCGGCTCTGACGGCCAGCTCAGGTTCGCGGCGGAGTGTTCCTCCTGCGCGAACGCTTCTTCCCTGCTTGTCAGGCTAGGCAGGCATGGTGTCGCTGGACAGGATCGTTTTGGTGTAAATTAATACCCCTACGGTATGGAAGCCCGCTTCCCTGCCGATGCGGTGGGGAAGCCGGGCAGTCGCCCGCGAGCATGTGACAACCGCCGCGATGGCGGTCTCCGGGGTGCAGCCGCCCTGCATCGATCGGAGAGCGGGAGGAGCAGGCAGCGATGGATCTGCGTCATCTGCGCTATTTCACGACCGTCGCCGCCGAAGGCTCGTTCAGCCGCGCCGCCGAGAAGCTCCATATCGCCCAGCCGCCGCTGAGCCGGCAGATTCAGCAGCTGGAGGAGGAGCTTGGCGTGCGCCTGCTCGATCGTGGCCGGCCGATCACGATGACCGAGGCCGGGCGCTATCTCTTCGAGCAGGGGCAACAGGTGCTGCAGCGCGTCGAGGAGATGAGCGCCATGACGACGCGCATCGGCAAGCGCCTGGTGCTGCAGTTCAATGTCGGCTTCGTCGCCTCGACGCTCTACGACACGCTGCCGCAACTGATCCGCGATTTTCGCATCCTGGTGCCGGATGTCGAGGTCCAGCTCCTCGAGATGACGACGCTGGAGCAGATCTCGGCCCTGAAGGACGGTCGCATCGATGTCGGCTTCGGACGCCTGCGCTTCGATGACGACATGCTGGTGCGAAAGGTGCTACGCGAGGAAGGATTATGCGTGGCGGTCGGCGGGGCCCATGCGCTGCTGGCAAGCGGCCGGAAGCCGAAGCTGGCCGATCTCGAGGCGGAACCTCTGATCCTGTATCCGAAGGCGCCCCGGCCGAGCTATGCCGATCAGGTCCTGTCCTTCTATCGCGAGGCGGGGGTCAGGCCGCGCATCGGCATGGAGGTCCGGGACGTGCAGACCGCGCTCGGCCTGGTCGCCTCGGGCGTCGGGATTTGCGTCGTTCCGGCCTCGGTCCGGCGCTTCGGCCGCGACGATGTCCAGTTCCTCGATCTCGACGAGAGATTCACCAGCCCCATCATCGTCAGCTATCGCCGGAACGACACCTCGCTCCTGCTGCAGCAGATCATCGGACTGGCGGGCTGAGGGAGCGCGAGAGGCGCATCCGCCCGGCATCCTGCCCCCTGAGGGGCGGGCGTTCCTGGCTTCACAGGGGTTGAGCCTCCGAGACAGCTTTCAATCCTCGTGCTTCAGGGCGCCACGCGTCATCCAGCCGTGCCTGCCTGGCGGTCGCGACGCCGGCCTGCGCGACGGTATAGGCTGCGCGCAGGCAAAGATCCTCGCGCCAGGGCGGGGCGATCAACTGCACGCCGACCGGCAGGCCGGCCCCGAAGACCGGCACGGCTGCGACCGGCAGGCCGATGCAGGAGATCGGTTGGGTGAACAGGCCGAGATTGGGCCGCAGCGCGACCGTCTCGCCCCGCAGCACCATGGTCTTGCTGCCGATTTCCGGTGCGACGCAGGGCGTGGCCGGCGCGATGATCAGGTCGACCGTTTGAAACAGCTGCATCATCTCGTCATGGAACCAGCGCCGTGCCCGCTGCGCCTGGAGATACCAGGCCGTCGGCTGCAGCGCGCCGGCGAGGAAGCGGTCGCGGGTCTCCGGGTCGAAATCATCGGCGCGCTGCTGCAGCCGCGTGAGATGGAAGGCCGAACTCTCGCCATTGGTGATCAGGAAGGCAGCCGCCCGGGCGATGCCCGCTCCGGCGATATCGAGCGCCCGCGTCGCACCCAGCGCCTGCGCGACTGCGGCGACGGCAGCTTCCGCTTCGGGCATCCCATCGGTCGAGAAATAGCCGCCGGCGACCGCGATACGCAGGCCGTCGACGCCCTGCTTCAGCGTCGGCAGGGTCGCCTCGGCCGCCTGTCGCGCACAGGCCGGATCTCCCGCATCATGGCCCAGCATCAGGTCATAGGCCATCGCGAGGTCGGTCACGTCCCGGGCGAAGGGGCCGAGATGGTCGAGCGAGTCGCAGAACGGAAAGCTGCGCGTGCGCGGCAGCCGGCCATAGGTCGGCTTGAGCCCGAAGACGCCGCAAAGCGAACTCGGCACGCGGATCGACCCGTTCGTGTCGGAGCCGAGCGAGATCGGGGCGAGCCCCGCGGCCGTCGCGGCGCCTGATCCGGAGGATGAACCTCCGGCCACGCGGCTGAGGTCATGCGGATTGCGGCAGGGGCCGTCATGCGCGTTCTCGCCGGTGAAGTCATAGGCGTATTCGCCCATGTTCAGGCCGCCGAGCAGCACGGCGCCGGCTTCCGTCAGGCGCTCGATCAGCACGGCATCGCGCGAGGCGGGCGGGCGCTCGCGGTTGATCTTCGAGCCGGCCCGTGTCGGCAGGCCGGCAATGTCGAACAGGTTCTTGGCGGCGAAGGGCACGCCGGCGAGGGGGCCGAGGGGCGCGCCGGCTGCGTGGCTGGCATCGGTCGCGCGTGCCTGCGCCAAGGCCCTCCCGGCGGTGACGTCGGTGAAGGCATTGATCGCCGGGTTCAGGCGTTCGATCCGCTGGAGGAAGCCGGTGATGACCGCTTCCGCGGTCATCACGCCCTCCCTGATATCGGCCGCGATACGGTGGGCCGGTGCGAAGGCATCGAAGCTCACGCGGGCTCTCCGTCATGCGGGCGCCCGGCGCGGAACACGCCGGCCGGCTCGAAGCTGGCCTCGTCGACGGGCGCGGCGAAGACGATCTCGGACATGGCCTTCGCCACTGCCAGGAATTGCAGGACGACCGGACGCTGCTCCTCGCTGATCGCCAGGCCGAGCGCGGGCGCCATCGCATCGCAATGGCGCGCCGCATCGAAGACGGGTTTCGGTTCGCTCATTCCGCCGGCTCCAGCTTGCCGCGGGGCTCGGTGGTCATCGTCTTCGCCGCGGTCACGACGGAGAGCGAGCGCGCGCAGAGGAAGAGGAAGCCCGCGACGATCGCATAGGCGAGGCTGATCGAGGGTGTGACGCCGAACCCCTTGCCGATGCCGATCGCCTCGCCATGCATCAGGCCGAAATAGGTCAGGACGGCGCCCGCGGCCGCAAAGCCTGCGGCGTGGAGGAACTGCTTCTCGATGACGAAGACGGCGATGGCGCCGAGCACCAGCCCGGACAGGATCGCGCCACCGCCCATCAGTTCGAGCCCGTGATAGAGCACGCCCATATTGGCCATCTTGTCGATGCCGACAGCGGCCGCATTGGTCCCCGCCGCGCCGAGTGCCCCGTCGATCAGCACCTTGGCCCAGGCCGCGAGATGCGGCGTCAGCGCCAGGACGATGGCAGGCGCATGGCTTGCCGGCGTGGTCTGGAAGGCCTGCGCGCCGATCAGCATGCCGATATAGAGCAGGATCGGCGAGATCGCGACGAGCGGGATCAGCGCCAGCAGCAGGGCGATGACGCCGAACCAGCACAGCACGATCACGATCAGCCCGGTCGCGGCGGAATAGCCGATGCGCCCGCCCATCGCCTTCCAGCCGGGGTGGCCGATATAGACGGCGTTGATGAAGGGGTTGCCCATCAGGCAGCCGATCAGGCTGACGACGCCGTCGGCGGTCAGTACCCGCGTCGTCGGGTAATGGTCACCGGCCGCTTCCGCGCTCTCGACATTGTCCATGGCCTCGACGAGATCATAGATGCCGAAGGGGATCGCCGTGACGAGGATGATGCCGAGATAGGAGAAGCCGGAGAAGACATGGTCGACTGCCGGCAGCGGCAGCGAGAAACCGAAGGTCGAGAAGGCGGCGCCCAGCTTGGCGAGGCTCAGGCCCCCGACATCGAGCCCGAGCAGCGCCGACCCCCAGGCGATGACCATGCCGAAGGCGATGGCGACCAGCCCCGCCGGGATGCTGCGGGGATAGCGCACGCCGCCGAACCAGCTGACCAGGATGATCGCAAGGCAGGTGAGACCGATCGCCGGTGTCAGGAAAATCTCGAGTGCCGGGCGCATCGAAATGAAGGCGATCGAGACGCCGGCCAGCGTGCCGAGCAGCGCCGCGCGCGGCGTGACCTTGCGGATATAGGGCGCGATGAAGCCGCCGGCCATCAGGATGAAGCTCTGGAAGAACACCCAGACGAGCCCGGCCTCCCAGCCCTTGATCGGATCGCCGGTCATGCTCGCGATCGGCAGCATGATCACGAAGGTGACGACGAACATATGCGGCACGCTGATGCCCGAGGGCAGGGCGCAGACATCGTCGCGGCCGGTTTCCCTGGCGAGCCGGTAGGCGAGCCAGGCGTAATAACCGGTCGAGAGCAGCATCATCAGACCAAGCGCGGGCAGGATGCGGCCGAAGACGATCTCAGCAGGCATCTTCAGCACGAATTGCAGAAGCCCGGTCAGCACCAGCAGATTGACTAGGATATTGGTACCGAAACCGAACAGGGCGTTCCAGTCGCCCGGCGTCCACAATTGTGGCCTGCTTGTCGCGCTCGTCATGGTCTTCACCTCCGCGCTTGGATCACGCTGCGTTTGGAAGAAATCGTCAAAACGCGGAAAACGTGAACAAATCTAATAGTTTAGGGCATTCTTAACGCGAAAAACCGTTGCCGCTTTTCCGCAGCTTGCTCTAGGCAGCCCGGTCCTTGGCTGCGAGGGCGGCCAGCACCGCATCCGTGGACGAGACCCAGCCGAAAATGCCGCCCTGGGCTGCGATCATCGCCAGGCCCACTCTGTGGAATTCCGGAAAGTACGAGGCGCAGGCGTCGCCGAGGACGAGACAGCGATAGCCCCGGTCATTCGCCTCGCGCACGGTGGTGTGGACGCAGACCTCGGTCGTCACGCCACTGACGAGCAGCGTCTCGATGCCGCGATTGCGCAGCATCAGGTCGAGATCGGTCTGGTAGAAGGCGCCCTTGCCGGGCTTGTCGATCACCGGTTCGCCGGGCAGCGGCGCCAGCGCCGGCACGATGTCATGGCCGGCCTCGCCGCGGACGAGGATACGCCCCATCGGCCCCGCCGCGCCGATGCGTGTGGCCGGATCGCCGCGCAGCACCTTGGCCGGCGGCGCGTCCGAGAGATCGGGCCGGTGGCCCTCGCGCGTGTGGATTACCAGCATGCCGGCGGCGCGGGCTCCTGCGAGCATGGCCTTGCAGGGCAGGAGCGCCGCGCCGAGCAGGGCGACATCATTGCCGAGCGCGGCGCCAAAGCCGCCCGGCTCCAGGAAATCCCGCTGCATGTCGATGATCACGAGCGCGGTTCGCGCGAAATCGACGCTGATCGGGAAGGGCTGGGCTGCAATCTCGGACCGGCTCACGAAAGGCGCTCCCGTCGCTGGCGAACGGAACAAGCTTTGCAAGGGCTGTGCCTGAGCGCGGGTTGCGGCCCCGGAGTTGCGGGCGGTTCCAGCTAAGGATTTGAAATCGCTTGATCAATTTGAGCGTCAGAGGGGCGCGATCGGCGGATCGCACGGGTCCGGCTGCGCAGCGCGGCCGATGCAGGTGGCGGCATGCATAATCTTCGCATGCATCTCGCAAGCAATTGCTCATTTCATAGGCTGGAAAGAAGAGGGGCTATCTCGTGAGCACAATGACCATGCTTCTCGCTGATCATCTTGCCGGCCGGCGCACGATCCCGGAGACGATTGCGGCAGCCTATGCGCGCTATCGCGACCATGACGACGAAGCGATCTTCATCAGCCTGCGGCTCGAAACGGAAGCGCTGGCCGAGGCGGCGCGCCTGCAGGCCGAGGGCCCACGGGGTCGCAGGCTCTGGGGCGTGCCCATCGCGGTCAAGGACAATATCGATGTCGCCGGGCTCGCCACCAGCGCGGCATGTCCGGCTTTCTCCTATCTCCCCGTCGCGGATGCCGGCGTGGTTGCGCGGTTGCGGGAAGAGGGCGCGATCATCATCGGCAAGACCAATCTCGACCAGTTCGCCACCGGCCTGAACGGCACGCGTTCGCCCTATGGCGTGCCGCGCAACGCCTTGCGCCCCGATCTCGTGCCGGGAGGCTCGAGCTCCGGCTCCGCCTGCGCGGTTGCGGCCGGCATCGTTCCTGTCGCGCTCGGCACCGACACCGCGGGGTCGGGCCGGGTGCCCGCCGGCCTGCAGAACCTCGTCGGCCTCAAGCCGAGCCTCGGCCTGGTCTCGACGGCGGGCGTCGTTCCGGCCTGCCGCACGCTCGACTGCGTTTCGGTGTTCGCGCTGACCGTCGATGACGCATCGGCCGTCCTGGAGGTGATCGCCGGCCCCGATGCGACCGACCCGTTCTCCCGTTCCATACCGTTCGGGCGGCCGGGCGCACTGGCGCCGCATCCGCGGCTCGCCATCCCGCGCCCAGCCGATCTCGATTTCGACGGCGCTCCGGCGGCGGCGGCGAGCTTTGCCCTTGCGGTCGAACGGGCGCGAGCGCTGGGCGCGATCATCGTCCCCATCGACATGACGCCATTCTACGAGACCGCCCGGCTGCTCTATGACGGGCCCTGGGTGGCGGAGCGCTATCTCGCCATCCGCGACCTGCTGATGGCCGAACCCGAGGCGATCCTGCCGGTGATCCGGCAGGTCATCACGGGGCGGCCGCTGCCGGATGCGGCCGAGGCCTTCGCGGCGCAATACCGGCTGGCCGGGCTTGCTCTCTGCGCCCGGGCCGCTCTGAAGGGCATCGATGCCATGATGGTGCCGACCGTGCCGCGGCCGGTCACGCTGGCCGAGATGGCGACAGACCCGATCGGCCGGAATTCGCTGCTCGGCCGCTACACCAATTTCGTCAACCTGCTCGATATGTGCGCGCTCGCCGTGCCGGTGAGCCTGATGGAGGACGGCACCGCAGCCGGCGTCACCTTGATCGCGCCGTCCGGCCAGGATGCGTCGCTGGCCAGCCTCGGGCGGGCCTTCCATCAGGCGTCGGGACTGACGCTGGGCGCGACCGGCCTGCCGCTGCCGCCGGCGAACGAGCCGGCCACTGCCGCGCCTGGCATGCTTGAGATCGCCGTTGTCGGCGCGCATCTCTCGGGCATGCCCCTGAACGGAGAATTGACCGCGCTCGGCGCGATCTTCCAGCGCGCGACGAGTACAAGCGCCGAATACCGCCTCTTTGCCCTGCCGGGCGGACCGCCGGCGCGGCCGGGCCTGATCCGGGTCGGGCAAGGGGGAACTCCGATCGCGCTCGAGGTCTGGGCGCTGCCTCCCGAAGGCTTTGGCCGTTTCGTTGCCGGCATTCCTTCGCCGCTCGGCATCGGCACGCTGGCGCTGGCCGACGGCACGCGGGTCAAGGGCTTTCTCTGCGAGCAGATCGCGACCGAGGCGGCGCGCGACGTCAGCGAGTTCGGGGGCTGGCGGGCCTATGTCGCAGCGCAGGGCGCGCGTCAGGGCGCGCCCGCATAGCTCCTGAACGCATCGCGCACGATGCCGATATGGGCGCGCATCGCCTCGCTCGCGCCGGGCTGGTCGCCGCGCAGGATCGCCTGGACGATCAGGTCGTGCTCGCGATAGGAGCCGCCGAGCCGCCCGGTCGCCCGGAACTGCGCCCTGCGGAACGGCGCGACCCGGGCGCGCGTCATCAGCGTCAGCTCCGCCAGATAGCCATTATGCGATCCGGCATAGATCGCGGCGTGAAAGGCCTCGTTGGTCTCGTGATAGCGCGCGGGATCGCCCTCATGCACCAGCGCGCGCAGGGCCTGGTGCAGCCCTTCGAGCCCGCGCCGTTCGGGCACGGTCATGTTGCGGGCGGCGAGCCCGGCGCAGAGCGCCTCCAGCTCGGCCATGGCTTCGAACATGTCGTCGAGCTGCCGCGGGGTCGGCAAGGCGACAACCGCCCCGCGGTGCGGCCGGACGCTGACGAGGCCCGAGGCGGACAATTGGCGGATCGCCTCGCGCACGGGTGTCCGCGAGACGCCGAACCGCGCCGCCAGATCCTGCTCGTCGAGCGGCGTCCCCGGTTCGAGCGCACCGGAGACGATCTCGTCGGCGATCTGAAGGCGCAGCGCCTCCGTGCGCGTCGGCGCCGGGGCTGCGGGCTTGGCTCTGACGGGGAGGGCGCGGGGCGGCATGGCATCAGCACCGGAGAACGGGCAGGGGCGCAGGCGCCTGCATGACAGGCATCGACGCGACGGTCATGGCCAAGGTCATGGCCCGACGCGAAAGACTCATTCCGCGATGACGCTGACATGGGCGGCGACGACCCGCCAGCCTTCGGGAAACTTGACCCAGGTCTGGCTTTGCCGGCCGACCTTGCCCTGCATGCTGGCGCGGCGGAACATCGTGTTGGCGGTCGCCATCGCATCGCCATAGCTGGTGATGACGGTGCGTTCGAGCGCGCGCTCGATCCCGACGGGCGAGCGCGCCGAGCGGAACGCGGCGATCTGATGATGGCCGTAGAGGTTCTCGGCCACGCCATAGCGCAGCGTCAGCGGGCTGTCCCTGAACAGCGCGTCCAGCGTGGCCACGTCGTTGCTCGTCAGCGCCTTTTCATAGGTCGCGAAGGCGGCCTCGACTTCGGCAAGCACGGCAGGGTCGTTGATCTTCATGAAAGGCGTCTCCAAAGGCCATGGCCGGTTTCGGCGCTGCATGCGCAACGGCATCTTGCACCGTCACATCGGCGGATGCGGAATCGCGGTCAGCAGCTCTCTGGTGTACTCGGCTCTCGGGTTGCCCAGAACCTCTTCTGCGGTACCTTCCTCGACGATCGCGCCGCTGCGCATCACGATCACCCGGTCGCAGAGCAGCCGCACCACATTCAGGTCGTGCGAGACGAAGAGATAGCTCATGCCGAGCCGCCCCTTCAACTCCTCCAGCAGGTTCAGGACGACCGCCTGGACGGAAACGTCGAGCGCCGCTGTCGGCTCGTCCAGGATGACGAGGTCGGGGTCGAGCGCGATCGCGCGGCCGATGCCGACGCGCGCCTTCTGCCCGCCCGAGAGCTGATGCGGGAACCGGTCGATCAGCTCGGCCGGCAGGCCGACAAGCCGCGCCAGGTCCTCGCAGCGCGCCCGCAGCGCATCGCGGCCGCGGATCGCGCCCATCCGCATGATCGGGTCGGCAATCGCCCGCTCGGCAGTGAAGCGCGGGTTGAGGCTGTCGGTCGGGTCCTGGAACACCATCTGGATGCGCCGGCGCTGGGGCGAGGCCGCAAACTGCCGGGCGGGGATCGCGCCGATATCGCTGCCGTCAAAGACGATCCTGCCGCCACTCGGGTCGATCAGCCGCGTGATCATCATCGAGGTCGTCGACTTGCCGCAGCCGGATTCGCCGACGAGCCCGAGCGTCTCGCCGCGCGCAATTGAGAAGCTGATACCGTCGACGGCGCGGAAGCCGGGCTTCCCAGGCTCCGCCTTGCCCATCAGCCTGGCGAGGAACGCCCCCGTAGCCGGGCGCGGATACTCCTTCACCAGCGCCTCGACGCTGAGCAGCGGCCCAGGGGCCGCTTCGCCTCGCGCCGCGCCAGAGGAGGTGGGGACAGGCGAGGGGGCGGGCGCTGTCTTGGGCACCGGCTCCGCCTTCGGCGGTTCGGTCAGCAGATCGGCGAGCGACATGCCGATGCGCGGCGTCGCCTGCATCAGCCGGCGGGTATAGGGGTGCTGCGGATTGCGGAAGATCTCACTGGCCGCGGCCGTCTCGACGACGCGGCCCTTCTCCATGACCACGACCTTGTCGCAATAGGCGGCAGCCAGCCCGAGATCATGGGTGATCAGGATCGTCGACATGCCGCGCTMGCGGGTGAGCTCGACGATGAGATCCATCACCGCCTTCTGCGTGGTGACGTCGAGCCCCGTGGTCGGCTCGTCGGCGATCAGCAGCTGCGGCTGGCAGGTGATGGCGAGCGCGATCACCACGCGCTGGCACATGCCGCCCGAAAGCTCGAACGGGTAGGCATCGTAGCGCTCTTCGGGCCTTGCGATCCTGACGCGCGTCAGGGCCTCGATCGCCTTCTCCCTGGCGGTCGCGCGCGTCGCCTGGACATGTTGCAGCAGCACGTCCTCGATCTGCCGTCCGACCTTGCGGATCGGGTTGAGCGCGGCGCGCGGGTTCTGGAAGACCATCGAGATCTCGCGCCCGCGCAGGTCGCGCATCTGCGCCTCGTCGGCGGCGACGAGATCGACGCCTGAGAACGAGATCGAACCCTCTGCGACCCGGCCGGCCCGGTCGAGAATGCGCACCACGGCATAGGAGGTCACCGATTTGCCCGAGCCGGACTCGCCGACGATCGCGACCGTCTCGCCCTTGGCGACGCTGATATCGATCGATTTCACCGCCTGCACCGCCCCACGGCGCGTGGCGAATTCGACGGTGAGGTTCCGGATCTCGAGCAGCGGGATCGTGGCCAAGGTCAATTCCTCCGCTGGGGATCGACGAGATCGCGCACGCCGTCGCCGAGCAGGTTGAAGCAGAACACCGCGATCATCAGCGCCAGGCCGGGGAAGAAGGCGATCCACCATTCGCCGGAGACGATGAAGCTCGCACCCTCGGCCACCATGATCCCCCATTCCGGCGTCGGCGGGCGTACGCCAAGGCCGATGAAGGAGAGGCCGGCCGCGTTCAGGATCGCGTAGCCCATGGTCAGCGACATCTGCACAGCCATGATCGGCATGATGTTGGGCACGATCTGGGTGAGGAGCAGCCGCCAGTCGGAATTGCCCGAGAGCCGCGCCGCCTGCACGAAACCCGCCTCGCGCCGCACATTCGCCTCGGCCCGCGCCACCCGCGCATAGAGCGGGAAATTGATGATGGCGGTCGCAATCACGATATTGGTGACGCTGTTGCCGAGCGCCGCGACGATGCCCATCGCCAGTACGAAGAGCGGGAAGGCCATGATCGTGTCGGCGATGCGACCGACCAGCTTGTCGACCCAGCCGCCGAAGAAGCCGGCGCTGACGCCGGCGAGCCCGCCGAGCAGGAAAACGAGCGCGACCGAGGCGACCGCAATGGTGAAATCGAGCCGCGTCGCGGCGATGACCCGGCTGAAGATGTCCCGCCCGAGCTGGTCGGTGCCGAACCAATGCGCCGCGCTCGGGGCCTGGAGTGCCGCATTGGTGTTGCTCGCCAGCGGGTCGTAGGGCACGAGCGAGGGACCGAAGATCGCCGCGAGCACGATCAGCCCGAACAGCAGGAAGGCGAAGCCGGTGATCGGGTTTTCCGAGACGACATGGCGCGCATGGGCCCACAGGCTCGTCGCGGGCGGCGCCTCGAAGCGCAGGGCGGGCGTGGCGGCGGGGTCGAGCTTGCTCATGTCGTTCACGGGCCTCACCCTTCCAGCCTGACGCGGGGATCGATGACGCCGTAGAGCAGGTCGATCAGCAGGTTCAGCACGACGTAGAGGATCGCCATGGTCAGCACGAAGCCCTGGATCGGCGCGTAATCCGAGGCGATCAGCGCCTCGACCGCATAGGAGCCGACGCCCGGCCAGGCGAAGACCTTCTCGACCAGGACATTGGCGCCGAGCAGGAAGGAGAACACCATGCCGAGCGTGGTCACGACGGGCAGCATGGCGTTGCGAAAGGCATAGGTGCCGATGACCTTGGCATTGGTCAGCCCGCTGGCGCGCGCGGTGCGGACGAAATCGGCGCCGAGCACAGCCAGCATCGAGGCGCGGGTCATCCGCGTGATCGGCGCCAGCGAGAAGATGCCGAGCGTGACCGCCGGCAGGATCAGTTGCGCCAGCGCGGCACGAAAGGTTTCGACATGCCCGGCAAGCAGGCTGTCGATCAAGAACAGCCCGGTGATGCGCGGCGGTTCCGAGGCGAAGACATCGAGCCGCCCGAGAGGCGCCGGCGACCAGCCGAGCAGGAAATAGAAGGCATAGACCAGCAGGAGCCCGGTGAAGAACACCGGCAGCGAGACGCCGGCCGTCGCCACCACGCGGCAGAGATGGTCGATCCAGGAGCCCTGCTTCACCGCGGCCAGTACGCCGAGCGGCAGGGCGACCGACATGGCCAGCAGCAGACCCGCAAGCGTCAGCTCGGCGGAGGCGGGCAGCCGCGCCGCCAGGTCGGCCGTCACCGGCTGGCCGGTGGTCAGGGACTGGCCGAGATCGCCCTTGGCCAGCGCCGTGACATAGGAGACGAACTGCACCGGCAAGGGCTGGTCGAGCCCCAGCTTGCTGCGGATTTCGGCAATGGCCTGCGGCGTCGCTGCGGGCCCGGCGAAATAGGCTGCCGTGTCCCCCGGCAACACCCGCGTCAGCAGGAAGGTGACGATGATCACGCCGATGACCGACGGGATCGTCGTCATCAGCCGCCCGCCGATCATGCGAAGCATTGTGCAGCCTCCTTGCCGAAATCCGGCGAAGTCGCCGCCGCCGCCGTTGCGTGCGGGGCGGCGGTGCGCTGGGCGCTCAGCCCTTGGTCAGGTAGCGGAAATCGGGCTCGCGGCAGGGCTGGAACTGATAGCCGCCGATCGCCTTCTGGAGCGCCACGTCATGGGTCGGCTGCGCGATCGGCACCATCGGCACCTCGCGGTTCACCAGCTTGATGAAGTCGACGACATTAGCGTCATAGGCTGCCTTGTCGGGCGCGAAGCGCGCGGCGTCGATCAGCTTGTCGAGTTCCGGGTTCTGATAGGCGGCGATGTTGAAGATCGAATTATTGCCGTGCATCGTCCAGAACAGGTRGTAATCGGGATAGTCGAGCCAGCCGGCGAAGCGGTTCAGCACCATCGGATTGGTCTTCTTGGCGATCTCGGTACGGAAATTCGCGCCCGGCACCTTGTTGATCTCGACGGTGATTCCGATCGCGCCGAGCGCCTCCTTGATCAGCACCGCCATCGGTTCGGCGACCGTCGCATTGCCGGCGTCGAAATACAGCGTGGTCGAGAAGCCGCCGCCGGCTGCATCGACCAGCGCCTTGGCCTTGGCGACGTTGGATGTGTAGGGAAAGGGCTGCGGCCAGGTGACCTTGGGCGTCTCGGGCCCGCCCGACATGTCGACGCCGCGGCCGAACAGCGAGGCCTGCAGCAGCTTCTCATAGGGCATCACCCAGGCCACGGCCTGGCGCAGGCGCACATCCTTGAACGGCCCGACCTGCGTGTTGAGGTAGCAGCCCCAGACACCGTTGGGGATCGGCACGCCGACGACATTGACCTTGCCGGCATCGAGCAGGTCCTTGAAGTCCTTCGGTGGCAGCCCGTAGGAGACATCGGCATCGCCGCGCTCCATCAGGGCCCGGCGGGTCGAAGGCGAGGCGATGTCGCGCGCAATGATGCGGCGAAGCTGCGGCAGCTTGCCGGAGGTCCAGGCATCGTTCCGGACATAGATCGTCTCGACGCCGGGTTTCCAGCTCTCGACCTTGTAGGCGCCGGAGCCGGCGACGTTGTTCTTCAGCCACTCCTTCGCATGGGGATCGCCGCCGCCATTCTTGATCGCGAGCTCGGAGTCGAACACGAAGGGGATGGTGACCGCGAGGTTCGGCAGCGTCATCTTGTCCTTGCGGACGAAGTCGACTCGGAAGGTCTTGTCGTCGACGACGACGAACTGCTCTGGCTTCTCGAGCGAGCCGGCATTCATCTGCGTGGTGGCGAACCCCCCGATCGTGCAGGCGCGGTCGAGCGACCATTTCACATCGGCCGCCGTGACCTTGCGGCCGGAATGGAAGGTGGCGTCGCGCAGCTTGAAGGTGCAGCTCATGCCGTCCGAGGCGACCTGCCAGCTCTCGGCCAGTTCGCCCTCGAGCTCGCCCATCGCGATCGTGTTGCCGCCGCCGCCCGGGATCGGCACCGGCTTGAAGCGCAGCAGCCGGTCATAGCAGTTCAGCGCGACGCCATTGACCGGCTGCGACGAGCCGATGCCCTGCATGTCCAGGCTGTTGGGCCCATATTCCTGCACCAGCAGCAATGTCTCGGCCCGGCTGGGTGTCTGTGCCCCGAGCTTGCCCTGCGCGACGAAGGGGGCAGCAAGGCCGGCTGCGATGGCGGTGCGGCGAGTGAGCATCGGCGAGAGATCCTTGTTTTGCCAGTCGGGATGTCGCGGCGCGCCGGCCCGCCGGGAACAGGCCGGCGGGCGGGGCAGAGCGCCCTGCGGCCGGGCCGCGAGGGCAATCCGTTCCGCGCCTGTCGCGGCTCGGATGGTGCTCTGTCCTGGATGCGGGTCAGCAAAGGCGCACATGGGCGCCAGTCAAGCACGTAGCGTGCCAAGACTTAGGCGATTGAAATCTCTTGTAAAATGCCGGCGTGGGCAGCCGCCCTCGTCATGTTGCATGCAATGACTGGTATTCAGGCTATTTAGTGGGCAATTATCTCTGCTGCCGCGCACTTGTGCTTATCAGCGCAGCGTTGATGCCGATCTCGGCCGCGTCGAGGATGGCCGGATCCGATGCCGGATCGGCGGCCAGGCCTGCGGCGTAGCCGGATAGATTGGTGCTCCAGACCAGGATGGTGTCGAGGCGCGATCGCGCGGCCAGGGTCCTTGCCTCGGCGAGCAGCCTGTCGCCGGTAAGATGCGCGGCATCGAGATTATTGGTGATGCCGAGCCAGAGATGCTCGCGGATGTCGACATCCCCACGGCGAAACTGCCCGGCGACATGCAGCGATTCCGCTTCGTCGCCCTGCGTGATCAGGCCGACGCGCCGGCCCGGCTCTGCCCCGAGGAGCGCAAGGGTCGCGAGAGCGGTGGTGACCGCCGGGATGCCCGTCTTGTCCTCGATCCGCCGGCACAGGTCGCGATCGGCGGCAAAGCCCAGCGCCGCGCCCCGCGTCGCGTTCCAGCAGATCGTATCGACGCGGGCCTCTTCCAGCAGCATCGCAGCGGTGTCGAAGGGTTCGAGCCTGTAGCCGGCAGCCGGCGCGGCCGCGACGATGCCGTCATAGGGCACCCGGGCGATGCAGCAATCTATCTCCGGAGTTCCAGCCAGCAGACGGGCCGCCACGCGCTCGACGACCCGGTTGGAGGAGGGAACGATCAGGCCGATGGCGCGGCGCGCGGAAGCAGTCTCGGGCATGGCAGGCAGCGCGTTTCCGACGGGAGCGGGGGCGATCAGCGTCCGGGCTCATGGCCGGAAAGTAAAGCCTCGTTGCGCGCCTTGGCCATCAGTCACCGGTCCCGCTGACCACAAGAGGGATTGCCTCGATGCCCGTCGCGCCAGGGCTAGCAGGGCTTGCGTCAAGCGTTGCGCCCGGCGCGCGGGCGGGAGCCTGCGACAGGCAGGGCGAGCGGGCGATATTCGCAAATGGGCACGACAAACAACTCCGGTCTCACATACTCTCGCTCCAGTGGTACGAAACCGGGCCATCATACCCGGCCACCGGATCGCTCGCCGGAAACGCCAGGCGGGCGATTGCCCGGCGGATCGGCGCTGTTGCTTCGGTCCGCACGATGTCCCCCGACTGCCCCGGGGGATAGGCGCCGATCACCAGTAAGTCCTGCGATGCCCGCAAGCATCGATGTCCCGTTCCCGCCGGCAGCAGGACGACATCTCCGGCGGCAACCTCGATCTCACGGCCTCTTTCTCCCCCTAGGAGCAGTGTCGCCTTGCCGGCGGCTATCCCGAGAGCCTCGTGCCCTTCGGTGTGATAGTGCTGGAAGTCATAGATGCCGCTGCGCCATTGCGGGGGCCAGCCATTCCCTTCGAAACGCTCTTCCATGAGGGTCGCCATATCCGCGGCTTCGGCGGGAAACGCAGCCACGTAGAACAGCACGGGCAGGCGCGGATTATTCGGCACGGTGCCGTGCTCCTCGAAATGAAACGCCGTGACGATCGCCATGTCGTGCCCCGCGGAACTCGGCGGCATAACGCTGGGAATGACCCATCGTTCCCGGTCCGGCGGTACGTCCCGGCGGCGCGCAGTCCGGGACGTACCGCGCATTGGTGCATTCGGTCCTCAGTGGGCGCTTTTTGCTCGGGATCGCTCGTGCGGAGCAGCCTTAGCCTCGTCGCTGCCAGCGTGCTCGCAGCCTCGCCCACAGGTTCATGGCAGCGTGGACAAAGCGCGCCATGGGTTTGCGCAAGGGCGCGATATCCGCTGCGATCAGTAGCAGGCCGAGCGGCAGCATCCAGAGCCCGAGCACGGGCAGTATCGAGAAGATGCCCCCGACCACGAGGATGAGGCCCGCGGGGAGGCGGGCCCAGCGCGAGGCGGGATGGCGCAGCCAGCGCAACAGGGAGGCGAAACCCTGCGGAACCTCCCGCTCGATGCGCTTGAAGGCCAATCGGAGCTCATGTTTTCCGTCGCTCATCATCTCTCCGGTCCAAAGTTGGTCGGATAACGCATGGCGGAGCAACGTGTTCGCCACGGGGCGGCGCATGGCCCTCGGCCGGGCATTCCTGGCGGATGGTGCCTCGCCGGTCTTCTTCACGCCTGCATCGGAACAGCCTGTCGGGGGCGGCGTTGGGGAAGGGGTGATAGCGAAGGAGACCCCATGAGAAACGGCCAGGAAGCTCAGATTGGGGCGCGCGATTCAGCGCAACGGGGCCCCGACGGCCCTTTCTCACCTTCGCCTGTGCCGCTCAAGGCGGCTGGGCCGGCAGGCCCTGATGCCGTCGAGGCGGCCGGCACGCGCGAGCGCGTACGGCGTAGCGACCTTGATACCCCCGGGCGGGAATAGCCCTATGGAGCTGTTTTCATGGGCTGAAGTCGACCTGATCTTCAGGTTGTTGGCGGGGACCGCCGCGGGCATAGCCGTCGGCTGGGAGCGCACGCTCAAGCAGAGCAGTGCGGGCATTCGCACATTCGGTCTGGTCGGACTTGGAACGGCAGCGGCAGCTGGGATCTTCGGCGAACCGGATCAGGCCGATGCGGCAAGCCGTGTCGTGCAGGGTGTTCTGACCGGCATCGGATTTCTGGGCGCCGGGGTGATCGTCCTTCGCGATCGGGAAATGACCCCGAGGGGGCTCACCACGGCTGCGGCCATCTGGGTGACGGCCGCTCTCGGCTGCGCTGCCGGCCTGGGCGACTGGAAGATCGTCGTGACCGCAACGGGCCTCGCATTGCTGCTGCTGGCGATCAATCACTCGATCGAGCGCTGGGCCGGGCGGCGGGCCGGGGGAGATGCGGCGAGAGCTGCGCAAGGGGAAGCACGGGCGCGCGACGAGGACTGAGAGGCACCCGATTGCGGCACATGCTTCCTGCGCTCATCCCGCGATTGCGGAAGGCGCGTCGGGAGCGGAAGTCATCGAATATCGGCTCCATGCCCGACAAGCCCGTCGGAGGGGGCAGAGGCGGGCGGGCTCGGCGCGCGCTTGGGCGCGCGACTTCGGTGATCAGCTACACGATCTCCAATCTGGTGGCTCAGCTGGGCTTCCCGCTGTTCGACCGGGATTCCACCCGGAAGCCGATGCTGAAGGAAGCGGGGCGGACCGTGGCGCGAGCCGGCTGCGCGCCAAGGCTCAGGGCCTGCCGTGCGCCCGGATGCACTGGCCAACCGGCGCGCGCAGGTTGAGGTTTTCTGCCAGCCGGGCGGCTGCCATGACCAGCTTGATCGACTGGTCCCGGCCTTAGGAATGCGCCGTCAGGTCGGCGCTGCGGCCTTCGTTGACAGGCATTCCATGAGCGGTTAGCTCTTAATCTAATACGTATTAGATTCCAGGAGAAGGCGTTGCCGCGCGAGCAGAAACCATCGAAGCGACCGGGAGCCGCGACCAGCACCGATGTCGCGAAGCGTGCGGGGGTTTCGCAGGCGACGGTTTCGCTGGTGCTCAATGGCGCAAGTGGGCGCGTCGGTCTCTCCGAGGCCACGCAGCAGCGTGTGCGCAAAGCCGCCGCCGATCTCGGCTACACCCCGAATTCCGTTGCACGGAACCTGAGGCAGCGGCGCACCAACACGCTCACCTTCATCACCCCCGATATCGGCAATCCCTACTCGGCCGAGGTGATCGGCGCCGTGCAGCAGGTGGCGCAGGAGCGCGGCTATCTGCTCGACGTGCTCGTTGCGGAAGACGAGGCGGCCAAGCTCAAGGCGATCGCGCGGCTGCGCGGGGGCGTCTCGGACGGCGTCATCACCTCGGCTCCAACGCGGGCGATCTGGGACGCGTTGAAGGAACTGGCACGCCACGGCGTCCCCTGTGTCGCGCTGCAGGATCAAGGCGACGGTACCGAAATCACCTCCGTCGGCGTCGATCTCGAGGGCGGGGGCTACATGGCGACGCAGCACCTGCTCGCCTGCGGCTATCGGCGGATCGGCCATATCTCGGGCCAGCAGCGGCATCCCCTGCGCGAGCGGGAGCGTGTGCACGGCTATCGTCGGGCGCTCCTCGAAGCCGGTCTGCCGCCGCGTCCGGATTGGGAAATCGAGGTCGCGAACAGTCCGGAAGGAGGCGTGAAGGCGGTGGAGCTCTTGCTCGCCTTGCCGCAGCCGCGGCCCGAAGCGCTTTTCGTGTTCAACGACCAGATGGCGATCGGCGTGCTGCACGGCTTGCGTCGTCACGGCCTGCGCGTGCCCGAGGACATGGCCGTGGTCGGCTTCGACGGCATCGCGCTCGCGGCTTTCACGGTTCCGGCGCTAACGACGGTGGAACACCGCCGGCTCGAGCTCGGCCAGCAGGCGGCGACGAGCCTCATCGACCAGCTCGAGGGCGGGGAAAGCCCCGTTCGGTACACGCAGCTTCCGGTCCAGCTCGTGATCCGGGAATCCTGCGGCGGCCTGAAGGGTGGTGGCCTGCCAGCCTAGAGCCCGTGACCAACAACACCAAAAAACCAAGCCGCGAAAAGCGGTGATGATCCAGGGAAGGAAACAGGGATGACGAACCTCAACGGAACAGGCACGGTTTTCTCTCGGCGGCATATTCTGGGCGCCGGGCTCGCTCTCTCGGTCGGGTCGGGGAGGGCGGCGCGGGCCCAGGCGCCGGTGAGCCTCAATTTCGCGGTCTGGGGCAACCGGGCGGAGGAGGACGCTTTCCGCCGGCTGATCGCGGGCTACACCGCGCAAAACCCGCATGTCTCGATCCGGCTGGAGCTCAGCGGATCCTCCGGCCAGCTCTATCAGCAGGTCGATACGCGCCTCGCCGGCCGGCAGGCCCCCGATCTGGTCCGCATCCAGTACCAGCAGGTCGGCCGCTATGCGAAAGCAGGCGCAATCGTCGATCTGAGCGGGCATCTCGACGGCGGCCTGGCAGCGCAATTCGCCCCCGCATTGTGGAAGGCCGTCACCTATCGCGACAAGGCCTTCGCCATTCCCCACCACACCGACACGCTCGCGGTCTATTGCAACATGGAGATGTTCCGGCGGGCCGGAATCGAGCTGCCGCGGCGGCTCGAGGACAGCTGGCGCTGGGAGGAGTTCATCCGGATCGCCCGGATGCTGAAGGACAAGGCCGGAGCGCCATTCGGCTTCGCCTGCGCCTGGCAGAACACCGCCGCCTATCGCTTTCTGCCCTTCCTCTACCAGAATGGCGGCAAATTGCTCGACGAGCAGCTGCTCCAGCCGCAGCTCTCGTCGAAGGAGGGTCTCGAGGCGATCGCCTGGGCCCAGTCCTGGTTCACCGACAAGCTCGTCCCGCCCACGACCTCGATCAAGACCAACGAGCAGACGCAGAACCTCTTCGCCAACGGGACGATCGGCATGCTGGTGCATGGCGACTGGCAGATCCCGTTCCTGCAGGACGCGATGAAACAGGCGGAGTGGCAGGTGACCTATATGCCGCGCAGCGTCAGCATGGCCTCCGATCTCGGCGGCAATTGTCTGGCCGTGACGCGCGACAGCAAGAACCGGGATGTCGCCATCGACTTCCTGCGCTATGCCACCAACGAGGCCAATATGCGCGACTTCTGCATCGCCGCCGGCTTCCTGCCGGTTCGGCGCAGCCTCATGGAAACGAAGCTGGACTACCCGCTTCGTCCCGACGCGATGCAGGTCTTCGTCGAGCAGTCGCGGACGATCCCGGACCATCTGGCCGCGACGGTGACGCTGCCGGATTTCAGCCGCATCAATACGAAGCTCGGCGAGCAGCTCGACCTCGCCTTCACCTCCGGCCAGTCGCCAAAGGACACGGCCGAGAACGTGGAAGGCACCATCCGCAGCGTCCTCAAGAGCTGACGGCGGTGCGGCCTGCCGTCCCGTCTGCGAGGTGATCCATGTCCGACAGCGTCGTCATGACCAGCACCGCGCCCCCCGTTACCGGGGCGCGGGGGCGCCGCTCCTTCCGGCGGCCCTGGATGCTGCCCTATCTCCTGATCACGCCCAACCTGCTTCTGTTCAGCGCCTTCAGTTTCTTTCCGCTGCTCTATGCCTTCTATATCAGCTTCCATGACTGGAGCCTGATCGGCGACGTCACCTATGCCGGCCTGGCCAATTATCGCAGGCTGGTGGCCGACACGCAGTTCTGGCACGCGCTGTTGAATACGGCGGTCTATGCCGTGGCTTCGGTGCCCACCACCATGGCAGGCGGGCTGCTCCTGGCCGTGGCGCTGAACCGACGGATGCCGGGGCGGGTCTTCCTGCGCAGCGTCTATTTCCTTCCGGTCGTGGTTTCGGCCGTCGCCACCGGCATCATCGCCGCCTGGATGTTCAACGAGCATTACGGCGTCATCAACTCCCTGATCGTGCGCCTCGGCGGCGACCGGATCCCATGGCTCTCCTCGCCGGCCTGGGCGCTGCCGTCGCTGGTGATTGCGACATTCTGGGTCAGGGTCGGCTTCTGCATGGTGGTGTATCTCGCCGCGCTGCAGTCGATCCCGACGCTCTATTACGAAGCCGCGACCATGGATGGCGCGTCGCCCTCTCGCCAGTTCTGGAAGATCACGCTGCCCCTCCTGCGGCCCGCCACCTTCCTGTTGCTGATCCTCAGCGTGATCCACTCCTTCCAGGTCTTCGACCTGATCTACGTGATGACCGGCGGTGGCCCGGGATTCTCGACGACGATGCTGGTGCAATACATCTACCAGTCCGCCTTCATGACATCGGAGATGGGCTATGCCAGCGCGATCGGCGTCGTGCTCTACGCCATCGTGCTCGGCTTCACGATCATTCAGTGGCGGGTCAGCCGCCAATCGGAGAACGTGCTATGAGCGGCGTCACCTTCGAGGCTGGCGCCAGGCGCCCCGGCACCCGCCGAACCGGCAACGTGCTGATCTGGATCGCTGTCGTGCTCGGCGCGCTGGCGATGATCTTTCCGCTCTACTGGATGCTCGCGACCGCGATCCGGCCTCGTTCCGAGGTCTTCCAGCCGCTGGTGAGCCTGATCCCGCAGGTGCTGACGCTGGAGAATTTCAGGAATATCGCGCAGCGCCATCCCTTCCTGACCTGGGTGATGAATTCGACCTTCATCGCCGTGATCGCCGTGCTGATCACCGTGTCCGCGAACCTGCTCTGCGGCTACGTCTTCGCCAAGTTCCGCTTCCCCGGGCGCGACATCCTGTTCTTCGCGATCCTGGGCGCGCTGATGATCCCGATCCAGGTGATCCTGGTGCCGGAATTCCTCGTGACCTCCTGGCTGGGGCTGCTGAATTCGCCCTGGGGCGTCATCCTGCCGCGCGCGGCCGAAGCTTTCGGTGTCTTCATGGTGCGCCAGTTCATGGTCAGCATTCCCGATGAGCTGATCGAGGCCGCCCGGCTCGACGGCGCCAGCGAGATGCGGATCTTCCTGCGCATCGTGCTGCCGCTCTCGAAGCCGATCATCGCCGTGCTGGTGATCTTCACCTTCATGTGGCGCTGGAACGACTTCGCCTGGCCGCTGGTCGTCCTGACCGACCAGGAACTCTTCACCCTGCCGCTGGGCCTGAACCTGCTGCGCGGCGAGGCCAATCCGGACTGGGGCGGCGTCATGGCGCTGGCCCTGATCTCCCTCCTGCCGATGCTGCTCATCTTCCTGATCTTCCAGCGCTATCTGGTTCAGGGGATTGCCAGCACAGGCCTCAAGTGAGCCCTTTCCCGACCTCTACCCAAGAGAGACCATGACATGACCAAGATCGCCATGATCGGCGCCGGCAGCGTCGTCTTCGTCAAGAACCTGCTCACCGACATCCTCAGTCTTCCCGCGCTGAAGCAATGCGAGATCGCATTGTACGACATCGATGCCGAGCGCCTCGAAACGGCGGGAATGATGGCGCGCTGGACGTCCGGCCAGTTCGATGCCGGGGCGACCGTGACCGAGCATGCCGACCGCCGGCGCTGCCTGGAGGGCGCGGATTTCGTGATCAACATGGTGCAGATCGGCATGCACGAGGCGACGCTGCTCGATTTCGAGATCCCGAGCCGCTACGGCCTGAAGCAGACCATCGCGGATACCGTCGGTATCGGCGGCATCTTCCGCGGGTTGCGGACCATTCCCTTCATGGTCGACCTGGTCGGGGACATGCGGGCGGTCTGCCCCAATGCCCTGCTGATGAACTACACCAACCCGATGAGCATTCTGACCTGGGCGGTCTACAGGGCCTTCCCAGAGCAGCAGGTGGTCGGGTTGTGCCACAACGTCCAGCACACGGCGCGCGACCTTGCTTCCTATCTCGGGGTCGATCGCTCCCGCTTGAGCTATGACTGCGCCGGCATCAACCACATGACCTGGTTCCTGCGGCTCGAAATCGACGGCAAGGATGCCTATCCGCAGCTGCGGCGTGCCGCCCGCAATCCGGAGATCTTTGCGAAGGACAAGATCCGTTTCGCCCTGCTGGAGCATCTCGGCCGCTTTGTCAGCGAATCCAGCGAGCATACGGCCGAATACACGCCCTATTTCCTGCGCCGCGAGGACCAGATCGCGGAATTCGACGTGCCGGTCGACGAGTATATTCGCCGCAGCGAGCGCAACCTGCGACGCTATGCCGACACGCGGCAAAAGCTGCTGGCCGGCGAGAGCTTCTCGCTCGAGCGCAGCGACGAATACGGCGCATCGATCATCAACGGCATGGTCACGAACGAGCCCCAGCTCATCTACGGAAATGTCCGCAACACCGGGCTGATCGAGAACCTGCCGCAGGATTGCTGTGTCGAGGTGCCCGTGATCGTCGACCGCAACGGCCTGCGAGCCTGCCATGCCGGCACGCTGCCGCCGGAGCTCGCCGCCCATTGCGCGCCGCATGTCTTCGTCCAGGACCTCACCGTGCGCGCTGCCCTGGAAGGCGACCGGGACGCGGTCTACCGCGCCGCGGTGCTGGACCGCCATGCCGCGAGTGTCCTCTCGCTGGGCGAGATCCGCGCCATGGTCGACGACCTGATCGCGGCCCATGGTTCGGCCATGCCGGTCGGCATCCGTTCGACGGCACTCGCTGCCTGAGCGCGCCCAAGCAGGGCAGGCGGCCTGCCTGCCCGCAACGACAAGAACGATAAGGCCGCAAGGAGGGAACGATGAGTTGGCTGACCTTGGAGCATGTCCATAAGCGCTTCGGCGATCACCCGGTGATCCAGGATGTGAACCTGTCCGTGACCAACGGCGAGTTCGTGGTCTTCGTCGGTCCGTCTGGCTGCGGGAAATCCACCTTGCTGCGGATGATCGCCGGGCTCGAGGATATCAGCGACGGCACCTTGCGCATCGACGACGCGGTGATGAACGAGGTGCCGGCGGCGCAACGGGGCATCGCGATGGTGTTCCAGTCCTATGCGCTCTACCCGCATATGAATGTCTACAAGAACATGGCCTTCGCGCTCGAGACGGCGCGGATGACCAAGGCCGAGATCGATATGCGCGTGGCCCGTGCCGCGGCGATCCTGCAACTGGATCACTTGCTCGACCGCAAGCCCAAGGAGCTCTCGGGCGGGCAGCGCCAGCGCGTCGCCATCGGCCGCGCCATCGTGCGCGAACCCAAGATCTTCCTGTTCGACGAGCCGCTCTCCAATCTCGACGCGGAGCTGCGCGTGCAGATGCGCGTGGAAATCGCCAAGCTGCACCAGCAGCTCGGCAACACGATGATCTATGTCACGCATGACCAGGTCGAAGCCATGACGATGGCCGACAAGATCGTGGTTCTGCGCGCCGGAAAGGTCGAGCAGATCGGCTCGCCGCTGGAGCTCTACAACAACCCCGTCAACCGCTTCGTCGCGGGTTTCATCGGCAGCCCGAAGATGAACCTCCTGCAGGCCAGGATGCTGCCGGCGACAGGAGGAGAAGCGCGGGTGGCCCTGGCCGAGACCGTGTTGCCCCTGCCGCATCTGGCTGGCCAGGACGGCGCCGATTGCAGCCTGGGCCTGCGGCCCGAGCACCTGCGGCTCGGCGGCGCCGGCACGCGGATCGGCGAGGCGAAGGTCCAGCTCGTGGAGCAGCTCGGGGGCTCCTCGCTGATCTACGGCGTCCTCTCCGACGGCCAGCCGATCACCGTTCAGGTCGAGGGACAGCAGAAGCCGAAGCCCGGCGAGCGGGTGCCGCTGCATGTCGATATCGCACTGGCGCATCTGTTCCGGCCCGACGGCGCGCGCGTGACTGCGCAAACCGTCGCGCACAGCTGAGGCGGGCGGGATGTCGAGGATCCGCCTCGGACTCGTCGGGCTCGGCAAGATCGCGCACAGCCAGCATCTCGGCGCGATTGCGGCCACGCCCGGTTTCGAGCTGGTCGCGGCGGCGAGCCGGGAAGGCACGCTGCCTGGCTTGCCCGTCTTCACCTCGCTCAGCGCGATGCTGGCCTCGGATATCGATCTCGATGCCGTTGCCCTTTGCACACCGCCTCAAGGCCGGCATGCGCTGGCGGCAGAGGCGCTCGAAGCCGGAATGCACGTCCTGCTTGAAAAGCCGCCGGGCGCCAGCGTCAGCGAACTCGGCCCTCTCGTCGCAAAGGCGGAACGGAGCGGCCGGACGCTGTTCACCACCTGGCATTCGCGTTTTGCGCCCGCTGTCGCGCCGGCGCGCGCCCTTCTCGCGCAGCACCGGCCGCGCTCGGTCGAGATCATCTGGAAGGAGGATGTGCGCGTCTGGCATCCCGGGCAGGACTGGATCTTCGAGCCCGGCGGGCTCGGCGTCTTCGACCCCGGCATCAACGCCCTCTCGATTCTGACCACCATTCTGCCCGAGCCGGTCTTCGTGACCGGCGCCTCGCTATCCGTCCCGGCAAACCGCCAGGCGCCGATCGCCGCCGCGCTCGATCTCGCGGATGGTTCGGGGCTGCCGATCCACGCAGAATTCGACTTCCGCCAGGAGGGCGAACAGAGCTGGGACATCCATGTCGAGACTGAGGCCGGCCTTATCATGCTCTCCTCGGGCGGCAGGACGCTGAGCCATGACGGCCGCATATTGGTCGACGAGCCGGAGCGGGAATATGCGGAGATTTATCGCCGCTTCGAAGCGCTGATCGCGGAAGGCCGCAGCGATGTCGACCTCGCGCCGCTGGCGCTGGTCGGCGACGCATTCATGCTGGGGCGGCGTTTGACCGTCGAGCCCTTCGAGGGCTGACATTCCCCGGGGCGCTATCTGATCGTGCTCAGTTCGCTCGCCGTCCTGCTTGGGCCACTGAAGAGCGCCCCGTAGCCACCTCCGTAAGCGGTGTCCTCGAAGTCGGTGTGGCGAGTGCGTGCGCAGCGATCACCTGCCGTGCCGCCTCGAACACCGCCTTCGCGTGCTCTGCCGCCGGCAGCCCTTGATTGGGCACCTCGACAGAGAGCGTCACGTCGGCCGGCAGTTCCGCCAGGAGGTCCTGCAAGGGCAGGGAGGCCTCGCCTGGAAGCCTGCGTCCCGCGCGCGCCTCCCTGATGATCTCGTCGAATGTCGTCGGGCGTTCGGCCACCGCGTCGCAGAGCTGCGCGCTCCTGATGAAATGCGACGGGATCGTTCTCAGGTCGATCGGAAGACCGCCGCCTCGCGAAAGATGAAGGGCATCGACCAGGACCCCGCCATTTGCCTTGTCGGCCTCCCCTACGATCGCTGCGGCGTCGTGAATGCTGGCGACACGGCGCCATGGCATGTTCTCGATGTCGACGCCCATGCCGAAGCGTGCCGCGACGTCGCACAGAGAGGCGAAGCTGGCGACGAGCCGTCTATGGTCGGGATCGTCGCCGCAGACGCTCAGGCGCCTGGCACCGAGTTCCGCCGCGCTTTCCAGCATCGGGATCAGCGCGTCCGCTGCGAAATTCGCGTCGATGACGACGAATTCGATATCGTAGACGCGCAGGCCGGTCTGGGTCAGCAGGGACCGTATCGACCGCATCTGAGCACTGCCGGGGCGGATCTCGTAGAAGGGCGCGCCAGGAAAGGCCGGATTCAGCCGAAGCCCTACCGCGGAGAAACCGACTTTCGCCGCGAGTGCGACGAAGTCGAGCGGCGGCACATCGATCGTCGTGAAATGCGCGATTCCAAGAGGCGGCTGACCTGATGGCGATGACACGGGACGCTCCATCGCTTCAGGGCTGCAACTGGCCGGCAAGGCGGGTGTGGAGGTTGGACCCGGTGCGCTGGATATGCTCGCGCAGCTTGGCGCAGGCATAGTCGGCGTCGCGGGCGACCGCGCCCTGGGCGATCTCGCTATGCTCGGCGGCGACGTTGCGGTCCCCGCCTTGGGCCACCAGGAAGATCCGTCGATAACGGTCGTTCAGGTTGTGCAGCATGACGCAGGCGTTCAGCAGCAGCGGCATCCCGCAACCGGCGAGGAGCATCATGTGGAAGTCGCGATGCGCGTGCTCCCAGGCTTCCAGTGTTGCCGGCTCACTGGCGATCCGCTCTATCCGGTTGAGACGGTGAAGGGCGCGCATCACGTCGCTTTCCCAGGCCAGGTCGCCTTTCGCGATGGCTGAGGAGAGCGCCAGGCTCTCGAACTCGACGCGCAGTTTCGTGATCTCGGCAAGGTTGGACAGCGAGACCGGCGCGACAGTGTATCCGCGGTTGTCGTGCAGTTCGACAAGCCCCACCGCAATCAGGCGGGCAAGCGCTTCGCGAAGGGGACTGAGCGAGACGTCGAGCTGCCGACGGACGGTATCGAGATTGATCTTGGTGCCGGGCGCCAGTTCCCCGGACAGGATCGCCTCGCGGAGGCGATTCACCAGAAGCGACGCCTTGGTGTTCTTTGCCGTCGCTGGAGTGCCTTTCGACGAAAACTCGGCGGGGGGCAGGTCGTCGACAGCGATGTTCATCGTCCCTCCCTTGAACCCGTCGGCGCGAGAGTCGAGGTGGTATGATAATCGATTATCTACGTCAACCGGGCGGCGATCGATACGCCGCGAGTAGATGGGCTGCTTCTCCAGATGTGGTGCAACTATCTCACAGATGGGCTTATTTCAGAAGGTTCTCGGGAATTACTGCGCTGGAAGGCCTCGCTCAGCGTGTGCGGAGCCGGCGCATGGCGTTCTTCATGCGGCTCTTGATTGACAGATAATCGATTTTACAGGAGTGGAGATCGCAGGGAGGACGCCATGATCATCGAGAGCCACCAGGATGTGACCCGCGATGCGCTGGCCGTGATGCAGCGCACGAAAGACCCGCGCCAGCGCGAGATCCTGACCTCGCTGGTCAGCCATCTCCACGCCTTTGTCCGTGATGTGCGGCTGAGCGAAGCGGAGTTCCGCGAGGCAACCGCGATCCTCAACGAGATCGGCAAGCTGGCCAGCGATAGCCATAACGAGATGGTGCTCATGGCGGGCTCGCTGGGTGTCTCGTCGCTCGTCTGCCTGCTCAACAACGGCGATGGCGGCAATACCGAAACGTCGCAGTCGCTGTTGGGACCATTCTGGCGCTTGAATGCTCCTCATGTCGAAAATGGCCGCACGATCATCCGCTCCGACACGCCGGGCGATCCGCTGCTCGTCACCGCACGTGTCCTGGACCAGCGCGGTGCACCGATCGTCGAAGCCGAGGTCGATGTCTGGCATGCGTCCCCCGTCGGGCTCTACGAGAACCAGGATCCCGAGCAGGCCGAGATGAACCTGCGCGGCAAATTCACCACCGACAGCGAAGGGCGCTTCTGGTTCTCGACGGTGAAGATGGTGGGCTACCCCATCCCCACCGACGGCGTGGTCGGCCGGCTGCTCGCCGTGCAGGACCGCCATCCCTATCGTCCGGCGCATCTGCATGCGCTGATCGTCAAACCCGGCTTCAAGGTGCTGATCTCGCAGGTCTACGACCCACGCGACCCGCATATCGATTCCGATGTGCAATTCGGCGTCACCAGGGCTCTTGTCGGCGACTTCATCCGCCATGACGAACCCCACCCATCCGACGCCATGGTGCCGGTCCCCTGGTCTTCGCTCGACTACACCTACGTCATGGAGCCCGGCGAGACCGTGCTGCCGCGCCCGCCGATCAAGTGACCCGTTCGCGCGACCCGCGCCGCCAAGGAGTGTTCCGATGCTGACCGATACCGAACGCCAGCAGGCGGCCGATGCGTTGCTCCAGGCAGAGCGCACGCTGAAGCCGGTCCCGCAGCTCAGCAGGACCTATCCCGCGATCGAACTCGAGGACGCCTATCGCATCCAGGGCCTGTGGGCAGATGCGCGGATCGCGGGCGGAGCGAGAATGGTGGGCCACAAGATCGGCCTGACCTCGCGCGCCATGCAGATGGCCTCGAAGATCAGCGAGCCGGACTATGGCTGCATCCTTGACGATGCGCTCTTCAACGACGGTGCCCAGATCAAGGCGAGCCTCTTCATCAAGCCGAGGCTTGAAGTCGAACTCGCCTTCATCATGGGCGAGGATCTCGAAGGACCGGGAAAGCGCATCTATGACGTGATGCGCGCGACCGAAATGGTCGTGCCGGCGCTCGAGATCATCGATTACCGTACTGACGTTCCGCGCGCGATCACCGACACGATTGCCGATAATGCCGCTTTCGGCGCGATCGTGGTCGGCGGCCGACCGGTCCGTCCGATGGATGTCGACATCCGCTGGGTCGGCGCGACGCTGTCGAAGAACGGCATTATCGAGGAATCCGGGGTTTCGGCTGCCATCATGGGCCACCCGGCTGCCGGCATCGCCTGGCTGGTCAACAAGCTCCATGTCGTCGGCGCGGGGCTGAAGAGGGGGCAGATCGTCCTCGCCGGCTCCTTCACGCGGCCAGTCGACATCGCAGCCGGAGACGTCATACAGGTCGATTACGGCCCGCTCGGCGCCATCGGCGTCTCTTTCAACTAAGGTTGCACCTGAGGTTGCCATGGAACTGCCGACGAACACGTTCAAGCGCGCCCTGAGCGAGGGCCGGCATCAGCTCGGCCTCTGGTGCAGCCTGCCCGGCGCCTATGCGGCCGAGGCGGTCGCCGGCTCCGGCTTCGACTGGCTGCTGTTCGACACCGAGCATTCGCCGGGCGATCCGCTGACGGTCCTGGCCCAGTTGCAGGCCGTGGCTCCCTATCCGGTCTCGGCAGTGGTCCGCCCCGCGAGCAACGATGCGGTGCTGATCAAGCGGTTCCTCGATTTCGGCGCCCAGACCTTGCTGATCCCCTATGTCCAGAATGCGGAGGAGGCGAAGGCGGCGGTCGCGGCGATGCGTTATCCGCCAGCCGGCATTCGCGGCGTCTCCGGCGTGACGAGGGCAACGCGGTTCGGACGGGTCGCGAACTACGGCAAGCGGGCAGGGGAGGAGCTCTGCCTCCTGGTCCAGATCGAAACCCAGGACGCGCTCGACAATCTCGAGGCGATCGCGGCCGTCGATGGCGTCGATGGCGTGTTCATCGGCCCGGCCGATCTCGCAGCCAGCCTTGGCCATGTCGGCGAGCCCGGACATCCCAGGGTGACCGCACTCATCGAGAAGGCGGTCGGTCGCATTCGCGCTTGCGGCAAGCCCGCAGGCATCCTGACGCCCGACACTGCATTCGCGGCGCGCTGCATCGAGCTCGGCACGCTCTTCACGGCGGTCGGCGTCGATGCGGCCATGCTGGTCAAGGCGACGGAAGCCCTGGCAAGGCAGTTCAGGTCGTGATGGCTGGTCAGCATTCGGTGCTGGGATCGGAGGCGAAGATGCGATTGCTGGACCATGTCGGCCCGCCCCCGGAGGACCTGACAGAGCTTCTCGCACCGGGCGGGGTTCTGCGGGCTGCGATCAATCTGTCTAACTTCCTGCTGGTCTCCGACAGGACTCCCGATGGCGGGCCGGTTGGAGTGGCGCCTGACATGGCGCGTGCATTTGCCGATCTCCTGGGAGTGGAGCTGCGCTACGTCACCTATGAATCGCCAGGCCTGATTGCCGATGCCGCCGAGCGGGACGAATGGGACATCGCCCTGATCGGGGCTGAGCCGCAGCGCGCCGCGTTCATCAGCTTCACCCCCGCCTATACCGAGATCGAGGCGAGCTACCTTGTTCCGGACGGTTCGTCGCTGGAACGGATCGATGACGTGGACGCGTCGGGCCGGCGCATCGCCGTCACCGATCGGACGGCCTACGGGCTCTGGCTCGACCGCAACATCGCGCATGCGACGCTGGTCCGGACCAAGACCATCGCTGATGCAGCGTCAGTCTTCCTCGAGGGCAAACTCGATGCCCTTGCGGGCCTGCGCCCCAGATTGGTGACGGACCAGAAGGCGATCCCCGGAACCCGGATCCTGCCAGGCCGCTACATGGCCGTGCAGCAAGCCGTGGGAACACCGACCAGGAACGCCGCAGCGATCGACTATATCAAGCGCTTCGTGGCGACCGCGATTTCGTCCGGCTTGGTTTCGGGGTTGATCGACAAGCATGGGGTCGAGGGTCTCACGGTCGCCCGGGACCAGGGCTGATCCGCGACGGGAGCGCTCCGGGACGGCTGAGCCCCTCGCATCCGTGCGCGCGGTGCCGGACACGCTACCGCTCGCTGGATCATCGCACCGGATATCGTATCCGGTTCGATGACCTGACCATCTGTGATTGCATCGGCCATTCCGAAAACCGCAATCCACTTTTCGGGCCGATGCTTTAGCGCAAGGCGAAGTGCTGCATGATCTGTTCGGCCGCGCGATCCGGCGCAGTGATCTCCGTATCGATCGCGAGGCAGTTCTCCCGTGGAACCGGGGCTATGGTGTAGCGCGACAGGAATTCGGAGCGGCCCTTGACGGAACTCGTCTTGCGTCGCTGGACCCTGTCGGCATTGCCGACACGCTGTGCGGCCTCTCGTTCCGAGCAATGCAGGAACACGGGAAAGACAGAACCGCCATTGCGGACCACATCGTCTTCCAGCTGATCGAAGAACGGACGGTCCTCCAGCTCGGAATAGCAGAGGGTGACGATCAGACAGGAAATGTCGTTCTCGATCGCGGCCCGCAAGATGGATCCGCGAACCGTGTCTACCAGCTCCCAGAAGCCGGGAGCGCCAAAGTCGAAAATGGTTCGCGCGGCGTCGATGGCGGCATGATTGTCCAGCAGTCGCGCCGGCATCGCCGCAAGCAAGGCCTTGGCGACCGTCAACTTGCCGCTTGCCGGTGCCCCGTGAAGAAAGATCAGGTTCATGGCGGCCATGCTATGGCGGTTCGGGGAAACCGCACATTGGCCATTCGGCTCCCTACCCAATCCCCTCATCGGCATGGCGCTATGCGGCCTCAGGCCTGACCGCGGCCTTGATTTCCCCGCCGATTGCTGGCACCCGTCAGGCAGATCAGACGCGGATTTACAGATGTTCCTTCCCGCCCACGCCACGCGAATGCGCAGGCCCGACCAGCAGGAGATTGGCCGGAGGGGGTGAGCGCGTGCGTATCGCCGCGCGAGTGAGCGTCGGACCCAAGCCCTCCGGTTCTGCGGAGGGCTTTTTTGTTTCATCAGGTCTCGGCGCGTCACCCGTGGAATGACCCCAGGAGGGCATCATGGCGAACGCACTCATCACCAGCGCACTTCCCTATATCAACGGCATCAAGCATCTCGGCAATCTGGCAGGCTCGCTGCTCCCGGCCGACATCCACGCCCGTTACCGACGACAGATCGGCGACCAGGTTCTCTTCATCTGCGCGACCGACGAACATGGAACCCCGGCGGAACTGGCGGCGGCCGAAGCCAGGACCGACGTCGCAGCCTATTGCCATGCGCAGCATGAGATCCAGGCCGGGATCTATCGTCAGCTCGGCCTGTCCTTCGATCATTTCGGCCGCTCGTCCTCGCCGCGCAACCACGCGCTGACCCAGCATTTCTTCCAGTGCCTGGAGCAGAACGGCTTCATCGAGGAGCGGGTGCTCGAACAGGTCTATTCGCCCGCGGACAGGCGCTTCCTCCCGGACCGCTACATCATCGGCACCTGCCCGCATTGCCGTTTCGAAGCCGCGCGGGGCGACCAATGCGAAAGCTGCACCCGTCCGCTCGATCCCGTCGACCTGGTCGCTCCGCGCTCGGCCCTCTCGGGCAGCACTGATCTCGAGGTCAGGCCGAGCCGGCACCTGTTCCTGCGCCAGTCGGCCCTGGTCGGCGAGCTGGAGGCGTGGATCGCAAGCCGGTCCGGATGGCCGCCGCTCGTCACCTCGATCGCGCGCAAATGGCTCAGCGAAGGCATTCAGGACAGGTGCATCACACGGGATCTGTCCTGGGGCGTCCCGGTGCCGAAACCCGGCTTCGAGGGCAAGGTCTTCTATGTCTGGTTCGATGCGCCCATCGCCTATATCGCCGCCACGCAGGAATGGGCCGATCTCGACCCGGAACGGCGCGACTGGCGGCGCTGGTGGTGGAAGGTCGGAGATGTCGACGCCATCCAGTTCCTCGGCAAGGACAATGTGCCCTTCCACGCCGTCAGCTTCCCCTGCACGCTGCTGGGTTCCGGCGAGCCCTGGAAGAGCGTCGATGTGATCAAGGGCGTCAACTGGCTCACCTATGAAGGCGGTAAGTTCTCGACCAGCCAGCGCAGGGGCGTGTTCCTCGACCAGGCGCTGGCGTTGCTGCCGGCCGACTACTGGCGCTGGTGGCTGGCCGCGAACGCGCCTGAGAACCATGACACCGACTTCAGTTTCGCGCGCTTCGCGGCCGACGTGAATTCCGACCTGGCCGACACGTTCGGCAATCTCGTCAATCGCGTGCTGAAACTCGTCACGGCCCACCATCAGGGGATCGTCCCGGCGAACGGCGCTCCCGGCTCCGCCGAGCTGGCTCTGTCGGATGAACTTGCGGGACATCTGCATGCGCTTCGCACGCATCATGACCGGCGTGCGCTGCGCAAGGCGGCCGAACAGGTCCGCGCGATCTGGCGGCTCGCCAACGGCTATCTCGCGCGGGAGGCGCCCTGGTCGGCCCGCGCCGCCGATCCGGAGCGGAGCGCCGTGGTGATCAGAACGAGCGTGAACCTCCTTGCGACCGCCGCCGACATCGCCTGGCCGTTCATTCCCGAAAGCGCCAGCCGCGTCCTCGCTGCGCTGGGGCGTGCCGACCAACCCACGACTTGGCCCGATGCCGGCGATATCCTGGCCGACCACCATGGCGGACGGCCGCTCGCGTCGCTGCCGCCTCTCTTCGTCAAGCTCTCGCAGGACTGGGTCGCGCAGAACCGGGCACGGTTCGCTGGCCGCTGACCTCGTCGAGGAGGGCGCCCGATCGGCGGGGCTGCGAGTACGGCATGGCCGCGAACTGGCTGCGAGCCTCTCCGCCGGTMCGTTGATGAGCCTGCGCCGCGTGTTGATCTTGCCCGCCCCATCGCGACGAGGCGGGCGAGATCATGCCAGAGGCTGACGGCCCCAGAGCCGACGGGCGAAGGGCGCTCTCTGCCGGCGCGGCGCTTCACCCGTGGGCGGAAACCTCCCCTGTGATGCGCTGCGCCAGGAGCTTGTCGATCCGCCTGCCGTCCATGTCGACGATTTCGAACCGCCAGCCTGCATAGTCGAAATGCTCGCCGATCTCGGGGAGGTGCTCGAGCCGGGCCAGGGCGAAACCGGCGATCGTGTGGAAATCCCCTTCCGCCGAGCGCAGTCGGAAGCCAAGCCGATTGAAGGCATCATGCGCCGGCATCATGCCGTCGATCAGCAGCGAACCATCGTCGCGTTCCACGATATCGGGTTCCTCGCCCTCGACATCGGGCAGGTCGCCGGCAATGGCTTCGAGGAGATCGGTCTGGGTGACGATGCCGTCGAGGCCGCCATATTCGTCGATGACGATTGCCAGGCGGACCGGAGCCTTCTTGAAGCGCTCGAGCACGCGGAAGATCGGCGTCGTCTCGTGCACGATGACGGGGTCGCAGATCACGGCCATGGGATCGAGCGCCTTGCCGTCCAGGACCTGGTCGAGAAGGTCCCGCTTCAGGATCATGCCCAGGGGCTCGTCGATGCCACCGCGCCCGACCAGCAACTGCTCATGGCGACATTCGCGTATGGTCCGCAGCATCTCGTCATGAGTGTCGTCGGCGTCGATCCAGGCGACGTCCCGGCGCGGTGTCATGATGTCGGCGATGCGCCGGTCGCCGATGCTGAGCACGCGCTCGACCAACTCCTGCTGCGCCGGCTGGAGGATTCCGGCCTCCTGGCTTGCCTGGACGAGGAGTTTCAATTCTTCCGGCGAATGCAGGGATTCCTCTCCCGTTCCCGGCCGCAGGCCGCACAGGCGCAGCACGAGATTGCCGAGGCCATTCAGCGAGATGATCGCCGGCCGCAGCAGGAACAGGAAGAGACCGAGTGGCCGCACGATCCAGAGCGCCGTTTCTTCGCTGCGCTGAAGGGCAAGGCTCTTGGGAGCGAGTTCGCCGAGAACGATGTGCAGGGCCGTGATGATGACGAAGGAGATCGCGACCGCGATCGCATGGGAGCTGGCCGTCGCCAGTGAGCCGGGCAGGCCGTTCAGGAGCGGCTCGATCAGGTGAGCCAGAGCGGGCTCTCCGATCCAGCCGAGCGCCAGCGAGGAGATGGTGATGCCAAGCTGCGTCGCGGCGAGGTTGGCGTCGAGATTGTCGACGGCGCGCTTGAGGGCGGCGGCATTCATGCGCCCCGCGGTGACAAGCTCGGAAACGCGGCTTCGGCGCACCGCGACCAGCGAAAACTCGGCCGCAACGAAGAAGCCGTTTGCGGCAACGAGAAGCAATACGGCAAGCACTCCGACCAGGTCGAACATGCTGCCATCGGTACTGGACATGGACTCCGTTCCGGCTGCAGAAGCAGCCATGCGTTGTTGATGGTGGAACCAGCCATAGCATAGCGGGGCGCGCGCTGTATGCGGGGTCTAGTCGCTTGCGCGGAGATCAAAGCTCGTCGATCGCTCATCGAAGCGAAGGTGAAGCGCCTGTCATCCTTGCCAATAGTGGGCGATATGCCATTCTCATCCGATAACATCTGGGGAATTGGCCGTGAAATACAGGTCGATGGGCGTCGGCGATCCTGCGCCGTGGTTCGAGCAGCGTTCCACAAGCAACCCGGCCTATAAATTCTCCAGCGCAGCCGGGCGCTATATTGTCCTGTGCTTCTTCGGTTCCGCCGCGCGCGCAAGCACGGTATCCGCGCTCAAGATCCTGTCCGAGCAGCGCGACCTCTTCGACGACGACAAGATCGCCTTCTTCGGCGTCAGCAACGACCCCGATGACGAGCTCAAGCAGCGCGTCAGGCAGCGCATGCCCGGCATCCGCTATTTCTGGGATTTCGATCTGCTGATCAGCAAGGAGTTTGGCGTCGCGCCCATCGAGGCCGAGCCAGGCACGGATACGCCCCTGCGTCGCGCCTGGTATGTGCTCGATCCGACGCTGCGCGTCATGGCGGTCTTTCCCCTCACCCGCGAGGGCGGCGAGCGCCATGAGGTTGCGGCGTTCCTCGCCGCGCTTCCACCGGTCGACGCGTTCCCGGGCTTCCAGGTGCATGCGCCCGTCCTGGTATTGCCCAATGTCTTCGAGCCGGATTTCTGCCGGCAGCTGATCGCCCTGCACGAGGCCGAAGGCGGCAATGAATCCGGCTTCATGCGCGAGAAGGACGGGAAGACCGTCCTGATCTCCGACCATGCCCACAAGCGCCGCTCCGACGTCCTCATCGGCGACACGGAGCTGATCGGGGTCATTCAGGGCAAGATCGGCAAGCGCATCGTTCCCGAGATCAGGAAGGTCCACCAGTTCACGGTGACCCGCATGGAGCGCTATCTCGTGGGCTGTTACGATGCGCAGACCGGCGGGCATTTCGGCGCGCATCGGGACAACACGACCAAGGGCACGGCGCATCGCCGCTTTGCCGTCTCCATCAACCTGAACGCCGATTTCGAGGGCGGCGAGGTCAGCTTTCCCGAATATGGCGCGCGCAGCTTCAAGCCGCCGCCCGGCGGCGCCGTCGTCTTCTCCTGCTCGCTGCTTCATGCCGTCTCGCAGGTGACGCGGGGCAAGCGCTTCGCCTTCCTGCCATTCCTCTATGACGATGCTGCAGCCAGGCTGCGGGAGGACAATCAGGTGTTCATGGAGGCCGGAGGCAGTTATCTCGCCGGGACGAGCTAAGGCATCGGCCCGAAAGCGTAGATTGCGGTTGGGAAAGCCGATGCAATCACGGAAGTCGCAGACCATAGACCCGATACGATATCGGGTCCTATGATCCCAGGCGCAGCGCCCCGCCACGACCGGTGAATTCGGCCGGCCATCAGGCCAGGCCGCAGCCCTGGCCGGCGGCCTATCTGTCTGCGGCTACAGGCTCTTAAGGTTGCATGGCATATGATGCGTGATCGCGCGGCTGCATTAACGCGCGGCCTGCAGAACGGGGCGAGTGTGTCAGGGACAGCATGACGGTCGGCATCGCAGAGACAGGAACCAGCGCGGCCGCCTCCGCGTCAGGCGTCCCGGCCGACGATGCACGGCTCGTTGCCGCGCTGCTCAGCGGCTTTGGCCTGTTCATCATGATCCTGACCTTGCAGCCCTTTGCCGGTGTGCCCGACAGCACGGAGACCGGGGCCTCGACCGGCAATGTCGTCAACCAGATCGGCTATGTCAGCCTCGCCATCGTCTATCTCGGGGCGATGCTGCGGCTGAGCGAGCGGGCAGCTCTCGCACAGCTGCGCAACAGCACGTGGATCATCGTCCTGCTGGTTGCCGCCTTGTCCACCACGCGCGCACCGGACCCGGAAGCCGCGTTGCGCGGATTGCTGCTGACCGCGTTCGCCATGGTCGTCGTGGTCGGTGTCCTGCTCCTGCCCAGGACGGAGCGGGACTTCGCCAGCGCTGCGGCCAATGCCACGCTCGCCGTGCTCCTGCTGGTCTATGCCGTCATCCTGCTTGCCCCGCATCTGGCGATCCATGGCTCTGAGGGCGTCGAGGGCGGCCATGCCGGCGACTGGCGCGGCCATCTCTCGCACAAGAACTTCGCTGCGCCGGTGTTCTCGATCCTCATCATGTTCGGCATCTATTGCTGGCGCATGGGGTTCAAACTGCGCGGCCTGCTGATCATCGGTCTCGGTGCGATCTTCGTGCTGAACAGCGGTTCGAAGACGACGATGGGCTTCCTGCCGGTGGCGGTCGGCCTCGTTCTGCTCGGCCGCGCCATGGCCGGGCCTCGCCTGATGCTGTTGACCCATGCCGTGCTGGTGCTGCTGGTCGCCGCGCTCACGGTCGGCACCGTGTTGTCGCCGACATTGCTCAGGATCTCGTCTGCCCTGATCTCAGACCCCACCTTCACCGGCCGCGACGAGATCTGGCGCTTTGCCAGCGTCCATATCGGCGAGAAGCCCTGGTTCGGCTATGGCTATTTCGGCTTCTGGCAGACGCCCGTGGTCTCGACGCTGGAGGAGAATTTCGAGGCGAGCTGGGACGTTCGCGGCATCGGGTCCGCCCATAACAGCTATCTCGATGCGATGGTGATGTTCGGAATTCCGGGCGCGATCGTGATGGCCTGGTGCCTGATGATCCTGCCTCTCAGGAACTATCTCCGCGCCGACCGGGTCGCGGCGAGTCGGAACCTGGCCGACCTCTTCCTGATGATCGTCATCTTCATGACCTATGTCGGCATGCTGGAATCGTTCTTCCTCAATCGCGCCGACCCGCTCTGGATGCTGTTTGCCCTGGCCGTGTCCGGCCTCGAATTTGCCGCCCGCATGGCGACCAGGCGGGTCTGAGGGCGGCCTTCCGCATTTCAGTGCCCGCGCCGTCACGCGCATGGTCGGCGCCAACTGGGTTGCGCCGCAGCGAAAACTGCGACAGAGCTGGGTTCACTAGTCAGGACCCGGTGAAATCCCGGGTGGCTCTTCCGGCCGCCGATCCGCCGGACAACGCAACGACGGAACGATGAACGCCCCGGCCCGGTCCGGAGCTGTCCGTATGTGCGCGCCTCGCCTGCCTGTTGCTCGCGGCGGGGCCATGAAGGCTTCACTCTCCCCATGGCAATCTCTCATCTGCGCAGCGAATGGGCGCCCAACGTCACGCGCGAAATCCTGGCCGGCACGGTCGTCGCGCTGGCCCTGATCCCTGAGGCGATCGCATTCTCGATCATCGCCGGGGTCGATCCCAAGGTCGGGCTCTACGCCTCCTTCTGCATCGCCGTCGTCACCGCCATCGCGGGCGGGCGGCCGGCGATGATTTCGGCCGCCACCGGCGCCATGGCGCTCGTCATGATCACGCTCGTCAGGGAACACGGGCTTGGCTACCTGTTCGCCGCGACGGTCCTGACGGGCATCTTTCAGATCGTGGCCGGCATCCTCAGGCTCGGCAACCTGATGCGGTTCGTCTCGCGCTCCGTCGTCACCGGTTTCGTCAACGCGCTCGCGATCCTGATCTTCATGGCGCAGATGCCGGAACTGCTCGGACGCGGACCCGTCGTCTACGCCATGACCGCCGCCGGGCTCGCCATCATCTATCTGCTGCCACGGCTTACCAAGGCGGTGCCGTCGCCGCTGGTCGCCATCGTCCTGCTCACCGCGGTGTCGCTGTCTTTCGGCCTCGATATCCGCACGGTCGGCGACATGGGCGCGCTGCCCGGCGAATTGCCCGCCTTCGCTATCCCGCAGGTGCCGTTCTCCCTCGAGACGCTCAGGATCATCACGCCCTATGCGTTGACGCTGGCCATGGTTGGACTCCTGGAAAGCCTGATGACCGCGGCGATTCTCGACGAGATGACCGACACCACGTCGGACAAGAACCGGGAATGCGCCGGCCAGGGCGCAGCCAACATCGTCGCCGGGTTCTTCGGTGGCATGGCCGGCTGCGCGATGATCGGCCAATCCGTGATCAATGTCTCGTCGGGCGGCCGCGGCCGCCTCTCGAGCCTGTGGGCGGGCAGCTTCCTGCTGTTCCTGATCGTCGTGCTCGGCCCCTCTGTCGCCCGGATCCCGATGGCGGCGCTGGTCGCCGTCATGATCATGGTCTCGATCAACACCTTCCAGTGGCGCTCGTTGCAGACCTTGCTGATCCACCCGAAGAGCTCCAGCGTCGTGATGCTGGGCACGGTCGCGGTGGTGGTCGCAACGCATGATCTGGCGAAGGGCGTGCTGTTCGGCGTCATCCTCAGCGGGCTGTTCTTCGCCCACAAGGTCACGCGCTTCTTCGCGGTTAGATCCGAGCGCGAGGGTGACACGCGCGTCTACCGCGTCACCGGGCAGATCTTCTTCGCGACCGCCGAAGCCTTCCATGCGGCCTTCGATTTCCGCGAGGAGGAGGTGAAGCAGGTCGTGATCGATCTTGGCGCAGCCCATTTCTGGGACATCACCGCGATCAACGCGCTGGACCGCGTGGTGCTCAAGTTCCGGAACCGGGGCATCGCCATCGAGACGATCGGCGTCAACCAGGCGACCGCGGCGATGATCGAGCGCCTCGCCGTCCACGACAAGGCAGACGGAGCGCTCGCATCGGGCCATTGAAACGGGGGCGCCGGCCGCGGCGATGTCAGTCGCAGCCTGGTTCTGCGCCCGTCGCGTGGGCCTGACTGGTTTCGCTTTGCTCCCGCGCGCGCCGTGTTGACTTAGATAGCGCTGACCGGAACCGCCTCGGCAGCAATCTTCCTCTCGCTGTAGCGCGTGGTGAGATAGGCGGAGCGGTCGCGCGTCAGCAGCGTGAAGCGGACGAGTTCCTCCATCACGTCGACGACGCGGTCGTAATAGGCGGAGGGCTTCATGCGGCCCACCTCGTCGAACTCCTGAAAGGCCTTTGCGACGGAGGACTGGTTCGGGATGGTCACCATTCGCATCCAGCGCCCCAGCACGCGCAATGTGTTGACGGCGTTGAACGACTGCGAGCCACCCGAGACCTGCATCACCGCCAGCGTTCGGCCCTGGGTCGGGCGCATCGAGCCAAGCTCCAGCGGTATCCAGTCGATCTGGTTCTTGAATACGCCGGTGATCGTGCCGTGACGCTCCGGGCTGCACCAGACCTGCCCCTCCGACCATAGCGCCAGATCCCGCAACTCCTGAACCTTCGGGTGGTCCGGCAGGACGCTGTCGGCCATTGGCAGGCCGGCAGGGTCGAATACCCGCGTTTCGGCGCCGAGATGCTTGAGGATACGCTCTGCTTCGAGTGTCAGCAGCCGGCTGTAGGAGCGCGTCCGAAGTGAGCCGTAGAGCAGAAGGATGCGCGGTGGATGCGTGGCGCGCCGGGCGGGCTCGAGCTGGGTGAGATCGGGAGCGACCAGACGGTCGAGGTCGACATTCGGAAGATCGGTCATGACGTTGCCTTTGCAGGATTGCGCGGGCTTCCCCGCTCGTACCAGCCCCTGGAACGGTTCACGATCCAGACGACCGACAGCATGACCGGCACTTCGATCAGCACGCCGACCACCGTTGCGAGGGCGGCGCCGGAGTTGAAACCGAACAGGCTGATGGCGGCTGCAACCGCGAGCTCGAAGAAGTTCGAGGCTCCGATCAGGGCCGAGGGACCAGCGACGCAGTGTTTTTCGCCGGCCGCACGGTTGAGGAGATAGGCCAGTCCCGCATTGAAATAGACCTGGATCAGGATCGGGATGGCCAGGATCGCGATGATAGACGGCTGGGCCAGGATCTGCGCGCCCTGGAACCCGAACAGCATTACCAGGGTCGCAAGCAGGGCCACCAGCGACACAGGCGATAGGGCGGCGAGAAGGCGATGCAGCGCTTCGTCACCGCCGGAGGCGAGCAGGCTCCTGCGGATGAGCTGCGCGATAATGACGGGAACCAGGATGTAGAGCGCGACCGACAATGTCAGCGTGCCCCAGGGAACGGTGATGGCGGACAGGCCAAGCAACAGGCCGACGATCGGGGCGAAGGCGACGATCATGATCGCGTCGTTCAACGCGACCTGGCTCAAGGTGAAATGCGGTTCTCCCTTGATCAGGTTGGACCAGACGAAGACCATTGCCGTGCAAGGCGCCGCCGCCAGGATGATCAGACCGGCGATATAGGAATCGACCTGGTCGGCGGGCAGGTGAGGGCGAAACAGCCAGCCGATGAAGAACCAGCCCAACAGGGCCATCGAAAACGGCTTCACGGCCCAGTTCACGAAGAGTGTGACGCCGATCCCACGCCAGTGCTGGCCGACCTGGCGCAAGGCGGCGAAGTCGATCTTCAGCAGCATCGGGATGACCATCAGCCAGATCAGGACTGCCATCGGCAGGTTGACCCTCGCGATCTCGGCGCTGCCGATCGTTTGAAAGGCGCTCGGGAACAGCTGGCCGAGCGCGACGCCGGCAAGAATGCACAGAGCCACCCACAGCGTCAGGTAGCGTTCGAACGTGGACATGCGATTTTCCCAAGGCATCGGCCCGAAAAGTGGATTGCGGTTTTCGGGGCAAAGCCGATGCGAACACAGAAAGCATCGGCCCGAAAAGTGGATTGCGGTTTTCGGGGCAAAGCCGATGCGAACACAGAGAGTTAGATCATCGGGCCGGATGCGATATCTCGGCCGATGATCTCACCGCTCGCGATGCGGCGGCCGGCCTCATCGACGATGCGCTCGCCGTCCTCCTTGACGAACGGACCGCGCTGCGGCGGCAGCAGGTCAATCACCTCTTCCGAGGGGCGGCACAGCCTCACGCCGTTCGGTGTCACCACGATCGGTCGATTGAGCAGGATCGGGTGCTTCTCGATTGCGTCGAGCAAGGCGTCGTCGCCCAGCGACGGATCTGCAAGGCCGAGTTCGGCGAATGGCGTCCCCTTCTCGCGCAGGACCTGCCGGAGCGTGAGACCCATCCGCGCGACCAGGTCCACGATCATCGCCCGGGACGGTGGCATCTTCAGGTAGTCGATGACGTGAGGTTCGACGCCGGCGTTCCTGATCAGGGCAAGCGTGTTCCGCGAGGTTCCGCAGTCGGGATTATGGTAGATGATGACGTCCATCGGCGGGGACCTTCGGTGGGCAGCAGGGAACGAGTTCGTCGATGAGCGGTTGGCACAGGTCTGCCCGCCCGCCGCAGCAATCCTTCAGCAGGAAGGCGATCACCGCGCGGAAACCGTCGAGATCGGCGCGATAGATGATCGAGCGGCTCTGCCGCTCGCCCGCGATCAGTCGTGCGCGCGACAGGATGGCGAGATGAGCCGACATCGTGTTCTGCGGAACATCCAGCAGCCGCGCGAGCTCGCCGGCGGGAACGCCTTCGGGCTCGCGGTTCACCAGAAGCTTGAAGGTGTCGAGGCGCGTGGGCTGTGCCAGTGCAGCCATGGCGAGAATGGTTTGTAAATTATCCATATATCCAAGTTAATGGATATTATAGATGTTGGCAAGGGCCTCCGTTTCCTTGAATGTCGCCCTCTGTGTTTCCGGCCGTGCCGAACGCGCGCCATGCGCAAGGAGGTGGGGCCGACGTCGCAACGGTCGCCGAACGCCAGGGGCTCGCCTCTTCCGCTGCCTCAGCTGCGCCGCGACAAAACGGTTCAGTCGCAGCCGGACCCTGCAGCCGTGGCGCGACCCGGCTCGGCTTCAGACGCTTCCTCGGCGTCGCCCATCGCTTCGGTGAGGGCGACAATCCGGCGGCGTGTCTTGAAGTTCCTTATCGAAGCGAAGGCTTTGGCCAGACGGATGCCGTCGCGGGTGGCGAGCAGGTCAGCGACCTCCGGGGAGGGGGCGTCCGGCACTGAATCTGCGGCTGGAGTCGAGATCGCCGGCGCCCCATCGAAAAAATGGGAAACGGGGACCTGAAAGATATTGGCGATATGCTGGAGCCGGCTCGCACTGATCCGGTTCACACCCTTCTCGTATTTCTGGATTTGCTGAAACGTGATCCCCAGCAACTCGGCAAGCTTCGTCTGGCTGTAGCCCGTCAGGCGGCGCATTCTTCGCAGGCGAATGCCGACATACTCATCGACCCGGTCTGGTTCCTTCACCTGTGCCGCCCCTGACTTTCAGACTATCGAAAAGGGACTATAGGCCCTTCAAGCCGTTCTTGTCCGCTCTGGCCGACAAAGTCAGCCGACCAACGTCGCACCAAATGATGCGAAGAAGGCGAGGCGCTCTTGCGCGGCCGGCGCGCGCCGGTTTCCCGATGCGGATCGCCCGGGCGGAGCATGCCTGGGTGATCGGACCGGATATCGTACCGGGTCCGATCATCTGACCGTTCCGTGTTCGCATCGGCTTTCCCGAAAGCCGCGATCCACTTGTCCTGCCGATGCCTTAGTCGGTGGTGCCGAGTGGCGCGCCGACGCCGATTCGTGAGGTGATCAGGTCATAATGTTCGACGCGCCGATGAGCGGCGAAGTTGAACATCGTCTCCTTGCCGAAGCGCGTGGCATCGAGATCGCAGGCATGGATCAAGAGCCCGTCCTCGTCATGGTCGAGTTCGCCGACGATCTTGCCGCTGGGATCGGCGATCAGCGTGCCGCCGAAGAGCGGGAAGCCGTCCTCGACGCCGGCCTTGGCGACCGCCACGACCCAGGTCGAGTTGTGATAGGCGCCGGCCTGCACCGACAGGCGGTGATGGAACAGGCGGTCGGCCAGCGTCTCGGTCTTGGAATGGCCGTTGGTGGTCGGCGTGTTATAACCGAGCACGACCATCTCGACGCCCTGCAGCCCCATGACGCGATAGGTCTCGGGCCAGCGCCGGTCGTTGCAGATCGCCATGCCGACCAGCCCGTTCTCGAAGCGCCAGACCGGGAAGCCGCGGTCGCCGGGCTCGAAATAGCGCTTCTCGAGATGCTGGTGCGCCCGGGTCGGGTCGCGTTCGGCATGGCCGGGCAAATGCACCTTGCGGTACTTGCCGATGATCTGGCCGGTCCTGTCGACCAGGATCGAGCTGTTGAAATGCCGTCCCTCCGGCGTCAGCTCGGCATAACCGAAGCTCATGGCGATGCCGAGCGCGCGCGCCGTGTCGAAGAGCGGCTGCGTGTCGGGGCCGGGCATCGCGGTTTCGAACCACTGGTCGGCCTCGACACGGTCCTCGCAATACCAGCGCGGGAAGAAGGTCGTCAGGGCGAGTTCCGGATAGATGACGAAATCGGCGCCGCGGGCCTTTGCCTGCTGCATCAGCGCGATCATCCGGCGCACGACCGATGCGCGATCATCGGCGCGGTGGATGGGACCGAGCTGAGCCGCTGCAACGGTAAGAAGGCGGGACATCGAAAGAGACTCCTTGGGCTGTGAAGGCCAGTTCAAACTGGCCGCAATCTAGCCGGGCGCCACCAAAACAAGTATATACCATTTCTCTACTGAACTATAAGGGGAGGTTATGTGCCATGGCGATGAATCTTCGGCAGATCGAGATGTTCCGCGCGGTCATGGTGACAGGCTCGATCAGCGGCGCGGCGCGCCTGCTCTCGGTCTCCCAGCCGGCGATCAGCCGGCTCCTGTCCTATACGGAGGATCGGCTCGGCCTGACGCTGTTCGAGCGCGTCAAGGGCCGCGTCCAGCCGACGCCCGAGGCGCGGCAGCTCTTCGCCGAGGCTGAGCTCGTCCATCAGGGCGTGACCCGGGTCAACGACATGGCGGAGGAGCTGCGCCGCGGCAGCGCGGGGTCGATCCGACTGCTGGCAAGCCCCAGCGTCGGCCACATGCTGGTGCCGAAGGCGATCGGCCGCTTCCGCCAGTCGCATCCCGATGTGCGCGTCGATTTCGAGATCCTCACGTTGGCCGAGCTGATCGCGCGCATCGCCAGCCATCGCGCCGATCTCGCCGTCACCTCCATGGCCGTCGAGGATCCGAGCGTAAAAGCCACGCAGATCGCCGAGGGACGCCTGCGCGTGATCTTCCCCGAAGGCCATCCGCTCGGCAGCAAGCGCGTGCTGAAGCCGGCCGATCTCGTGCCCTATCCGATGATCGGGTATGGCTCGCAGACGCCCTATGGCATGGTCGTCAATCGCGCTCTTGGCGCCACGCCAAAGCCCATCCGCTTCAACGCGCAGGTGCGCTTCACGCCGAATGCCTGCTCGCTGGTTCAGGCCGGCGGCGGCATCGCGATCGTCGACGACTTCGTGCTGGTCGACAACGCCTGGCCGAATATCCGCTCCCGCCCTCTGGTGCCGAAGACGACGACGCGGCCGCATCTGCTCTCCTCGCGGGTCGAGCCGCTGTCGCGCATCGCCCGCAGTTTCGTGCAGGGGCTGATGGAGCTGCTGCCGCTCGCGACCGACCCCGCCATGCCGGATTGAGCGGGGGCGGATGCAGCCGCCGCACGATGTGCGCTGCAGCATAACCATATATTATGTATCGCAGCGAAATTGGTATTTGATCTGATCGGCGTCCCCACTGTTTCTGTCCATAGGGGAACCAGGAAGGGCGACCACAATGTCGAAATTCACGTCGAGCACTCTCACAGCCATCTTCAGCGCGGCCGTCGCGTTGTCCGTACCGTCTGCCGCTCGTGCGGCCGAGAACGTGCATCTCATGCTCGACTGGATTCCGACCGGCGATTACGCGCCTTATTATGCCGGCATCGCGTCGGGCATCTATCAGCGCAATGGCATCGAGCTGCGGATCAGCAAGGGCAACGGCTCCGGCGACACGCTGAGCAAGGTGGCCGGCGGCGCGGCCGATATCGGCATGGCCGATATTTCCGCCCTGTTCACCGCGCGCCAGCGCAGCTCCGTGCCGCTGAAGATGATCGGCGCGGTCTACGCCCATTCCCCGCACTCGCTCTTCGTGCGCAAGGATTCCGGGATCACCACCTTCACCGGGCTCGAAGGCAAGAAGATCGGCATCACGCCGGGCAACAGCCACCGGCTCTACTTCCCGGCGGTCGCCGCGGCGGCAAAGACCGATCCCAACAAGATCGAGTGGGTGACCGTCGACGGCTCGGCCATGGGTCCGCTGCTGATCAGCGGCAAGGTCGACGCCATCCCGTCCTACTCGACCAATTTCTACTATCAGAACAAGCAGGCCCAGCGCGCTGGCAAGGAGCTCGCCTTCCTGCCCTTCGTCGAGGCGGGTTTCGCGATCTACTCGCTTGCCTTCCACACCACCGAGGCGAGCGCGAAGAACCGCCCGGAGATGCTGAAGAGCTTCATGAAGGCGACCACGGAATCCTGGGAGGCGGCGCGCGACAATCCGCAGGCCACCTGCGAGGCGCATGTGAAGGCGATCCCGCAGGTCGATCTCGATGATTGCCTCGGCAGCCTGAAGGCGACGCTGGGCTTCATCTTCACCGATCACGCCAAGGAGGCCGGGGTCGGCGGCATCACCACCGAGCGCCTGAACAAGACCTATGAGGTCGTTGCCCAGTCGCAGAATCTCGACCCCAAGCTCGATCCGGCGACCGCGGTCGACATGTCCTTCCTGCCGCCGAAGAAGTGACGAGAGCGGACAGGGCAGGGGACGCCGGAGAATAGACATGATTGAAATCAGCGGGGCCGGCCAGGTCTTTGGCTCGGTCGGCAATGGCGGCGTGCGCGCGCTCGACGGGATCGATCTCACGATCCGCGACCGCGAGATCGTCACGCTCGTCGGCCCCTCCGGCTGCGGCAAGTCCACCTTGCTGCGGCTCGTCTCCGGCCTGGTGCCGCCGACGGAGGGCAGCATCGCCATCAATGGGGAGCGCGTCAGCGCGCCGCGGCAGGACACGGGCATCGTCTTCCAGGCGCCGACCCTGCTGCCCTGGGCGACGATCATGGAGAACGTGATGTTCCCCTCCACGATCATGGGGCGTGCCGACGAGACGGCGCGCCGGCGGGCGAAGGACCTGCTGGCCGTCGCCGGCATCGCGGATTTCGCCGATCACCGGCCGCGCCAGCTTTCCGGCGGCATGCAGCAGCGCGCCGCGATCTGCCGGGCGCTGGTGCATGATCCCGACATCCTGCTGATGGACGAGCCCTTCGGCGCGCTCGATGCGTTGACCCGCGAGATCATGACGATCGAGCTGCTGCGGATCTGGGCGAATGCGCCCAAGACCATCATTTTCGTCACCCATTCCATTCCCGAAGCGGTGATCCTGGCGGACAGGGTCGTCGTGATGTCGCCCCGGCCCGGCCGGATCGCCGAGATCATCGATGTCGATCTGCCGCGCCCGCGCGATTTCGCCATGTCGGGCCACCCGGAATTCCAGCGCTGCGCCGGCCGCATCCGCGAACTGATCTTCGGCGAGCAGGGGACGCATTTCGATGTCGAACACTAAAGCCCTGCGCCTGCTCGGCGCGAGCCGCGAATTCCTGATCCCGCTCGTCGCGCTGGTCGTGCTGATGGCGATCTGGGAGGTGACCGTCCGGGTCTTCGCCATCCCCGAATACCTGTTGCCGGCGCCCTCGCGGATCTTCCAGGACACCGCGGCGATGGGCCCGGCGCTGGGCGAGCATACGCTGGCGACGCTCAGGACCGTGCTGTTCGGCTTCCTGCTCTCGATCGCGGTCAGCTTCCCGCTCGCCGTGCTGATCTCCTCCTCGCGGCTGGCGGCGGATGCGATCTATCCGCTGCTCGTGCTGACCCAGTCGGTGCCGAAGGTCGCAATCGCGCCGATCCTGGTCGTGATGCTGGGTCCCAACGAGCTGCCGCGCGTCATCGTGACCTTCCTGGTCGCCTTCTTCCCGCTGGTGATCTCGATGACCACGGGTCTGCTGGCGGTGCCGCCGGAGCTGGTCGAGCTTGCCCGGTCCTGCCGCGCGAGCAAGCTGCAGGAGCTGCTGCGGGTGCGTCTGCCCTATTCGATCCCGTTCGTATTCTCCGGCCTGAAATCGGCGATCGCACTCTCCGTCGTCGGCGCCGTGGTCGGCGAGTTCGTCGCGGCGGAACGGGGCCTAGGCTATCTCATCACCTCCGCAACCGCGTTCTTCAAGGTTCCCGTCGCCTTCGGTGCCATGCTGATCCTGGCCCTGCTCGGCATCGTCCTGTTCCAGCTGATCGTCGTCGCCGAGCGGGTGTTCTTCCCCTGGGCAGCGGCCGAGCAGCGGCGCTGACCTGCGGCGCCGAGAAGGAGACCCCGCCATGACCGCAAGCCCGCTCCACACGATCATCCGCAACGCCCTCGTCCTCCTGCCGGAGCGCGTTCAGGCTGAACCGCTCGACCTGCTGCTCGAAGGCGACACGATCCGCGAGATCGGTCCGCGCGGCATGTCCGTCCCCGAGGGGGCGGCAGAGATCGACGCCACCGGCAAGCTCGTTCATCCCGGCCTCGTCAACGCCCATACCCACGGCCATGGCGCGCTCGCCAAGGCCATGGGGGACCGCTGGTCGCTCGAACTGCTCCTGGCCGCCGGCCCCTGGATCAGCGGCAACCGCAGCCTCGAGGACAAATATCTCAGCGCCGCACTCAACGGCGCCGAGATGGTGCTGAAGGGCACGACCGCCTGCTACGACCTGTTCTTCGAGGTGCCAGCGCCGTCGGTCGAGGGCATGTCGGCTGTCGCCCGGGCCTATCAGGATGTCGGCATGCGCGCGACGATCGCGCCGATGGTCGCCGACACCACGCTCTATGAGGCCATTCCCGGCCTCTACGACGCCTTGCCCGAGCCGCTGCGCGCCGAGGTCGACCGCTTCCGGATGCAGCCCTATGCCGAGACGCTGAAGGGCTTCGAGGCTTTCGTCACGCAGGCGCGCTTCGATACGGAACGGCTAAAGATCGCGCTCGCCCCGACGATCCCGCTGCATTGCTCGGATGGGTTCCTCGGCGCCTGTCGCGACTGTGCCCGCCGCTTCGGTCTCGGCCTGCACAGCCATGTCGCGGAATCGAAGATCCAGGCGCTCTCCGGCATGAAGCGCTATGGCCGCACATTGACTGCCCATCTCGACCAGCTCGGCCTGCTCGGCCCCGATTTCACGGTCGCCCATGGCGTCTGGCTCGATCCGGAGGACATGCGCATCCTCGCGGGCCATGGCGCCTCGGTCGCGCACAACCCGGCGAGCAATATGCGGCTGGGCAGTGGGCTTGCCGACGTGCGGGCGATGCTCGCGGCCGGCGTCAATGTGGCGATCGGCACGGACGGCTCGAACAGCGGCGACAACCAGAACATGTACGAGGCGACGCGCCTGGCCTCCTTCGTCTCGAAGGTGCGTGGACCCGATGTCCGGGAATGGCTGACCACGCCCGAGGCCCTGCATGCTGCAACCGAAGGCGGCGCCCGCGCGCTCGGCTTCCAGGGCCGCATCGGCCGGATCGAAGGCGGCTACAAGGCCGATCTCGTCTTCGTCGATCTCGGCCATATCAACTGGCTGCCGCACAACCGCACGGTGAACCAGATCGTCCATGTCGAAGACGGCACGGCGGTGCGCGACGTGATGATCGGCGGTCGCTTCGTCGTGAAGGAGGGGCGCCTGCTGACGCTCGACCTCGCGAAGCTGGCGCGCGAGGCGGAAGCGGCGCGCGAGCGGCTGGAAGCGGCGAACGCGCCCATGAAACTGCTGGCCGAGAAACTGCAGGATGCGGTCGCGAGCTTCTGCGTCGGCCTCGCCCGGCAGCCCTACCAGGTCGAGCGCTACGGCGCGCCGCTGCGCTGAGGCACGGCTCCGTTCGGCATTCGGCCGTCGAACGGAGATCCCCTTCGCGGACGCGACCGACCGGCCGGCTTCGCTGATGGCCGGTCGTCGGCGACGGCCTCACCAATATGCCCGGTAGACCGTGCGGGGATAATAGTGCGGGCCGTAATAAGCCCGGTTCCAGCCGTAATAGCGCGGGGCATAATAGACGGGCCGCGCATAGTAATAGCCCGGGCGATAATAGACCCGCGGGCCATAATAGGAATAGGCCGGATAACCGTATCCATAGGCATAGGCGGGCGTCGTTGCTGCGGCGACCAGGCCTCCGAGCAGCGCCCCACCGACCAGCCCGGCAGCGACAGCGCCGCCGCCCCAGCCATAGTTGCGATAATACCCGCCGTGATAGCCCCAGCCGCCCCCGCGCCAATATTGCGCGTCGGCGGTTCCGACACTGCCGGTCATGATCAAAGCGGCAGTGGCGAGCGTTGCGAGTTTCCTCATGACACCCTCCCACCTTGCTGTGACGCAAGCGAGGCCAACCGACGCCGTGTCGCTTCCGCTATCCCCGGGCAGAAGTGCCGTCGTGGGCCGGTGCTTTCGCGCCAACCGTCTCCGATAACGCCGAATTTACACGCGTTTCCGGCGGGATGCAGCAGCCTTGATGCCGCGCGTTTGGGACAATACTCCGATGCGCGTCGGAGGAGGCGGACCTGATGACCGGCATAGGCTGTTGCCAGAGTTCTGGGCGCCAGCGCTCGGGCCCGCTTGGGCAGGGAAGAGTCTGAGGATTTGCTGCAGCTCTGAGGGGATGCTTGGGGTTGCAGACGTCGCGGCTCGACGCGCGTGCGGTCGTCTGCAACTGTTCCGCCATGGCTAGCGATCCCAAACACCTTGTCGCTGCAGGTTATGACGACGTTGCAGACGCATATCTCGAACGGTTCGGGGTATCTGCTGTTCGTCAGAAATGGCTCGGCCGTCTTATCGACAGCCTGCCAGCCGATGGCGGCCGGGTCCTCGATCTCGGATGCGGTGCGGGCATCCCCGTGGCGCGGGATCTTGCGGCATTGGGACATGCCGTCATCGGTGTCGACGCATCGGCACAACAGATCCTCAGGGCTCGAAAGCAGGTCCCGCTGGCGACGTTCATCCAGGCGGATATGTGCGACGTGGCGCTTGAAGCCGGTTCCTTCGACGCGGTTGGCGCCTTCTATTCGATCACGCATGTCCCCTCTGTCCAGCAAGGACCGTTGATCCTGAAGATCGCGAGATTGCTGAAGCCGGGCGGTGTCTTTGTCGGAAGCTTTGGAACAGGTGTTTCCGGCGAGTGGACCGGTGAATGGCTGGGAACCACGATGTTCTTCGGTCACAACGGCGAAGCGGAAACACTGAAATATCTATCCGATGGCGGATTGCTCGTCCGCAAATCGTCGATCGAACCGCAGGACAACGAGGAGGCCTCCTTTCTGTGGATCGAGGCCGCAAAGGAGACCTGACCGCTTTTGCTCAATCGGGTATTTGCGCCCGCGGCCCGGGAGGATCGCGGGAACCAATGAACGTCCGCCAGCATCTCTTGCAGAACTCGCGGGAGCATCGCGATTGCTGCCGATCGCCGCATGGACCCGGCTCGGAGCGCTGCTTTGCGTCTCCCGCCGGTCAGATGGCCAACGGGTTCACCGCGGCTCCGATCAATCGGACCAGCGAGAGAGCCGTCATCTCCGATGATTTCGGATTGGCGGCAAGGGCGCGGTTCTCGATTGCGATCTCGAGCCGGCCGAACGCCCCGCTCGCGGCAAGGCGATGGCTGTTTGCCTTCGCCCCGGGATCGGCGACGAGCTGGATGCGGGTCCGGTCGAGCCCGATGCCGGCCAGCGCGCTGATCACCGCGACATTGGCGTTCTGCGGGAACAGCGACGCCGCCTCGCGCGCGGTTCCGCAGAAGAAGGTCAAGGGCGCCGAAAGCGCGTCGAGCGACGCCATCGCCTCGGCCGCCGTGCCGCGCCAGGCCGCGGGCGGCTTGACGATGGTATGGGTGACCTCGTCCAGCGGAAGCGCCGCGGCCGCGGCCAAGGCATCGATCCCCCCGAGCGCGCCCGCCGGAATCAGGAGTCGGCTGCCATTGGTCTCGGCCACCTCCAGGAGCCTGCCGAGCAGCGCATCGTCGCAAAGGGCGCTGGTCGAGGCCACGGCGAAGGCCGGGGCGTGGCGCAGCGCTGCCGCGCCCCATCCGGCCACAGCCTCGCGCCCGGCGGCTTCGACGACGAGGTCGAGCCCGAGACCGGCGAGCTGCCCCGGATCCGTGATCGGCGCCGCGCCCGTCGGCAGGTCGGGCGCGCTCGACAGATCGCGAAGGCCGATGGCCGCGACAGTGACGCGGGAGCCCAGGCGCTGCGCCAGCAACCCGGCGACGCGGCGGCTGATCGCGCCMCAGCCGATCAGGGCGATCCGAAGAGGCTTGCGCGGGTGCGACATGGTCAAGCGGCCGCCGTGTTGCGAGCGAGTTCGAGCAGCTTGCCACCGTTCAGGCCGTCGAGGAGGCTGAAATGATGTCCCGCGCAAAGGACCGGCGGTCCGGCCCGCCAGGCGGTGGCAAGTGCGGCTGACTGGGCCTTGAAGGCATCGCTTTCCACTTCGCCAACGGCGAAGGCGAGGCGTGCGGAGGGGCAGGGCCGGCCGTGCAGGCTCAGGCGTTCGGCCCGGGCCAGGTCGTCGAGGCCAAGCAGGCGCCCGAGCGGGAGATGGCCGAGCGGTGTCAGGTCGAAGAGACCCGAGAGCAAGAGCCCGGAGGCAATGGGCGGGGCATCCGACGCAACCAGCGCCATGGCGGCGAGGTGGCCGCCGGCGGAATGCCCCGCGAGATGCAGCCGCGCGGCGTCGATGCCGAGCGCCTCGGCTTCCCCGACCAGGAAGTTCAGGGCAGCGACGATCTGCTCCGCGCTCCGCTCCAGCGGGGTCTCGGGCGCAAGCCCGTAATTCGGCATGGCGACGGCGAAGCCGGCCGCCAGCATGCCCTGTGCGAACTGCGCGTGCTGGACCTTGTCGGAGGCCTGCCAGTAGCCACCATGGACGAAGACCCAGAGCGGCGGGCGCGAGACGCCCCGTGGCAGGTAGAGGTCGAGCGTCTCGAAACGCCCCGGCCCATAGGCCAGGTCGCGGCCGCGGTGATGAGCGCGGAAGGCTTCGCCGTCGCGGCTCCATTGCCGGAACAGCGCCTTCATGTCGGCCTGCAGGCGCGGACTGTACTGGCGGGCGAGCTGCGGCAGCGTGTGGCCTTGAACGAGCCTCTCCGGTGGTGGTGTCGGCTCGGAGTGCCGCGCGCGGATCGCCAGGCCGGGCTCGGCCCTCGGCTGCAGCCGGATCGGCGGGCGGAAGCCGGCGAAGACCTCGCGATAGGCGAGCTCGACCTCATGGCGCGAGAGATGGAAGGCCGCCGGCTCGCCTGTCTCCCATGTCATCGAGAGCAGATGCTGCGGCCCGCAGCCGGCTGCGACCAGCCCGTCGAGGATCGTCGCGAGCGCATCGCGCAGCGCCTCGACCGGATCGGTCAGGGATGTCGTCGCGACTAGCTCTGCCGCGACCATGTCAGACGCCGACATAGCGATGTACCATTTCTGCCTGCGCCGCGAGATCGACGCTGCTGCCGGACCAGACGGTGCGGCCCCTTTCGAGGATGTAGTGGCGATCGGCGATGCGCTTGAGCACGTTGATGTTCTTGTCGATCAGCAGGATGGACTGGCCCTGCGCCTTGAGCACCTCGATGCAGGACCAGATCTCGGCGCGGATCACCGGCGCGAGACCCTCCGTCGCCTCGTCGAGGATCAGCAGCTTCGGATTGGTCATCAGCGCCCGGCCGACTGCGAGCATCTGCTGTTCGCCGCCTGACAGGGTCCGCGCCGATTGCCCGGCGCGCTCCTCAAGGCGCGGGAACAGGCGATAGACCCGTTCGAGCGTCCAGGGCTGTGCACGCTTCAGCCGGTTCGATGCGGTGGCGACGAGGTTTTCGCGCACGCTCAGCGTAGGGAAGACCTGCCGGCCTTCCGGCACCAGGCCGATGCCGCAGCGGGCGATCTTCTCCGGCGGACTGCCCGATACGGCGCGGCCCCCGAACCGGACTTCGCCGGCCTTCGGCGGGAGCAGGCCCATGATCGAGCGCACGGTGGTGGTCTTGCCCATGCCGTTGCGGCCGAGCAATGTCACGACCTCGCCCTCCGCGATGTCGAGCGCGACGTCGAAGAGGACCTGGCTGGCGCCATAGGCCGATTGCAGGTTGCGTACGCTCAGCATCAGGCGTCTCCCTCGCCGAGATAGGCGATGCGGACATCCGGGTTGTCGCGAATTTCGGCGGCCGTCCCGGTCGCGATCACGCGGCCATAGACAAGCACGGAGATCCGGTCCGCCAGCGCGAAGACCGCGTCCATGTCGTGTTCGACGAGCAGCAGGGTGACGCGCCCCTTCAGGGCCCGGAGCATCGCGACCATCTGTTCGCTCTCGGCATGGCCGAGGCCGGCCATTGGTTCGTCGAGCAGGAGAAGGCGCGGTTCGCAGGCGAGCGCCACCGCGAATTCGAGCTGTTTCTGCTCGCCATGGGAGAGATCGGCGACTCTCACCTCGGCGCGCGCCGCCAGGCCGGCCGCCGCCAGATGCTGCCGTGCCCTGGCGCGCAGCGCCTCGTCGCGGCGGGCATTGGCGAAGAAGTGAAAGCTGTGCCCTTCATGAGCCTGCACGGCCAGCGCGACATTGTCGAGCATGGTGTAGTCCGGCAGCAGATGGGTGATCTGGAAGGTGCGGGCGAGGCCGCGACGGACGCGCTGCGGCGTCGGCAGCCGGCCGATATCCTCGCCGTCCAGGCGGATCTCGCCCTCGTCATGGGAGAGCTCGCCGAAGAGCTGGGTGATCAGCGTGGTCTTGCCCGCGCCGTTCGGGCCGATCAGGGCGTGGACCTCGCCTTCGACCACGTCGAGATCGACCTTGTCGGTGGCTACGAGTCCGCCAAAGCACTTCTGCAGGTTGCGTACGGAAAGCAGGGGCTGCGTCAACTCCCGACCCTTCCGACGCGGTTGAAGAGCGCGCTGAGCCCGCCCTGCGTGAACAGGACGACGAACAGCAGGACAGGCCCGAGGATGAGCTGCCAGTGCTCGGTCCAGGCGGTGAGCACGGTTTCCAGGATGACGAGCGCAGCCGCGCCGAACAGCGGGCCAAGGACCGTGCCGACACCGCCGAGGATGACCATGATCATCAGCTCGCCCGACTTGGTCCAGTGCAGCATGTCGGGGCTGACGAAGCGCAGGTAATTGGCCATCAGCGCCCCGGCGAGCCCGGCCCCCATGCCGGAGACGACGAAGGCGGTGAGCTTGTAGGAATAGGGCGCGACGCCGATCGCCGCCATGCGGCGCTCGCTCTGCCGGATGCCGATCAGGACCATGCCGAAGCGTGATCCGACGATCCGCGAAAGCGCGCCGAAGACCAGCGCGGCCGCCGCCAGGCAGATGAAGTAGAACACCGTGTCGTTGCGGGTGTCGAGGTCGAGCAGGACATTGCGGCGGCGGATGATCAGCCCGTCATCGCCGCCATAGGCCTTGATCGAGACGAACAGGAAGAACAGCATCTGCGCGAAGGCGAGCGTGATCATGATGAACTGCACGCCGCTCGTGCGCAGGCAGAGCGCGCCGATGCAGAGGGCGAGGATGCCCGCGACAAGCATCGCGGCGGGAAGGGTGATCAGGAGCTGGTTCGTTCCCGGCAACAGGCCGAAGAGCAAGGTGTCGCCGACGAAGCTCTGGTAGAGGATGCCGACGACATAGCCGCCGATGCCGAAGAAGGCGGCATGGCCGAAGCTCACCATCCCGCCGAAGCCCAGGGCGAGATTGAGGCTGGCGGCGGCAATTGCGTAGATCAGCACGCGGGTCGCCAGGGGCACGAGCGAGGGCTGGCCGATGGCCTGCAGGACGAAGGGCAGGGCGCCGAGCGCCAGGCCAATCGCGGCAGCGGTCAGGAGCCGGCCACGGGCCGGCGCCCGGGCGATAGGACTGGTCATGATGTCATGCATGGGCGGGAAAGAGCCCCTTCGGGCGCATGAGCAGCACGATTGCCATCAGCAGGTAGATCCCCATCGAGGACAGGCCGCCGGCGAGCGCATCTGCCTCGGATGGATTCATGACCGAGCGCAGCAGGCCGGGGAGGAAGGCGCGCAGGCTGGTGTCGACGAGGCCGACGATCAGCGCGCCGAAGAAGGCGCCCCGGATCGAGCCCACGCCGCCGATCACCACGACCACGAAGGTCATGATCAGGATCTGCTCGCCCATGCCGACCTGGACGGCGAGGATCGGCCCCGCCATCAGCCCGGCAAGTCCGGCGAGCAAGGCGCCGAGCCCGAACACCGCCGTGTACAGCAGGCGAATGTCCACGCCGAGCGCCCTGACCAACTCGCGATGGGTCGCGCCGGCGCGCACCAGCATGCCGACGCGTGTGCGGTTGATTAGGAGATAGAGCCCGAAGGCCACCGCAAGGCCAACCGCGATGACCGCGATCCGGTAGACCGGATAGACCAGCCCCGGCAGCAATTCGACGGAGCCGTTCAGTTCAGGAGGCACCGAGACGAAGAGCGGCTGCCTGCCGAACAGGATCGTCACCGATTGGTTGAAGATGAGGATGAGCGCGAAGGTCGCGAGCACCTGATCGAGATGGTCGCGCGCATAGAGCCGGCGCAGGACCAGGAGTTCGACCGCCATGCCGGCCGCCGCCGCCGCCGCGAGCCCGGCTGGCACTGCGAGCAGCAGTGAGCCGGTGCTGGTCGCGACAAAGGCTCCGGCATAGGCCCCGATCATGTAGAGCGAGCCATGCGCCAGGTTGATCACGCCCATGATGCCGAAGATCAGTGTCAGCCCGGCGGCGAGCAGGAACAGCATCACGCCGAACTGCAGGCCGTTGAGCAGTTGTTCGAGGATCAGCGCCATGGGCGGTCCACCTGATCAGAGCTTGCACTGCGCCGCGTAGGCGTCGCCGTAATTCGTCAGGATCTTGCCGACGGTCTTGAGGACGAGCTTGCCATCGCTGTCCTTTTCGGCCCGCAGCCCATACCAATCCTGGATCGGATGCTGGTTCGGGCCGAACTTGAAAGCGCCGCGCACGGACTGGAAATCGGCCTTGGCGAGCGCCTTGCGCAGGGCCGGCACATCGGGTTTTCCAGCGGTGGCCTTGAGCGCGGAGGCGATGGCCAGCGCCGTGTCATAGCCCTGGCTCGCGTAATAGGTCGCCGGGCGGTTATAGGCCTTGGTCCAGGCCGCCATGAAGGCCTTGTTGGCCGGGTTGTCGAAGTCGGAATTCCAGTGGCTCGAGGCGTTCACGCCAAGCGCGGCATCGCCGACCGCGGCAAGCGTCACCGCATCGAGCGAGGGGGCTGCGACGACCATCGGAATCTTGCCGGTCAATCCCGCCTGCTGGTACTGGCGCAAGAATGCGATACCGAGGCCGCCGGGGTTGAACTGGTAGACGAAGTCGGGATTGGCGGCACGAATCTGCGCCATCTCCGCGGCGAAATCGGTCTGGTCGAGACGGGTATAGACCTCGCCCACGACCTCGCCCTTGAACATCCGCTTGAAGCCGGCGATGGCATCCTTGCCCGCCTGGTAGTTGGCGGCCAGGACGAAGGCCTTCTTATAGCCGAGATTGTTGGCGTTCTGGCCGGCGCTCTCGTGCAGGCTGTCGTTCTGCCAGGCGATGGCGAAGTAGTTCTCGTGGCATTCCTTGCCCGCGAGATTGGACGGCGCGGCGTTGGCGCTGACATAGAGCGCGCCGGAATCGACGATGTCGGGCACGGTGGCGCCGGCGACGTTCGAGAAGACGATGCCGGTCAGGATCTTGATCCCATCGGTCTTGAGCATGCGCTCCGCGATCTGCTTGCCCTGACCGGGCTTGAGAGCGTCATCCTCGACGACAAGCTCGACGGGAGCGCCGCCGAGCTTGCCGCCCTGCATCTCGATGGCGAGCTTGAAGCCATCGCGAATATCCTGGCCGAGATATCCGCCCGGTCCGGACAGGGTGGTGATCATGCCGATCTTGACGGGCTGCTGGGCGATGGCAGCTCCCGTCATCGAGGCGGAGGCCAGCAGGCCCAATAGCAATCTGCGAAATGTCATCGTGAGCTCCAGTTGCTTGCGTTCATGCCTCTGAGATTTTTGCTGCGCCTTATTCGTGCTGGCGCTTGCGTGGGAGGAACCCGCGGCGCGGCCGGGATTCGGCCGCGCCGCTGAATTCCTACAGGCAGACCCATCCGGCCGGCGGTTCCTTGCCGGGATGGAGCGTGCCGCAATGCGGGCAGGTGCGGGCCTGCTCGTTGTTGTAGAAGGCCTTGTAGAGCGGCGGCAGGTCGTCGACGATGCTGACCAGATCGACCTCGACGCGATGCACGAGCTTCGTGCAGTTGAAGCAGTACCATTCGAAGGCGTCGAGCCAGCCCTCGGGCCGCTTCGGCTCGATGACGAGGCCGATTGAGCCTTCCTGCGGGCGCTGCGGCGAATGGCGCACATGCGGCGGCAGCAGGAAGATCTCGCCCTCCCGGATCGTCACGTCGTAATGCTTCCCGTCATCCACGACCTTGAGCATCATGTCGCCCTTGAGCTGGTAGAAGAACTCCTCCACCGGATCGTCATGATAGTCGGTGCGCTGGTTGGGGCCGCCGACGACGGTGACCATCAGGTCGGAATCCGTCCAGATCTGCTGGTTGCCAACCGGAGGCTTCAGCAGATGCTGGTGCTCCTCGATCCATTTCGCGAAGTTGAAGGCCTTCAGCCGTCCTTCCGTCGCCATCGTTCCACCTCTCCCGTTTCGTCTGCCGGCGGCTCAGCCGGTCTTGGCCAATGATGCATCTGCGGCGTGCAGCTTCAGGCCGCAGGACTCGAAGGCGGCGCGCGTCGCAGCCTTCTCTGTCTCTGTCAGCTCCAGCAGCGGCGGCCTGACCCGGCCGCCGGCCTGGCCGAGCAGCTCCTGCCAGTATTTCTGATGGGCGTGCGGTTTCTCGGCGGGCCTTGTGCCACGCAGCGCCTCGCGGACCGGGTTCAGGCTGTCGCGCACGGCGCGCGCCTGCGCGGCGTCGCCACGGAAGGCGAGATCGGTATATTCGCGCATCCGCAGATCATGCGGCGTCTGGATCAGGCAGGGCGGCGAGGAGCAGAGATAGAGCTGCCAGCCGAGCTCGAGAATGTTGTCGAGCCATTCCTCCTCGGAGGCGCTGCTGACCAGGATGCGATCGCCGGCGAGCCTGGTAAGCTCGGCATACATCGGGCGCGGCACACTGTACTTGATCGCGACGACGTTCTCGATGTCGGCCAGCCGGTTGCAGAGCTGTGGCGAGAGCAGGTAGCCGCTGTCGGGATGGCTCCACAGCGCAATCCCGATATCGACCTTCTCGGCAATCGTCCGGTAGTATTCGTAGACCGTCTCCTCCTGCGCCTTGAAGAAATGCAGGACCGGGGCGTGGATGACGATGTAGTCGGCGCCGACCTTCTGCGCATGCCGGGCGAGATCGATCACCACATCCATGTTCTGGTCCGAACAGGACATGATCGTCGCGGCCCGGCCGGCCGCGGCCGCGACGGCGATCTCGAAGCTGAGCTTGCGCTCCTCGAGCGACATCGAGAAGAACTCGCCCTGCTTGCCGGCGATGAACAGGCCGTCGATGCCGAGCTGATCGGTCCAGTGCCGGATATTCGTGCTGAAGCCGTCCCGGTCGATCGCGAGATCGCGGGTGAACGGCGTCAGCGCGGCAGCCCAGATGCCTTTCATATTGGCGCGGGCATAGGCCTTTGCGTCTTTCTTTGAATATTTCATGCCGATGCTCCTGTTGCGGCCCCGCCGTCAGAGACCGCGTTCAGATGCTCATGCGGTGCGAGACGTTCTTGATGACGGTGTAATGCGATAGCCCCTCGGCCCCGCCCTCGCGGCCGTAGCCGCTGTCCTTCACGCCCCCGAACGGCGTCTCCGCGACGGAGGCCTCGAGGGTATTGATCGAGAGGTTGCCGGCCTCGATCCTTTCCGCCAGCCGGTCCGCATTGCTTGCGGCATGCGTGAACGCATAGGCGGCGAGCCCGAAGCGCAGGGCATTGGCCTTCTCGATCGCCTCGTCGAGGGACGAGACCGGGTTGATCAGCGCCAGCGGGCCGAACGGCTCCTCTCGCATGGCGCGCGCGTCATCGGGAACATCGGCTATGACGGTGACCGGGAAGAAGTAGCCGCGGTTGCCCAGCCGTTCGCCGCCGGCCAGCACGCGCCCTCCCTTGGCCCGTGCATCGGCGACCAGCGTCTCGAGCGCCTCGATGCGGCGGGAATTGGCGACGGGGCCCATCTCTGTCGACGGGTCCAGGCCATTGCCGATGGTCACCGCGCGGGCCTTCTCGGCGAAGGTCCGGGCGAAGGTGGCGTAGATGCTTTTGTGAACGAAGAAGCGTGTCGGAGAGGTGCAGACCTGTCCGGCATTGCGCGACTTGCGCTGCGCGGAGGCGATGGCGGCGGCCACCGGGTCGACGTCGTCGCAAACGATGACCGGGGCGTGGCCGCCAAGCTCCATGAGCACGGGCTTCATATGGCGCGCCGCCAGAGTCGTCAGGTGCTTGCCGACTGCGGTCGAACCGGTGAAGGCGATCAGGCGGGTCTGCTCCTGGGGAATGAGATAGTCGGACACCTCCGACGGAATGCCGAAGACGAGGTTGAGCACGCCGGCCGGCAGCCCGGCATCGTGAAAGGCCCGGGCAATATGGATGGCGCCGGCAGGCGTCTCCTCGGCAGCCTTGAGAATGATCGAGCAGCCGGCCGCCAACGCGCCGGCGATCTTCCGGGAGGGCTGGCTCATCGGGAAGTTCCACGGCGAGAAAGCCGCCACCATCCCGATCGGCTGATGCATGACGATGTATTTGATGCCGGGCTCGCTGGGGATGACGCGGCCATAGAGGCGCTGGCCCTCGGCGGCATCCCATTCGAAGAACTCGCAGCCCCGGATCACTTCCAGGCGGGCCTGTCCAATTGGCTTTCCGTGTTCCAGCGTGATCGAGAAGGCGATCTCTTCGATGCGCTCACGCATGAGGGCGGCGGCCTTGAGGATGATCTCGCCGCGCCGGCGCGGCGATGTCCGGCTCCAGATCATGAACCCGTCGGCCGACGCGGACAGTGCGGCGTCCAGATCCGACCGCGTCGCGAGCGGGACCATGCCGATGACGCTCTCGTCGACGGGGTTCAGGACCGRCTGCCCATTCGAGGCGCTCTTCCATGCGCCGCCGATATACATCTGAAGGTCAGGGTAGCAGTTCATCATGAGCCTCGAATGGACGGTGCCGGCGGGAGCACAGCGCTTGCGATCGACGAGCATCCGGCTTCGCTCCGCGAGGGGCACGATGGCCCGTGCGGCGCGCTGCCAGGCCCGTTGCCATCCTGCAGCGCGGGACGCTCCTTGACCTGAAGCCCTGCCATCCCCGGCCATCTCCAGGGCCGGGCCCGCCCGATGCGTGACCCCCGCCTTGACCAGGATCATCGATTGGGATGGGCTATACGGCAATTCTACATATTTGTATGAATTCAGATGATTTGCTTATGAGTGTCTGCCATGACCGTCTCGCTTCGACAGATCCAGGCCTTTCTCGCCGTGGCGGAATGCGGCACCTTCACCAAGGCTGCGGAACGGCTGCACATGGCTCAGCCCGCACTCTCGCAGCTCGTGCGTGAGCTGGAGCGGGAACTCGGCCTGCGCCTGTTCGACCGGACGACGCGACGCGTCGAATTGACCGAGGGCGGGCGCGAGTTCCAGGGCGCGTCGGCCAAGATCATGCACGACCTGGATCTGGCCGTGCGCAATGCCAATAATCTCGCAGAAAGACGGCGTGGCCGGATTGTCGTCGCCGCTCCCCCCTTGCTGGCGGCCGTCCTGCTGCCGATGGCCATCGTCGAGCTCGGTCAGCGCTATCCCGGCATCGAGGTCGCCATCATCGACGCGCGGACCGATGCGATCGTCGAGGAGGTCAGGCTTGGCCGGGCAGATTGCGGGCTGGGCACGTTCTCGGCGATCGAGGACGGCATCGAACGCATGCCGCTGGCGCGGGACAGTCTCATGCTGTTCTGTGCCCGGACGCATCCCTTCGCCACGCGCTCCTCGCTGCCATGGGCCGATCTGGCCGGGCAGCCTCTGATCACCCTGACCAGGGACAGCGGTATCAGGCTGCTGGTCGAGGTCGGCTATGAGACCGCGGAAGTGCCGTTGCGACCGCTCTACGCGGTCTCGCAGATCACCACGGCATTGGCGCTGGTCGAGGCCGGTCTCGGCATCGCGGTGCTCCCGACCTATGCGCTGGCCATGACCCCACATCGCCCGATCGCCGCCCGACCCCTGGTCGAGCCGACGATCGCACGCGACGTCGTCATGATCCGGCCCAGCGGCCGTTCGCCGTCGCCCGCCGTCCTGGCTTTCGAGAGCATTCTCCGCGGCTCGATCCGGCGACTGGGCGAACTGGACTGGAGCATGTCGAGCGAGGCGGGGATGTGACGGGCACGGAGCCTACGGCCGTCAGACGACGCAGACTCGCCCCACGGCCTGCAGCGCGGCTTCCGCTCGATCTCGACTGTGCTTCCTCCGAGCGCGGGCACCAGGCCGGGGGGAGATCCGCTAGCAGCTGGCCATGGCAGTCCGGCTGTCCGCGCCGAATGATCGCTCTGGGGAAAGCGGCCGACGAGGAAGGGCGACTATTCTCGGACGCTGCTCTCATCATCCGGCAGTATTCGCCGGGGCGGTCAGACCTGCCTCACGTGTGATACCTCAAAGCCTCGACGAGCAGCGCAAAGGCCGCCGATGGCTGGCGCCGGCTGGGGTAATACAGGTGGTAGCCGGAAAAGGGCGGGCACCAGTCCTCCAGCACGCGGACCAGGCTGCCCCGGGCAAGCTGCTCCGCCACATGGTCCTCCATCACGAAGCCGAGCCCGAAGCCGGCCTCGGCGGCGCGCGCGATCATACTGACATTGTTGAAGGCGAGCCGACCCTCCACCCGGACGCGGACTTCGCGTCCATCCCGCTCCAGCTCCCAGGCGTAGAGGCCGCCGCCGCTCAACAGGCGCAGGTTGATGCAGCTGTGCTCGGCGAGGTCATGCGGGGTCAGGGGAATGGAGCGGGTGGCGAGATAGCCGGGCGATCCGACCACCACCATGCGCAGATCCGGCCCGATCCGGACCGCTACCATGTCCTTGGCGAGCGCTTCGCCGAGCCGGACGCCGGCGTCGAAGCGCTCGGTGACGATGTCGGTCAGGCTGGAATCGATGCTGAGCTCGACATGGATGTCGGGGTAATGCGGCAGGAACCGCTCCAGAGCCGGCCAGAGCACGGTCGTCGCCGCGTGCTCCGAGGTCGTGATGCGGATCGTCCCGGCCGGCTTCTCGCGCAACTCGTTGAGGGAGGCCAGTTCCGAGCCGATGCTCTCCAGAGCCGGGCGCAGCGTGCCGAGCAGCCGCTCCCCGGCCGCGGTCGGCGCGACGCTGCGGGTGGTGCGGGTCAGCAGGCGCACGCCCAGCCTGGTCTCGAGCCGGCGGATCGTATGGCTCAGCGAGGATTGCGAGGTGCCGAGCTTGGCGGCCGCGCGCGTGAAACTCTGCTCCTCGGCGACCGTCAGGAAGGCATTGAGATCGACCAGTTCCTCGCGCCGCATTCATGAACTCCCGATATGGCTTCATGCGGTTTCTATCGCCTAATCCAATGAATGTCGCGCGGCTACAGTGCTTGGGAGGGGCGGGAGTCTGTCCGGCTCCAGGCACGAGGACGTGAGGAAACGTGGATGGACATCAAGCGAAGCGGGGCGCAGCCTTCTGCAAAGGGGCCGGCCGAGTATTTCACGGGCACGGTCAGGATCGATGCGCCCTTTGCCGGCGGCGCCGCCCTGAGCGGCGCGACCGTCACCTTCGAACCCGGAGCGCGGACGGCCTGGCACACCCATCCGCTCGGCCAGACCCTTCTGGTGCTCTCGGGGCTGGGCCGGGTGCAGCGCGAGGGCGGTCCGGTCGAGGAGATCCGGCCCGGCGACATCGTCTGGTTCGAACCGGGCGAGAAACACTGGCACGGCGCCGCGCCGGACTGCGCCATGGCGCATGTCGCCATTGCCGCGATGAAGGATGGTTCGGTGGTGACCTGGATGGAGAAGGTCGTGGACCAGGATTATCTCTGGCAGGTTCATCGCGGAGAGGTGCAGGGATGACGGATGATCGCAGCCCTGCGCAAAAGGCCTATGGCGATGTCGCTCCGGCCCTTGCCGGTTTGGGCGATCGCGTCCTGTTCGGCGAGGTCTGGGAGCGCCCCGGCCTGTCGAAGTGCGACCGCAGCCGGATCACCGTCGCGAGCCTGGTTGCGCTCAACCGCACGAACGAACCGCCCGGCCATGTCCGGCGCGCGCTCGACAATGGCGTGACGGCGGACGAGCTGACCGAGCTCGTCACCCATCTTGCCCTCTCAGCGGGCTGGCCGACCGCCAATTCCGCCATTCCTGTGCTGCGCCAGGCCCTCGATGAGGCCGGCGCTTCAACGACCATCAGGACGGGAGACCTGGCATGAAGACCATTGGCTATGCCGCCCGGTCGGCCGCTTCGCCGCTCGCCCCCTTCGATGTCACGCGGCGGGAGCTTCGGCCGAACGATGTTGCGATGGAGGTGCTCTATTGCGGCGTCTGCCACACCGATCTGCACCAGGCCCGCAACGACTGGGGCTGGAGCCAGTATCCCATGGTGCCGGGCCATGAGATCGTCGGCCGGGTGACCGCGGTCGGCCGCGATGTCCGCCGCTACAAGGCCGGCGATCATGTCGCCGTCGGCTGCATGGTCGATTCCTGCCAGGCCTGCGACCAGTGCCGCAAGGGGCTGGAACAGCTCTGCCGCAAGGGCAATGTCCAGACCTATAACGACAAGGAGCGCTTCTCCTGCGAGCCGGCCGAGCCGACCTATGGCGGCTATTCCAAGCACCTCGTGGTGCGCGAGGAGTTTGCGCTGCGCGTGCCCGACGGGCTCGATCTCGCCAAGGTCGCGCCGCTGCTCTGCGCTGGCATCACCACCTATTCGCCGCTGCGCACCTGGAATGTCGGACCGGGCAGCCGCGTCGGCGTGGTTGGTCTCGGCGGCCTCGGCCATATGGCGGTGAAGCTCGCGGCTGCGCTCGGCGCCGATGTCACGGTGATGAGCCGTACGGCAGACAAGCAGGCCGATGCGCTGGCGCTCGGCGCCGACCGGCTGCTGGTCTCCAGCGATGCCGAGGCCATGGCCAGGGCCGCAAACGGCTTTGACCTGATCATCGATACCGTTCCGGTCAGGCACGACATCAACCCCTATCTCTCGCTGCTCGATGTCGATGCGACGCTCGTCCTGGTCGGCCAGGTCGGGCCGCTCGCGGAGCCCTCGACCGTGCCGCTGCTGCTCGGCCGCCGGCGTATCGCCGGCTCGCCGATCGGCGGCATCGCCGAGACGCAGGAGATGCTGGATTTCTGCGCCAAGAAGGGGGTTCATCCCGATGTGGAGATGATCCGCATGGACGAGATCAACGACGCCTTCCTGCGGCTCGAGCGCGCCGATGTGCGCTACCGCTTCGTCATCGACATGGCCTCGCTGGTTCCAGCGCAGGCGGGGTAGGGCGCGCGGGTCGGATCAAGATCATGGCCGCGCCATCGCGCATGGTGGTGCCATTCCGAAGGGCGGTGCCATTCCGTGCGAGCGCCTTGGGGGAGCAAGCCATGAGACCCATCGTCATCTGCCACATGCTCTCGTCGCTGGACGGCAGCCTCCATCCGAGCCGCTTCACCTGGAGCCCCGATGGCAGCAAGGCCGAATGGTCCAGGCTCTATGAAGAGGTCCATGAGGGGCTCGAGCCCGACGCCTGGCTCGTCGGCCGGGTAACGATGGCCGAGATCAGCAAGGTCGGTCCGCACGCACCGGCCCAGGTCGGCCCGGTCGAGCGGCCCTGCCATTTCGCGGTCCGTGAAGCCGAGTGCTTTGCGATAGCGCTCGATCCATCCGGCAAACTCCACTTTGCCGGGCCGAAGATCGGCGGCGACCCTGTCGTGGTGCTGCTCGGCCCTGGGGTTGCAGACAGTCATCTCGCCGAACTCGCCGCGGACGGTGTCTCCTATATCGTCGCCGAAACCGCGAAGATCGATCTGGCCGCCATGCTGGATGTCCTCGGCCACGAGCTCGGCATCCACCGGCTGCTGCTCGAGGGCGGCGCCGGTATCAACGGCTCTTTCTTCGCCGCAAGCCTGGTCAACGAGCTGAGCCTGCTCCTCGTGCCCGCCCTCGACGGACGGGGCGGACATCAGGGTTTCGTCGAGGCCGGAGAAGACGGCCTCGACGGCGATGTGCAGCTCTCCTTCAAGAGCTGCGAACCGCTGGCGCATGGCATCCTGCATCTGCGCTACATCGTGGCGCCCCGCTGAGGCCCGGACGCTGCGCCAAGAAGGGTGTTCATCCCGATGTCGAGATGATCGGCATGGACGAGATCAACGACGCCTTCGAGCGGCTCGAGCGTAGCGATGTGCGCTGTCGCAGCGTCATCGACATGGCCTTGCTGGTCCAGCGGCAGGGGCGCAGGGACGCGTGCCCAGGATCATGGCCGCGTCATTCCACATGGCGCGGCCAGTCCTGGCGATGCAACCACTTGTGTCGCTCCGCCTTTGCGGTGCCGGCGTCAGCGCCCGACCGAGGGCAGCCGCGGCCTCGCAACCGATGCCGATCTGGGAGGCGAGGACGCGACGATCCGGTCCGATGCCTCGAGCGCAGCGATCACGCTGGGCTGAATGTATCCGCAAGTCCTGTCGCCAGGTTTCGGTCATCTTGTCCCAATGAAACTGATGATGGTTTCGTACGGATTCATGCAATGCCCGGGCGGCCGCCTCGACGGCCGCCGCGACGCGTCTCTGGTCCATCTCATACCCCCTGCAACCCACCCCATGAGTATGGGCAGATCATCGCGGGGGCGGGAAGGTCCGGTCTATGAGGCGAAGGACACATTACGGTTATTCCGGCTCTCGTATCCTCCATTGCCAACGCGCGGCGATGCCGGGCAAGGCCGAGGTGCCGTCCCGATCGAAACCCGGTCATCCCATCCGAAGTCTCAGCCGACCTGCCACGGCGCAGACGCTCTCCCGCAAGCACTCCTTCTGGGTTAGGCTGGCATCTACCTGATCGGTCGCATCAGGAAGGGGAGCCGCCATGAGGCCAGCCTCCAGACTGTCATTCGGCGTGTGCGCTTTCGGCTTGGCTTTGAGCGTGACCGGAGCGGCATCCGCGCAGCCCGCCGTGCCGGCGCCTGTCGTCACCATCACCTACGAGGCGCCGAAGAACCCGGCGCATCAGCCCGTCCTCGATCTCCTGCGTGAAAAGCAGGCACTCGAGAAGGCGGCCGAATTCTACCGGCTTTTCCGGCTGCCGAGGCCATTGACGCTGAAGGCGAAGGGCTGCGACGGCGAGATCGATGCCTGGTTCGAGAATGACGAGATCACGATCTGCTACGAGTATGTCGCGTATGTCCTCGACATCGCGCGGGGTCCCAAGCGGCCCGATTGGGTGAGTGAGAACGATGCTCTTGTCGGGCCGGTCATCGACCTGTTTCTTCACGAAGGCGGGCACGCGATCTTCGACTATCTCAAGATTCCGGTGCTGGGGAATGAGGAGGACGCCGCCGATTTCGTTGCGTCCTACATGGAGCTCAACCTTTACAAGGCTGATGCCTACGGCCTGATCGCCGGCATCGTCTATTGCTACCTCAACGAGGCGGGCGTCCACAGCTTCAAGAAGCTCAAGCGGATGCCGGGCGGCCCGGTCGACGGGCAGACATTCGCCGATGCTCACAGCACTCCGCTGCAGCGCATGTACAACGTGCTTTGCCTCGCCTATGGCTCCGACCCCGTCCGCTACAAGGCGCTGGTCGACAAGGGCGTGCTGCCGGCCGAACGCGCCAGTGGCTGCAAGGTCGAATATGAACAGGTCGACCACGCCTTCAAGACGCTGCTCGTCCCGCATCTTGACCAGGCGGCGCTGGCCCGGCTGTATCCGCAGGTGAATTCCGCCGCGCCGAAATAGAGTGTCTGTCTGCAGAAGGTGAAGCCCGGCTTGGCTCTCGGGACCCTATCATCGGGCTCACCAGGCGCGCGGCCTCGCGCACCCGTCGCCGAGACATCGAGGGATAGAATTCAGGCAAGCAGAGCAAAGCAGGCAAGTATTGTGAGAAGAGAACGGCCAGTTGAACCGGCCGTTCTCTGACATATTGGCTTGGGGCGTCAGCCCTTGGTGACGATGGGCGTTGCCGCTGGCGCGGGCGGGGGTGCTTTGCCCTTGCCGTAATAGGCGCATCCGCCGACGCCAGACAACGCCACTGAAATAGCCAGGATCAGGAGTGTTTTCATTGCGCAGCCCTCGTTGAGTAGGTCCCCACCCCGTCATCATAGTACAGATTGGCGACTAAATCCCGATGAATCCTCGCCTCGAAGTTTATCCCGGCGCAAACTGATGGTGTGATCGTTGCCCTGACCATCGCAGCGCCGGGGCAGCAGGGCGGCAAATCGCGGAGCCATGGTCGAACCCCTGCCAGCCCGGCCTTCCTGCTCCGCTTCCGGCCCATGATGGTTCGAGAATGTTTCGATTTTTTTAGCATTTACAAAGAGCGTTGACTAAGCAACCATTCGCTCGGCCTGGGGAGGTGAAGTACGGTACAGAGGTTCTGGGATCATGCCGGACCGCTCGGTTGCGATCGTCGACGACCACCCCTTGTTGATGGAGGGGATCGGAGCACTGCTCAAACGATGGGGCGGTTTCGCGCTCACCGCGACCGGGAACATCGCGGAGGATATCGTCTCGATCGTCAGGACGCACCGCCCCGGTGAGATGATCGTCGATCTCAATATGGTGGGGGATGTCTTCCAGGCGATTGCGGACGCGCTGAAGATCGCTCCCGAGACAAAGATCATCGTGTTCACAGCCTCGACAAGCCCCGATGATGCGATCAGGGCCCTGGATGCCGGAGCAAGGGGCTATGTCCTGAAAGGCAGCCCCGGCGAGGATCTGTTCCAGGCGCTTCAGGCCGCGCAGCACGGCGATGTCTATGTCACACCCGCCTTCGCGACCAAGGTGATCGGTGCCTTGCAGGACAAGGCGGTCGAACGCCAGAAGGCGATCAGCAACAGGCTCAGCGTCCGCGAGGAGCAGATCGTCAAATTGCTGCTGCTTGGGAAACGCAACAGCGAGATTGCCCGCGAGCTGTCGCTCAGCGACAAGACCATCAAGGGCTACATGACCAACCTGATGGCCAAGCTGAACGTGCGCAACCGCCTCGAGGTGGTGCTCGCCGCGCAAAGGCTCTATCCGCCGATGACCATCGCGACGGTCACAAGGCTCCACTCCTAAGGGAAGCCTGATCTCATCTGCTTGCCCGAGATGATGGCGCCGACGGCCTGGACGATGCGCCAGCCGATCATCGCTCCGGCGCTGCCCGCGAATGCGCAACCGGCCGAGCCGATGACGAAGAGCACGAGGCCGATCGCCACCGGCCGGCACCGGCCATAGCGGTCGCTGATCGGGCCCCAGAACAGCTGGCCGAGGCTGAAGCCGGTCAGGAAACCCGAGACCGTGAGCTCGATCAGCCCGGTATCGGCGCGAAGAGCGCGTGCGCCATCTCCGGCAAGGCGGGCAGATAGAGGTCGGTCGAGATCGACGCGAAACCCATCAGCACGCTGAGCACGCCGAGCACCCGCCAGGGCTGGCCGGCCGCATCAGGGCGCGACCGGGCGGCGGCGCAGGCCAGCGCCTTGGCTTCGATGTCGTTGCTCATGGGCCAGTTCCGTACGGTTGACCTGCCGGCGCTCAAAGGCCGGTGGTCGCGAGCAATTGCGCGGGATAGCGCTCGCCCTCGATCGCGATCGCCGCCGCAGCCTGCTCGATCTCGGCAAGATCGGCGGCGGTGAGCTCGACCGCGACGGCGCCAAGGTTCTCCTCGAGGCGATGAAGCTTGGTCGTTCCGGGGATCGGCACGATCCAGGGCTTCTGGGCGAGCAGCCAGGCGAGCGCGATCTGCGCCGGCTTCGCGCCCTTCTCGGTGGCGATGCGCTGGAGGAGATCGACCAAGGCCTGGTTCTTCGCCATGGCTTCGGGAGTGAAACGCGGCAGGATGCTGCGGAAATCGCCCTCGCCGAGCTTGGTGTCCTTGCTCATCGCGCCGGTGAGAAAACCCTTGCCGAGCGGGCTGTAGGGCACGAGGCCGATGCCCAGTTCCTCGCAGGTTTCCAGGATGCCATTGCTCTCGACGCCGCGCGTCCACAGCGAATACTCGTTCTGCAGGGCGGTGATCGGCTGCACGGCATGGGCGCGGCGTGCTGTCTTCGCGCCGGGTTCGGAGAGCCCGAAATGCCTGACCTTGCCGGCCGCGATCAGGTCCTTGACGGCGCCGGCGACATCCTCGATCGGCACGCCGGGGGTCGACACGGTGCTGGTAGAACAGGTCGATGACATCGACGCCGAGCCGCTTGAGGGAGGCATCCGCGACCGCCTTGATCTGCGCGGGCCGGCTGTTCAGGCCGGACTGCTTGCCCTCGACGAAGTTGAAGCCGAACTTGGTGGCGATCACCACCTGGTCACGGACCGGTCGTAGCGCTTCCCCGACCATCTCCTCATTGGTGTAGGGGCCATAGACTTCGGCCGTATCGAAGAAGGTGACGCCGCGCTCCACCGCCTGGCGGATCAGCGTGACGCCCTCCTGCCTGCTGAGCCTGTTGGCATAGCCGAAATCCAGCCCCATGCAGCCATAACCGAGGGCCGACACCGCTAGGCCATTCTGTCCAAGAAGACGTGACTTCATCGCCTGTTCTCCGGGGTTCAAAGGGCGTTCTCTCGCCGTGCTGCCGAAGATAGGGGAGGCGCCATCGATCAATTAGACGGCATAGACCGCATGAAGTCATATCCGTAGTTCATGAGTAAGCCTGAGCCGTGGCGTGCTAAACTGGCGCGTTCGTCACGCGCCGTACCTTTCGGGAGCGGCGAGTGCGCCGCTGGTGGAGGTCTGCTCCGGGGCGAAACTCAAACCCAGATGGCCGCTCCGGCAATCTGCTGGGAGTGGCAGCTGGATTCGACACGGCGTCTCGCTCGGTGCGATCATTGCCCGCAACCGGGAGGGAACCATGCACGGCGGTCCCCATGGCCAAGAGGCCTTCATCAACACGCTGGCAGCGTCGCTGGCCGGTGCCGCGAGCCTCGCCAGGAACGCCCTGGTCGAGATCGCCATTCTGGGCGGGCCGGAGCGTCTCGATGCCCTGGAGCAGCGGTTTCTGAACGACGCCAAGAACGCAACGATTGAAGGCGTCTCCATCGAAGAGGATGCTCGTCTGCTCAACGATATCGTCGCGACGGTCGGGATGATCTTTGCGCAGGCTCGGGAGGCCGTGGCCGAGCGCCTTGGCGATCAGCCGCGGCGAGGCGGCGAGGGGCCGAACCCCAATGGCGGGGAGCCTTAGGGCGCCGGCCCGAAAAGCGGATTGCGGCTTTTGCGGGCAGCCGATGCAGAGGCAGAAGGCTGTCGCCTGCCACTGATCCTCGATATCTCCGGGGGGCGGAAGGCGGCAAACCCAAAAATGCCCGTCACCGCTGGAAGAGGGGCGAACTTATGGCGACGCTGGAGGCAGAACGTCCCCCTCGGCGAGCGCGGCATTTCGGTAGCGAGGATCATTCGTGACTTCGAGTCCGACCCAAGACGGAAGATCGACATGCTGAGCGGCCTCGATCAGTTCGACCTCGGCGATCACAAGCCCTGCATGGCGGCCTGAGAACACATCCACGTCCCACGTCAACCCGCCATGCTCGACCCTGTATCGCGTCTTTTCGAGGGGTGGGCCGATGCACAGCGTCAGCAGCATCTCCTCGGCTTCCGCGACGGGGATTTCGTATTCGAACTCCGGGCGGGCCAGACCATGAGTCTCCCCCTTGATGGTGAGGAACGCCTCAGCGGCGGCACAGCGGATGCGGACGCTGGTTGTCCCCTTCGGCGTAAGATAGCCCTGGCGCAGGGGCTGCCCCGGGCCAGCTTTCTCCCGCCAATCGTCGGCGATGACGAGGAATTTGCGTTCAATCTCTGTGCCCATGTCCGGTTCGCTGTTGGGTCTCGTCTCACCAGCGATAACCTGATTGGCGTTCTCGGCATAACCCATAGGGGGAGCTCACCGCTTCACTCCGGACCCCGGATCGGCATCCCGGATTGGGTTTCGGCCGGCAGGCGTCGAAGGCCCTTTTCCGGTGCCGCCGCAATACTGGCCGTGCCTCCGCAGCAACAGCGAACGCTTTGCTCCGTCATCGTCCTCCCGGAGACAGAATTTTTCGCCGAGCAGCAGCGTTCTCGCATGCGCAGCTCCAGGAGAATGACGTTCGCCGTTTCGTTGTATTTCAGAAAGAACATTCTGTTTGACTAAAAGAACGATTCTTCGCCAGTATTTCGACGGCCGGTCGCGACATTCATCCCTGGCCGGGCACGAGCTGAGTGAGGAACAACCATGTCGAGCGATGCGCTTTCCGCAGGGACACAAGGGCTGAGGCGCCGCACGATCCTGGCCATGTCGCTCCTGCTTTCGGTCGCCGCCCCCGGTCTTGCGGCGGCCCAGGGGCAGCCCGCACCACTTGCGAAGGCTCCGGTCGGCACGAGGCTGGTCGTCGCCGATCAGAATGAGGCGCTGCAGAGCCTGATGCGGGCGTCGGGCGCCCATGACAGGCTGTCGAGCCAGGTGACCTATGCCAATTTTCTCGGCGGCCCGGCCATTCTCGAAGCCTTCCGGGCGGGGGCTCTCGATCTCGCGACCGTCGGCAACACGCCGCCCATCCAGGCCCATGCGGCTGGCGAGCAGATTCCGATCGTGGCGGCGCGCACCTCGTCCGAAACCGACTACGCGCTGGCCGTACGCCCCGGGCTGAAGATCGCCTCGCTGGAGGAACTGCGCGGCAAGAGCATCGCCTATGGCGAGGGGACGGGCCGTCAGCCCTTCGTTCTCAACGCGCTGAAGCTCGCGGGGCTGACGAAGAAGGATGTGCGGCTCGTGCCCTTGCGGGCCGCCGATTTCCCGGATGCGGTGCGAACGGGGCAGGTCGATGTAGCGGCGCTGAACGAGCCGCATTTCTCGCGCTATCTCGCCGATTTCGCCGATCGCGGCGCGAGCGCCCTGCCGAAGGACCAGAATGACCGCCTGCCGAAGAGCCTGACCTATCTCTATGCGAGCAAGCGGGCCCTGGACGATCCGGCCAAGCTCGCAGCCATTCGCGAGTTCGTGGCGGCCTGGATCGATGCCAACCGCTGGTCGCATGCGAATGCCGAGGGCTGGGTCGAGGCCTATTACGTCAAGCGCCAGAACCTCAAGCCGGCGGATGGGCGCAGGATCGTCGAAGCCGAGGGGCGCTTCGAATTTCCCCTGCTCGCCAGCCTGATCCCGAAGCAGCAGGCCTTGATCGACGTCATCCACGAGGCTGGCGACCTGCCGAAACGGCTCGATGCACGCGAGGAATTCGATCTGCGCTTCGACGACATCATCGCCGCCAAATCCAATTGAGGCTGTCCATGTCCGATCAAAGCCACGCGCTGATTGCCACGGCCTATTCGGTGCCCTTCGCCGCGATTGCGGGCGTTCCGGCGCAGGCAAACCCGACGCCCCCCGCGCAGGGCAAGCTCCCGAAACTGGCGCCGGGCCGCCTGCCTGCGGGCGCCATCCTGTTCGGGCCGGTCGCGCTGGTCGTTCTCTGGGAGCTCGCCTCGCTGACGGGGTGGCTCTCGCCGAAATTCCTCGCGGCGCCGTCGATCGCCCTGTTCACCGGCTTCGAGCTGCTGCAATCGGGCACGCTTGCCGACCATTTCCTGGCATCGGCGGGGCGCGCCTATCTGGGGCTCGGCATCGGCGTCGCGGTCGGCCTGCTGCTGGCGCTCGCATCCGGTCTCAGCCGGATCGGCGAGGCCTCGATCGACGGCCTCGTCCAGATCAAGCGGGCGATCCCGACGCTCGCGCTGATCCCGCTCGCGATCCTCTGGCTCGGGATCGGCGAGGCCATGAAGGTGGCCCTGATCGCCTCCAGCGTCTTCGTGCCGATCTATATCAACACCCATGCGGCGCTGCGGGGCATCGATATCCGCCATGTCGAGCTCGCCCGCAGCGTCGGGCTGACGCGCAGCGCCTTCCTGCGCGAGGTGGCGCTGCCCGGCGCGTTGCCGGGCTTCTTCACCGGCCTGCGACTTGCCGTGACCACCTGCTGGACGGCGCTCGTCGTGCTCGAACAGATCAATACCAGCCAGGGCATCGGCTACTTGATGAACCGCGCCCGCGACTATGGCCAGACCGATATCATCGTGGTCGGCCTCGCGATCTATGCGGTGCTCGGCCTCGGCTCCGATTTCGCCGTCCGGCTCTGGGAGCGCAAGGCGTTGTCCTATCGCAAGGCGCTGGCGTCATGAACGCCTCGGCTCATCCGCTCCGCCTGCCGCAGCCGGACGCCCTCGCGGTCAGCCTGCGCGACGTCACGCGCCGCTTCTCCGGCCGCAGTGTGCTCGGGCCCGCCTCGCTGGATTTCGCCGCGGGCGAGTTCGTCGCGCTCATCGGCAAGAGCGGTTCGGGCAAGAGCACGTTGCTGCGCGCCATCGCCGGGCTCGACGATGGTGTCGAGGGCGAGGGCACGCTCACGGTGCCGGCCGACCGCTCCGTCCTCTTCCAGGATTCGCGGCTGCTGCCCTGGAAGAGCGTGCTGCAGAATGTCGTCTTCGGCCTGCATGCGGCCGACAGCGACGCTCGCGGGCGGCAGGCGCTGGCCGATGTCGGCCTCTCCGGGCGGGAGGAGGCGTGGCCGAACGCGCTTTCCGGCGGCGAACAGCAACGGGTGGCGCTCGCCCGCTCCCTGGTGCGCCAGCCGCGCCTGCTTCTGGCGGACGAGCCCTTCGGCGCACTCGACGCGCTGACGCGGATCCGGATGCACGATCTCCTCTTCCGCCTGATCCGGCAGCATCGCCCGACCGTCCTGCTCGTCACCCATGACGTCGACGAAGCGATCAAGCTCGCCGATCGCGTGCTCGTCATCGACGAAGGACGCATCACCCTCGACCAGCCGGTTTCCTTGGCCCACCCGCGCGCCAGGCACCCGGGCTTTGCTGTGCTGCGTGGCGAACTCCTCGCCGCCCTCGGCGTCACCGATCCCATCTGACCGACACCCGAGAGAGCGAACCCATGACCCGTGAACTTCACCTCAATCTCTTCATCAACGGTCGCGGCCATCACGAGGCGGCCTGGCGTCACGACGGTTCGACGCAGCGGGCGCTGACCGACGTCGCCTACTACCGCGACCTGGCGCTGGCGGCTGAGGCGGCAAAGCTCGATTCCGTCTTCTTCGCCGACCATGTCGCGCTGGGCGACGAGCTTGAACATGCGGCGCGCGGGGAACTCGAACCGCTGACCCTGCTCGGCGCACTCTCGGCGCTGACCGAGCGCATCGGGTTGATCGCGACGGCCTCGACGACCTATAGCGAGCCTTACAATCTCGCCCGGCAGCTCGCCTCGCTCGACCATCTCAGCGGCGGCCGCATCGGCTGGAACATCGTGACCTCCTGGGCGCCGGCGGCCGCGGGGAACTTTGGCCAGGAGCGGCAGGCCGGGATCGACCAGCGCTATGAGCGGGCTCACGAGTTCGTCGAGGTTGCCTCGAAACTCTGGGACAGCTGGGCGGCGGACGCGATCCTCGACGACCGCGAGACCGGGCATTTCGCCAGGCCCGACCGGATCCGCCGCGCCGACCATCGCGGCACGCATTTCGGGGTTGCCGGCGCGCTGAACATCCCGCGCTCGCCGCAGGGGAGGCCCGTCTTCGTCCAGGCGGGCGCCTCGACCGATGGCCGTGCTTTCGCGGCCCGCTATGCCGAGGCGATCTTCACCGCGCATCTCACCAAGGAGAGCGCGATTGCCTTCTATTCCGACATCAAGACGCAAGCCCGCGTGCTCGGCCGCCGGGGCGACCAGATCGTCATCCTGCCCGGGATCAGCGCTGCGATCGGCTCGACTGAAGTCGAGGCGAAGCGGGTATGGGAGGAGTTGAACGAGCTGTCCCACCCGACAGTTGGCCTGTCGCGCCTGTCGAACCGCTTCGGCGGCCATGATTTCTCGCATCTGCAGCTCGACCAGGTCCTGTCGGTCGACGATTTTCCCGATCCCTCGCAGGTGCAGGCCTCGCGCAGCCGGGCGCAGGCGATCACCGCCCTGGTCGGGCGCGAGCGGCCGACGCTGCGCGGGTTGCTGCACAGCCTTGCCGGAGCGCGCGGGCATTTCACCGCGACCGGCACGCCCGAGCAGATCGCCGATGTGATCGAGGACTGGTTCGTCTCGGGCGCGGCCGACGGCTTCAACGTCATGCCGCCGATCCTGCCGCGCCAGTTCGCTCTCTTCACCAGCGAGGTCGTGCCATTGCTGCAGAAGCGCGGACTGTTCCGGACCGAGTATGGCGAGGGCACCTTACGCCAGCGCCTGGGGCTCGATCCGGTGCCGAGCCAATTCGACCAGCAGGCGCCGCTGCAAAGATCCGCCTGATCGCCGCAGCGCGCGCCGAGACCGCGCTACGGGAGCTGTCTCGGGCGGGTGGTCCTGGGGAGGTGCTACGATCAACCCGATACAACGGCGCGGGTGAGGGGGCTTGTCACGTCGCAAGGGACCGCCCGGCCCCGGTCATGCCTCAGAGCAGCGTGATCTTGCCGCTCGCCAGCTCGTAATGTGCCCCGACGACCTTGATCTTCCTGCTAGCAACGAACTCCGCGAGGATCGGTTTGGCGGTCTCGAGACGGCGTTTGCCGCGGCGGATGTTTTCCGCGATCGCCGCGGCAAGGAGGTCGTCCGGCTTGCCGGCCTTGGCGGCCGCGACCGCCGGCCTGAGCTCGCGCACCATTTCCTGGAGATGGCCCGGCAGGGTCGCCTTGTCCCGCACGACCTTGATCGTGGCGTCGATGGCGCCACAGCCCGAATGGCCAAGGACCATGACGAGCGGCGTGTTGAGGTATTTCACGGCATATTCGAGGCTGGCCAGGCCATCGTCATTGACGAAATTGCCGGCGAGACGAACCACGAAGAGGTCGCCGGGGCCCTGGTCGAAGGCGAGTTCCGGCGAGACCCGCGAATCCGCGCAGCTCAGGATCGCAGCCACCGGATACTGGGCGCTGGCGCGGGCAGCCCGGCCGGCCGAGTAATCCTGATTGGTCGGGGTGTTCGCGGCATAGCGGGCATTGCCCTCCATCAGCCGCTTCAGCACTTCGTCGGGCGAGATCGCATTCTGCGGGGGCGCGGCCTGGGCGAAGGCTTGCCGGGGCAGGGCGGCGGCGCCGGCAAGGGCCACCATGCCGGAAAACAGGCCACGGCGGGACAGGCCGGGCGCGGGCGAGCAGCAGAGATCACACATGACGGAAGTCTCCTCCAGAACGGCCTGCATGGCGCGCAGCCCCGGCCGCTGAGCGCGGCGATTCACGATCCTTGCCGCCAGGCTCGCAGACGCAGCCTGCGCCCTATTACTGCTACAGGATGGGGATACTGCGAAGTGGGGATTTTGCAGGGCTTCCTCATGGGTAGCCCGCCTGAACCCGGCCCATTGCGGCATTCCATCCGTCCTGAGTCCGGGCTGGCGGCCCGCTGAAGGCCTCAGTGGTCCGCGAGGGGGCAGTCGCTCCACTTCTGGCCGATCGGCGAGCATCCGGTGTCCGGCGTGGTCGCGCTGCGCGGCTCCCGCATATCTGGCTTGTGCCGGAAGCGGACCTTAAGCGCCACCTTCGCCGATTGCCTTAAGCCGGGCTTAATTCTGTAGCTCTTACCACCAGCGTTGAATCCAAAGCATCGTCACGCTTTAGATTTAATAAAAGAAGGCTGGATCCGGTCAATCTATTGACCGGTCTCTTGTCAGATGAATCTGAGGGTAAGTCATGAATAGTCAAGATATCCAGGGGATGGTGAACAATCTGAAGGAAGGTCGCCTCTCGCGGCGTTCCTTTATTCAGCGAATGGCGGCAGTGGGTATTACTGCGCCGATCGCGAGCCAGATCCTCGCCTGGAACGGCGTCGCAATGGCGAACGCAACGATCGAATACAAGCCGACGAAGGCTGGCGGCGGCGGGCCGCTGAAGATCCTGCTCTGGCAGGCACCGACCCTGCTGAATCCGCATTTCGCCTCCGGCACCAAGGACCAGGTCGCCTCGCGCGTCTTCTACGAGCCGCTCGCCGGCTGGGACAAGGAGGGCAATCTCTTCCCGCAGCTCGCGGCCGAAGCTCCCACCAAGGCCAATGGCGGCCTCTCCGAGGACGGCAAAAGCGTCACCTGGAAGCTGAAGCAGGGCGTGACCTGGCATGACGGCAAGCCGTTCACGGCCGATGACGTCGTCTTCACCTGGGAATATGCCGCCGATCCGGCGACTGCCGCCTACACCACCGGCGCCTACAAGGACATCAAGGTCGAGAAGATCGACTCCCACACCGTCAAGGTGATCTTCAAGGAAGCGACGCCGTTCTGGGCCGATGCTTTCGTCGGCGTCGCCGGCATGATCATCCCGAAGCACCATTTCGGCGAGTACAAGGGCGCCAAGTCGCGTGAGGCTCCGGCCAACCTGAAGCCGGTCGGCACCGGCCCCTACAAGTTCGTCGACTTCAAGCCGGGCGACGTGCTCACCGGCACGCGCAACGAGAATTACCACGTCCAGAACAAGCCGCATTTCGACACGCTCGAGGTCAAGGGCGGCGGTGACGCGATCTCGGCGGCGCGCGCCGTGCTGCAGACCGGCGAATACGACTATGCCTGGGATACGCTGGTCGAGGACGAAGTTCTCAAGCGCATGGAGACGGGTGGTCGCGGCAGGATCAGTGCAGCGCAGGCCGGCGACGTGGAATTCATCACCCTGAACACCACCGACCCGTGGACCGAGGTCGATGGCGAGCGTTCGAGCGTCAAGACCAAGCATCCGACGCTCAGCGATCCGGCCGTGCGCCAGGCGATCAACCTGCTGATCGACCGCGATTCGATCCAGAAGTTCATCTATGGCCGCGGCGGCATCGCGACGGCGAGCTTCGTGAACCAGCCGAAGCAGTTCAAGTCGGAGAAGCTGAAATACGAATTCAGCCTCGAGAAGGCGAACAAGATCCTCGACGACGCCGGCTGGAAGAAGGGTGCCGACGGCATCCGCGAAAAGGATGGCAAGAAGCTCAAGTTCGTCTTCCAGACCTCGATCAACGCGCCGCGTCAGAAGGTCCAGGCCATCATCAAGCAGGCCTGCCAGCGCGCCGGCATCGATCTCGAGCTGAAGTCGGTGACTGCGTCCGTGTTCTTCTCCTCGGACGTCGCCAACCCCGACACCTACACCAAGCTCTATGTCGACATGGAGATGTACACCACGACGCAGCCGCAGCCGGATCCGGAGCGTTTCCTCAACCAGTTCGTGTCCTGGGAAATCGCCAACAAGGAGAACAAGTGGCTCGGCCGCAACGTCTCGCGCTACTCCGACCCGGCGGCTGACGAGGCCTACAAGGCCGCGCAGAAGGAACTCGACCCGGCCAAGCGCGCTGCGCTGCTGATCAAGGTCAACGAGATCTTCTGCGAGGCCAACGTGATCCTGCCGGTCCTGTCGCGGACCAAGGTCGTCGCTGCGGCGCTGACCCTCGCGCATGATCACAGCGGCTGGGACGTGGACACCTGGAACCTCGCTTCCTGGTATCGCAACTAAGCACGAAGCAGCCCCTCACCGGGACATCTCGGTGAGGGGCCGCAACCGATATCCGCGGCGCCGGCATCCGCACGGCGTCGCGACCCCGCTGCGGCAGGGCCCGGCGAATTCATCGACCAGGCTTTCGATGAAATCTGGCCGGCCTCCGACTTGCACGCGAATAGATCTGGCACGCGAACAGATTTGGCCTGTTCTGAACGCCCATGTCCGGCTGCGGGCACATTGGGCCCGTTCCGCGAGCGACTGCTGCCATTCCTTGTCATCGCACAGTCGTTTCGGTGACAGCGAACGGGGGACGCGGATGGCGAAGATCGATTTCAAGAAAGCCCTCAGACCACTTTATGACCCGCCCACCGGGGACTTCGCTTTGGTCGACGTGCCGCAGATGCCGTTTGTGAAGGTGAACGCTGAAGGCGATCCCAACACCGCACCGGCTTACCGTTCGGCGATCGAATGGCTCTACGGGGTCAGCTATGCCGTGAAGTTCGCCGCAAAGGCTGCGCTCGGCAGGGACTATGTGGTGCCGCCGCTGGAAGGGTTGTGGTGGACCGACGATCCCCGGAGCTTCATCACCCGCCAAAAGAACCTGTGGCGCTGGACGATGATGATTATGGTTCCTGAATTCGTCACCCATGACATGTTCGAGAAGGCGGTGGCCAAAACGGAGGGAAAGCTTGGGCAGCGCCCGCAAAGCCTGCGCCACGAATTCTATGCTGAAGGGCTCTCGCTCCAGACCCTGCATGTCGGCAGCTATGATGAGGAGGGGCCGATCCTGGCCCGGCTCCATGATGAGGTGATGCCGCGCAAGGGGGTGACCTTCAACGGCCCCCACCACGAAATCTATCTGAGCGATCCGCGCAAGACTGAAGCGGCCAGGCTCAAAACGGTCCTTCGCCAGCCGGTGATATCCTTGGCATAGGGGGCAGGGCGGAAATCGGCTCCTGCCCATGCGCCAATGTCTGCTGTCCACGAGCACGAAGGCTATCCGCGGGGCGAAGAGCCGAGATTGCGTCATGAACCGATTTGGCGGATTGCTGGGATATGAGAACCCGGATCAAAGTTTGCGGGATCGCGTCAGCCGATGAAGCCCGCCTCGCGGTAGCGGCTGGCGTCGACGCTCTTGGCTTCAATTGTGTGGGGCCTTCCAGTCCTCGCCATGTCGCGGACCCGACAGTCGCCGCGATCACGACACTCACGCCGCCTCCCGTCGCGACATTCCTGCTGACCGTCGAGCGGACAGCCGAGGCGATCGCGGCCCATGTGCGCCGGACGCGTCCGAGTACGGTCCAGATTCTCTGGAACATCGATCCGGCGGAGTCCGCCCGCCTGGCCGAGATCGAGCCTGATCTGCGCCGCGTTCAGGTCGTCCATGTCGAGAGCCGCGCAGCGCTGGAGATGATCCAGGCCTACAGCCCGTATGTTCACGCCTTCCTGCTCGATTCAGGGAGTCCGAACGCAGCGACGCCGGAACTGGGCGGCACCGGGCGCCCGCATGACTGGGCGATCAGCGCCGAATTCGTCGATGCCAGCCCTCTGCCGGTGTTCCTCGCGGGCGGGCTTACCCCGGCAAATGTCGGCGCTGCCATCCGACAGGTCAGGCCGTTCGGCGTGGATCTGTCTTCGGGCGTCCGGACAGCAGGCCAGCTCGACCCGGTCAAGTTGGCGGATTTTGCCTTGGCCGTGCGGAAGGCGGATGACGCTCTGAACCCGGCCTAGAGGCGGGCGCGCGGGGCGCGCTTGGCCAACCCGGGCATCCTGCCCCCGCGCAAAAGGCCCATCTCGTTTCCCGGCGCCTGGCACGGCCGCGCGACCCACGGCGCCGGAACCGGCCTGCGCTCGCCTTCAGAACCTGATGTCGATGCGTCCCTTGAGGGCGTGATCGCGGGTTCGCTCGCCGATGGCAGCGGAGTAGGTGATCCCGACCGTGGTCGAGGCGGTGGCGCGCCAGTCGAGCCCGGCTTCGGCGACCAGCGCATTGCGATCGATGGCCGTCGCGTAGACCGAGGCCGGGGTCGTGCCGGCAAGGAAGGCCGTGGCTGCTCGCGGCGTCAGCTCGCCAAAGCCATGGCGCCAGCCGAGCAGGCCGCGGGCGAAGAGCGGCATCGTGCCGATCTGCGCCTCGGCGCGCAGGCCCAAGGTCGTGAAGCCGAGATTCTGGTCGCCGGAGAAGACGCGCAGTGCGGCCGCGCCGCCCTGCTCGAGGCCGGAGCCGGATGAGACCCGGAGCAGGACGAGCTGGGCGAAGGGCTCGAGGGCAAACTGCTCGAAACGGAAGGCATAGCCCAGCTCAGCGAAGGCCTGGGCCACCTGGCTGTCGCGATCCGAGCGCAGCCTGTCACCAAAGCCGCGGAGCTGCACCTGGCGGGTCAGGCTGGTTTCGCCGAACGAATATCCCAGGCCGCCATCGAGCCGCCATGCGCCGAGGCGGGCGCCGGCATAGAGTGCGGCATGGCCGCTCTCCAACCGGCCGGAGGACAGCCTGGCGTCGACATCGAAATTCGAGCGGGTGTAGCCGCCGGCAACGCCGACCCGAAGCGAGCCCGCCGCCGTCTCGTAGAGCTTGAGGTCGGCGCCGAGGATGGCGCCGCCGGTGCGCTGGGAGAGGCTCGCCGCATTGCCGTCGCCATTGGTGTTCGCTTGTGCTCCGACCGCTTCGCCCCAGATGGTGAAGCGCTCCTCGAAGCGCGGCGCTGGCAGCATGATTGCGCCCTTCGCGTTCGGCAGATCGGCCGTGAACTCCGCCGCGACGCTCTGGCCTGGCGCCACCAGCAGCGGCCCGCGCAGGCGCCCGAGGATCGCCTCGCGGAGCAGCCGGCTTTCGGCGATCGCGACCGCGACGCCCTGGGCATGGGCCTCGCCCGAGAGCTGGTCGAAACCGGCGCGCGCCTCATCGGCTGTCGCCGAGATCAAGCTGTCATAGATCCGATTGCCGGCACCCAGCCGTTCCGCCGCGACCGCGATCCCGCTCTGGTTGCGCGTCAAGGCGATGAAGGCTCCGCCGCCGCCCGGCCCGAACGACGTGCCGTTGCGGCTCATCGTCAGCGTGACGTTCTGCGCGTCATAAGCCAGCGAGGGCGTCAGGAAGGCGAGGTTCGAGCTGACGCCGGTGAACCGCCCGCTGACGCCGCCGCCCGCCGTCAGGATGGTATAGTTCGTCGAGGCCGCGTAATTGCCGTTCTCTGCCAGGACCTGGACGGCGCCGCCCGACAGTGTCGCAATGCCCGACGCATTGATCCGGTCGCTCTGTCCGGCCGCATTGATTTCGACCTGATAGGTCGAGCCGACGGCGAAGGCGACATTGCCGGCAATGGTCAGCGTGCCGATCGAGTTGCCGGGCGCGACCGTGCCGCCGCTCATCACGGCAAGGCCGCCGATCGTGCCCGAGCCGCCGAGCGTGCCACCGCCATTCACGGTCGTCGCACTCGCGGTCGAGCCGTTGACGACGAGCGTGCCGGCATTGACCGTGGTTGCGCCGGTAAAGGTGTTGGCGCCCGTGAGCACGAGCGTGCCGGCGCCCGCCTTGGTCAGGGATCTGCCGTCCCAGCCGGTTGCGGCATTGGGCGCCCGGTCGCTCAGCGCTGCGCCCATATCGAACCTGTCGGCAGCATTGGTCAGCGTGAACGTGCCATGCGCGCGAGAATTGCCCGCAGTCCAGCTCAAGCCATAGCTGGCGAGATAGTGCTTGCTGTCGTCCGACTTCCGGGTCGCCAGCGTCAGATAGTCCACCGTCCCATGGAAGCCGCCGACCGTGACCGTGCCGAAGTCGCCGCTGAGGCCCGAGCGCGTATCGATCAGGAGCTTGTCCAGGCCGTTCGCGTCGCTGATGCCGCTGAGGTTGAAGGCGACATTGCTGCCGAGCGTGACGCGTTCGGCCTGCAGCAAGGGACCGCCGGTGGAAGCGATGATCGACAATGCCGTGTCATTGGCAAAGCGGACATCCTGCGCGACCTTCACCGCCGCCAGGTTTTGGATCGCCAGGCTGCCACCGGTCACGTCGATCGTGCCGGCGAGAGTGTAGGTTCCAGCCGCTGCGCCGTCACCGAATTGCAGCCTGCCGCCCGATATCGTCGCGTTGCCGCCGAAGCCGAGGCCTGACGTATTGGCGACCACCAGCGTCCCGGCCTTGACCTGGGTCATGCCGCTGCGCGTCAGGGCCTTGTCCAGTGTCCAGGTGCCGCTGCCCTGCTTGACGAGTGCGCCGGTGCTGAGGCTGGTCGTGCCGCCGACGGCCGCCGAGTAAAGGTGAGTGCCCGCGCCATCCAGCGTCAGCGTGGAGGCTGCGTTGGTGCCGATACCCAGGTTGCCCGTGATGCTGGATCCGGTGAACAGCGTGACCGTGTTGGTGCCCGCGGCGCGCAGCGCCACATTGCCTTTCAGTGCGCCGGAATTGCTGAGCGCGGTGTTGCCGCCGATAGCCTGCACCGATGCCGTGCCCTCGATGGTGGCGCCAGCGCCGTTGGTCACCGTGCCTCCATTGATCAGACGGACCCCCGCCGAGGGGCCCTTGATGAGGCTGCCCGACCCGGTATTGGTGACCGTGCCCGCCCCGCCGCTGATGCCCACGCCCGCGGCAAGGGCATCTGTCCCGTCGGCGATGATCGAGCTTGCCGTGTTGGTCACCGTCCCGCCATCGGCAAAGCTCACCCCGTAGAGCTTGCCCGTKATCCTGCCGCCGCCCTCGTTGGTGACGGTGCCCTGGCCGACGACGATCTCCACGCCGTGACCCTGGTTGTCCGCGGTCACGCTGATGGTGCCGCCGGTGTTGGTCACCGTGCCGGCACCCCAGATGCGGACGCCGCCCAACCCGCCGGCAATGCTCGCGCCGGTCCCGTTGGTCACAGTGCCGTCTGTATTGATGAACACGCCGAGGCCATCAGTGCCGCTGGCGCGGATAACACTCGTGGCGCCGAGATTGCTCACGTCGCCACCTTTGTCGAGCAGCACGCCGTGGCTCACGGCTGTGATGGTGCCGCCTTGGTTGGTCACCGTGCCGCCATCACCGAGCTGCACGCCGACATAATCCCCCTCGATCCGCCCGGTGGCTGCGTTGACCACCGTGGCGACGCCCGCGGTGGACAGCACGCCGACCTGCCCTGCAGCCGTTCGCGAAATGGTGCCAGCGTTGTTCAGGGTGCCACCGTTGTTGACGATGACTTCGTTGCCGATGCTGATGCCCGCATTGATCTTCAGCGTGGCGCCGAGAGCGCCGCTGTTGTCCACCGTGACGGAGCCGCTGCCCAGGCCCGCATTATTGGCGACCGCCAGGGTTCCGGCTTTGACCTGCGTGGCGCCGCTGCGCGTCATCGCCTTGTCCAGCGTCCAGGTGCCGCTGCCCTGCTTGATAAGCGTGCCGGCGCTGAAGCTGGTCGTGCCGCCGACGGCCGCCGAATAGAGCTGCGTGCCGGTGCCATCCAGCGTCAGCGTGGAGGCGGCATTGGCGCCGAAGCTCAGATTGCCCGTGATGCTGGAGCCTGTGAACAGCGTGACATCGTGGATTTCATCGCCATTGGCGTTGGAGCGCAGGGCCACGTGCCCGATCAGCTTGCCCGCATTGCTGAGCGAGACGTTTCCGATGACCGAGCTCACCGCCAGGGCCCCCAGCGCGGCCTCGATCGTCGAGCCGGCACCATTGATGATCGTGCCGCCGGCAGTCACCGTCACGCCGCTGTCCCGGCCCGTGATGGTTCCGCCCAGCGTATTCGAGATCGTTCCTGTGTCGATTTGCACGCCGGAAACGTCGGTGCCAATGATCGTGCCTCCGGTGTTGGTCACTGTTCCGTTTCCGAAAACAAGCACGCCGGCTCGCTTGCCCCTGATCGTTCCGCCCTGCGTGTTCGTGACCGTCGCGTCTCCGCCGAACGACGCCCCATCGAGCGTCGCACCGGTGATCGTGCCGCCGGTATTGGTCAGCGTGCCGCCTCCGTGCACCAACACGCCTTGCGTTTGCCCGGATATCGTTGCGCCTTGCAGGTTATGCACCGTGGCGCCCCCTGCCATGGACAGCACGCCAACCTGCCCCGCAGCCAGGCGCGAAAGGGTGCCCGCATTGCTCAGCGTGCCACCGTTGTTGACGGTGATCTCGTTGCCGATGCTGACGCCGGCATTGATCTGCAGCGTGGCATTCTTGTTGGTCGAATTGTCGACGGTGACGGTATCGGCGCCGAGCTGAGCGTCGGAGCTCACGACCAAAATGCCATCCGTCACGAGGGTCTGGGCGTAGCTGCCCGCGCCCGGAAACATCAGGACCAATCCAGCCAACGCGGTGGTGGACAAGAGCCGCCCGCGGCGCAAACCGCGCGATGCGTTGGTCAACAAGGTCGATGTCATCAGTCCGTCTCATGCATGCAAAACATCGCTGTCCGGCGCAGCAATCTCTGGCTATTGTTTAAGTTCGTGCGCCGTCGTCAGGCCGTTATTGCACCGTGACACGAGCGTTAATTCTGCCTGCCTCTGCGTTCGCGCCGGGCAGAATCTGTGCTTTTCGAGAAGGATCGACCTGTTCGTGTTGCCGGCAGAATGAAGGACGGTGTCGCTCTTCCCCATTTTCGTCTCTCGCTGCTCGGACGATTCGAGCTGGCAACGCGCGATGGCATCGTCCGGCTGCCGAGCCGGAAACTGTCGGGTTTGTTGGCCTATCTGGCCTGCACGGCGCCTCAACCCCAGCCGCGTGAAAGGCTGGCCCACCTGCTGTGGGGCTCGCATTTCGAGACACAGGCCCGACAGAACCTGCGGCAGGCGATTTTTCGGCTGCGTCGGATTTTAGGCCAGGAAACGCTCGTCAGTACCGACGACGAGGTCTGGCTCGCGCCCGGCGCGATCGATTGCGATGCTGTTCGCTTCGAGGCGTTGATCACCGAGGGAGGGGCTGCGTCGCTCGCCGCGGCCGCCGATCTCCACCGGGGTTCGTTTCTGGCCGACCTGAATATCGAAGAAGACGCGTGGCTGAGTTGGCGCGCCTCGCTGCGAGGACGCCTCGAAGGCCTGGCGCTCGACGCCATGGTCAGCGAGAGCCAGGACGCGATGCGGGCGGGGAACGAGGAGGCTGCGCTCAAGGCGGCTCATCGGGCCATCCAGGTGAATGCCCTGCGTGAGGATGCGCATCGGGTCGCCCTCCAGGCGCTCGTCGCGATGGGACGCAAGGCCGAGGCGCTCAGGCATTATCAGGATCTCACAGCGCTGCTGAGGCGCGAGCTCGGCGCGGCGCCCGATGCGGTCACGCAGGCGCTGGCAGCTGAGCTTCGCAGCGCAGCGCCGCCAAGTGTGCCAAGTGTTGCAAGCGCGCCGCGCGCGAGCGGCGAACGGCATCCCACAGCTTCCGGGACAGTAGAACCGCCTGTCGCAGCAGGGATCGTGGCGGCGCGAGACGGCGAGGCCCCGACGAAGGGGCTTCGCCCGGATGCTCTGGAGCAGCGCCAACTGACGATCCTGGTTTGCGATCTGGTCGGCGCGATCAGCCCCTCAGCGAGCCCCGATCCCGAAGATATCCACGATCTGATCGCCGCCTTCCACGCGACCGTCGCCGATGTCGCGGCGCGATTTGGCGGCTTCGTCGCCCATTACCAGGGCCATGGCGTTGTCGTGTATTTCGGCTATCCGGCCGCCCATGAGCATGATGCCGAATGCGCCGTGCGCGCCGGCCTTGCTCTCCTTGCCGCCATCGGCAGCCTGGCCGCGCCGTTGGCCGGGGCGCTGCAGGCGAGCGTCGGCATCGCCACCGGGCTCGTCGTCGTCGGGGAGAAATCGACAGCGGACAAGAATCGGCAGCATGTCGCGACGGGCGAGGCCCCGGCCCTGGCGGCGCGTCTGCAGGGCAGTGCGGCAGGGGGCGAAGTCGTCATTGCCGCGAGCACGCAGCAGCTTGTGGGTCGGCAGTTCGCCTGCCGGGCGCCCGCGGTCCGCAGCGACGCGCAACAGCCGGAAGCATGGCAGGTCCTTGAAGCATGGCAGGTTCTTGAAGCGTGGCAGGTCCTTGGCGAGATCGCCGGGGTGAGCCGCTTCGATGCACGGCGCGGCGCCGTTCTCAGCCCGCTCATCGGCCGCGAGGAAGAGATCGCGCTGCTGCTTCGCCGGTGGGATCAGGCCGGTGCGGGGGAAGGGCGTGTCGTTCTGATCTCGGGCGAGCCTGGCATCGGCAAGTCGCGCCTGGCCGAGAGCGTGCCGGCCCGGACCGGCTCCGGGCCCGATTCCCTCCTGCGCTATTCCTGTGCTCCGCATCTTGCACAGAGCCCGCTGCATCCGTTCATTGCCCGTGTCCAGCAGGATGCCGGCTTCAGCCCCGACGACAGCGCCGGCGCGAGGCTCGACAGGCTGGAGGCGTTGCTCGCGCCGACATCGCTCGATATGCCGCGCGACGTGGCGCTCCTTGCCGAGCTGACCGGAGTGCCGCTGGAGGACCGCTACCCCCCGCTGGCGGCCAGTCCGCAGCAGAAGCGCGAGATGACGCTCGGTCTGCTCCTCGACCGGATCGAGCGCGCCGCAGCCGGGAAGCCGGTCCTGATCCTGTTCGAGGATGCGCACTGGCTCGATCCGTCGTCGCTCGATCTGCTCGAGCGCCTGGTGAGCCGCGCCGCCCGGCTGCCTCTGCTGCTGCTGGTCACCTGCCGGCCCCAATTCCAGCCCGGCTGGCTCGACCAGCCACATGTCACTGCGCTGTCGCTCAGCCGCCTTGGCCCGGGCGACAGCACCGGCATCATGCGCGGCGTCGCCGGGGACAGGGCGCTCCCCAATGCTGTCATCGGCCAGATTCTGTCGCGGGCGGATGGCGTGCCGCTGTTCATCGAGGAACTGACACGCTCGCTCCTTGAAAGCGGGCTGTTGCGTCAGACCGGGGACGGCTGGGTCCTCGACGGGCCCCTGCCGTCAGTGGCGATCCCGACGACGCTGCAGGCCGCGCTGGTGGCCCGGCTCGACCTGCTCGGCCCGGCAAGGGACGCAGCCATGATCGGCGCCGCGATCGGACGGGAGTTCTCGCACGAGCTGATCGCTGCGGTGTCGGGTCTTGCCTCCGCGGAGCTCGAGACAGCGCTCGCGCGGCTGCTGGAATCCGGCCTCGTCTCGCGCCGCAGTGCATCGTCAGGGCAAGGCTACGTCTTCAAGCACGCGCTCGTGCAGGATGCTGCCTATGCCACGATGCTCAGGAGCCGGCGACGCGACCTGCATGCGACGATCGCCCGGACGCTGATCGATCAGTTCCAGGCCTGGGTCGAAGACCAGCCCGAGCTCGTCGCTCACCATTTCACGGAAGCCGGGCTCGGGGGCGAGGCGGTCGGCTACTGGGTCAAGGCAGCCCGGCTGGCGCAGGCGCGCTGGGCCAACCGCGAGGCCGCCGGGTTCTTCGAGCAGGCCTTGCGTGTTCTGGCCACACTCCCCGAGACCCGGGAGACGCACGAGCAGGCCATCGATCTCCGGTTCGAATCGAAGGCATCGCTTCTTCCGCTCGGACAGTTCGAGCGCATCATCGGCCATCTTCGCGAGGCCGAAAGCCTGGCCAGACGCCTGGACGATCAACACCGCCTGGCGCGGTTCGCCTTCCATATGTGCCAGACCCTGGCGCTGGGCGGCGATTCCGCGGAAGCCGCGGGTTTTGGCCAGCAGGCGCTGGCGCTGGCGGATTCGCTTGGCGACGTCCCACTCCAGATGGCGGCGACCCTGTTTCTCGGGACGGCCTGCTTCTCGACGCTTGAGTTCCCCCAGGTCGAGCCGCTCTTCGTGCGAGCGCTGGAGTTGCTCGATCGTCAGCCCCGCTTCGAGCGATTTGGTCTCGCTGGATATCCAGCCGTGACGGTCCGTGCTTTCCTGGCGCGGATCCATGCCGAGCAAGGCAGGTTCGAGCAGGGCATCCTGCATGGCGAGGAGGGCATTCGCATCGCGCTGGCGGTCGATGATCCGCTCGGCCTGACGATCGCCTATTGGTGTCTCGCCGACCTCCTGGTCATTCGCGGCGAGTTCGCCGAAGCCATAACGCGGTTGGAGCGCGCTTGCGTCGTGGCCCGCGAGTTCGACCTGCCCTTCATGGCCGCGGGCAGTACGGGCACGCTCGGCTATGCCTATGCCCTGCTGGGGCAGACCGAGCGAGGCCTGCCTCTGCTGGAGCAGGCGCTGAGCGCTCTGGAAGCCATGGGGCATCGCTTTGGCCAGGCCCTGTTCCTGGTGCCCCTCGGGGATGCGCATTTGCTCGCCGGCCAGCATGCGGACGCTCTCAGATATGCTGGACGGGCTCTGGCCACGGCGCGGGAGAATGGTCAACGTCGTGGCGAGGCAGGGGCCCTCCATCTGCTTGGCGACGTTCTGGTCCGCACCGAATCCATAGGACAGGCCGAAATTCACTACCGCGAGGCGCTCGCGCTCGCGACGGAACTTGGACTGGGCTCGCTTGTGGCGCGCTGCCATCATGGCCTCGGACATCTGCACCTGCGCGCAGGCCGGCCGGCCGAGGCTCGCAACCAGCTCGAGATCGCCACGACGATGTACCGCGAGATGGGCATGCGCTTCTGGCTGGATCAGGCCAATGAGGCGGCGGATCAGTTGCCATAGCGGGCGGCCTCGGGGCCGGCTCACGGCATGAAGGCCTGGCAGCGTGGAGGCACTGCATCGCGACCGCGCGATCTCGCCGATGGCGCGACTGCGTGGTTCAGGCCGGTGCGATCGGGAGATGCGCCACTTGCGCGCCGACCCCGTAATAGGCCTCCCTGACGCCCCGGAAGGCCGGGATGGCGAGTTCGGATACCGGCAAGGGCATGCCGGCGAGATCGATCTCGCCAAGGATGAGCCGGGCAAGTTCGCGCCCGAAGACGGTGCCCGGCGCGATGCCGCGGCCGTTGTAGCCGCTGAACCCGATCGCGTTCGGTCCGTAGCTGTGCAGCCGCGGCAGGTGATCCGGCGTCATGCCGATCTTGCCGTACCATTCCGTTTCGAGCTCGAATTCGCCAAGTTGCGGAAACAGCTTCCGGATATGCCGCTTCACCCAGGCGCGATGAACGCTCAAGCCCGTCCCGCGCAATGCGCCGACGCTGCCGACGATCAGGCGCCCCTCCGCATCGAGCCGGAACCCGCTCAAGATGGTCTTGGTGTCCCAGCCCGCGCCGCCCTGCGGCAGGATGGTCTTGCGGATATTGTGGCCGAGCGGAGCCGTCGAGACGTGGAAATAGGGCAGATGCACCTGCTCCTCGCGGATGTTGGCGGTCGCGCCGGTCGAATAGGCGTCGGTCGCCAGGATGAGCCAGTCGGCGCTGACGCTGCCGCCGGCGGTCTTGACCAGCCAGGCGTTGCCGCTGCGCTCGAAGCCGGTCACCGCGCTGCCGGTGTGGATGATCGCGCCTTCGGTCATCGCGGCGCCCGCCAGGCCGCGCGCATAGGCGAGCGGCTGGATCGTGCCGGCGCGCGGGTCGAACAGCGAGCCGGTATAGCCCGCAGCCCCGGTCCTCGCCTGCGTATCGTCGGCACTCAACAGCTCGACCTTGGCGCCGAGCTTGCTCCACTGCGCCTGGCGGGCCTGAAGCTGCTTCAGGCCGCTTGCGCCGACGGCGCAATGATAGGTTCCGCGATGGTCGGTCTGGCATTCCATGCCATAGCGTTCCGTGAGCGCGAAGACCTCGCGCGGCGCTTCGCCGAGCAGTGCGATCAGGCGGTTGCCATGAACCGGGCCGAGCGTGGCGATCAGGTCGTCGGGCATCACCCAGAGACCGGCATTGACGAAGCCCGAGTTGCGGCCGGATGCGCCGAAGCCGATCTCGACCGCCTCCAGAACCATGACCTTCTTGCCGCCCCTGGCGAGATGGAGCGCCGCCGAGAGCCCGGTATAGCCGGCGCCGACGATGGCGACGTCGGCGGATGCGGCTTCGCCCAGGACCGTGGTCGGCGGGGCAGGAGGGGCTGAGAGTTCCCAGAGCCCGTGCGAACGCTTGTCCCCCAGCATTGAATCGGCTCCGCTCTGTCAGGTCCGTGAATGGCTTGGTGCAGGCGCAACATTGTGCAGGCGCGGAGGGCGCCCGCAGATGTCAGGCCTTCGCTTCGTCGTCGGGGTGGCCCATCTCGCAGAACTTGCCGCCGAGATAGCGGCCCGTCGGAGACTTGGGGTCGAGAGCCGGCGCATTCGCCTCGACCTTGCCGCGAAACGGCTCCGAGCTGTCCTGCGGGTGATAGCCGAGATGGTTGGCGCCGCTATTGTCGACCGCCTTCACCGTGTTGTCCGAGGTGCCGAAGGAGATGGTGTGGCCGACGAAAGGCGCCGTCAGCGAGGCTTCGACGAGGCGCACGCAGTCGGCGAAGGAGAGATAGGACCACAGCATCCGCCGGTCGACGGGCTCGGGGAAGGACGAGAAGATGCGCAGGCACGCCGTCTCGATGCCGAACTTGTCCCAATAGAGCCGGCTCAGGCTTTCCACGAAGGTCTTGCCGACGCCGTAGAGGCAGTCAGGCCGAACCGGCGCATCGACCGATATCTGCGCGCCGATCTCATGGAAGCCGATCGCATGGACGGATGAGGCATAGACGACGCGTTTGATCCCGTGTTTCCGGGCGCCCTCATAGATGTGGTAGGAGGCGCGAATGCTGGAATCGAGGATGGTCTGCCAGTCCCGCTCGGTCGGCGCGCCGCCGAAATGGACGATGGCATCGCAACCCTCGGTCGCCGCGATCGTCGCCTCCATATCCGCAAGATCGAAGATCGCCTGTTCCTCATGGGAGGCAAGCGGGCCGAGCGGCTCGCGATCGGCGACACGGATCGTCCCGGCGAGATGCGCAAGCCCGGTGCGAAGATGAGAGCCGAGGCGGCCGGCCGCGCCGGTGATCAGGATGCGGTCATAATGGGGCATGCGGTCCTCGCGTCGTCACAGGCTGACCGCCGCACCAGGCCAGCGCGGCGGCGATGGGGAGAATCGGCGTTCCGGATCTCGTGGCACGGCGTCATCCGGGGGAGGGCAGTTCGCCGCGCTTCAGTCCGGCTTCGACCGCCGCGATCTCGGCGTCGCTGACGTCATATGCGGCCTTGGCCATCTCGGCCGAGACATAGCCGAGCGCAAGGTCGCGCAACACCGCGGCGCGGCTGCGCTCGGCGGCCGGGCCGTAACCGGCGCCACCGGGAAGCGACAGCATGACCTTGCGGCCCTCGGGAACGGCCTGACGCCCCTTGCCGGCCATGGCCCTGCCGTCGTCGAGGCGGATTTCGGTCGCGCCGCCATCGGCTCCGCCAAGGCGCCCGCGCGGCGGATGCTTCACGCGGTCGAACATCGCGGACATGTCGAAGACATGGCCCTCGACCGCGCCGACCTCCATGAACTGGCCGAGCCCGCCGCGAAAGCGGCCGGCGCCGCCGGAATCGGGCCGCAATTCCTTGCGCCAGATGATGATCGGGCCGGCATGCTCGGTTGCCTCGATCGGCATGGTCATGACGCCTGAGGGGAAGGCGGTGGTGTTCATGCCGTCGAGCGTCGGGCGTGCGCCCGATCCGCCGCAATTGAACATCAAGACCTCGGCGCGCCTCGCCCCGGAAAGACGCGCCGCCTCCGAGGCCGGACGCAGCGAGACCTGGAAATTGCAGAGCGGTCCTGCGCCTTCGGCTGGAACGGTCCTGGGCAGGAGCTTGTCGAGCGCATCATAGACCGTGTCGGGGATGAGATGGCCGATGACATGGCGCAGCGCGACGGGCGCCGGATGCAGCGCGTTGACGATGGTGTTCTCCGGAGCCGTGATGCGGAAGGGCTCGAGGGAGGCCGCATTATTGGGGATCTCGGGCGCAATCGCGCATTTCAAGGCATAGCAGGCATAGGCCTTGGAATAGACCATCGGGCAGTTGATGCCCTTGGGGTCGACGCCCGACGAGCCCGCGAAATCGACGCAAACCTCGTCGGCGCCGATCGTGACCTTGACCTTGAGCAGGATCGGCGTAGCGAAGCCGTCGCTGAGCATGGCGCCCTCGGCTGCGCCGGGCTTGAGCGCCGCGATCTTCTCCAGTGTCGCCCGTCGCGAGTTCTCGAGGATGAAATCGCCGACCTGCTCCAGTCCGTCGAGGGCGAATTCGTCGAGCATGCCGGTCAGCCGGCGATGGCCGACATCGTTGCAGGTCGCCAGCGCGAAGATGTCGCCGACGACCTGGTCGGGTTCGCGGATATTGCCGCGCACCAGCCTGACGAAGGGCTGGTCGACCTTGCCCTGGTCGGCGAATTTCATGATCGGGATATAGAGGCCTTCCTCATAGACCGAATTGGCGTCCGCCCCGAAGCCGCGGCCGCCGATATCGACGACATGGGCCGTGCAGGCGAAGAAGCCGACATGCCTCCCCCGGTAGAAGGAGGGCGTCACCACGGTGATGTCGTGCAGGTGCCCGGTCCCCATCCAGGGGTCGTTGGTGATGTAGATATCGCCTTCGAGGATGTTGCCGGGGCCGATCTCACGGATGAAATGCGCGACCGCGTCGGCCATGGCGTTGACATGGCCCGGCGTGCCGGTCACGGCCTGGGCCAGCATCAGCCCGGCCCGGTTGTAGACGCCGGCCGAGAGGTCGCCTGCCTCGCGCACCGAGGTCGAGAAGGCCGTGCGGATCAGGGCCTGGGCCTGCTCCTCGACGATCGAGATCAGGCGGTTCCACATCACCTGCAGCGAGACGGTGGAGAGCGTCATCATGGTCAGGCCTCGATCATGTCGGCGAGACGGGCTTCCACCGCGTCGGTGCTCTGCTTGAAGACTTCGATGCAACCATCCGAGCGGCAGGTCGCCGCGCAGCCGGCCGGCACGATGATCGTGGTTTCATCCTCGACGATGACGCAGGGGCCGGCCACGAGCCGGCCGATTGCGACCTCCGAGCGCGCGAACACGCCGGCCGTCACCCGAACGCCGAGCGCAGGGTCGAAGACCTCGCGCTGTGCGGTCGCCGTCAGCGGCGCCAGGGCGCCCAGCCCCTCGGCCCGCACCGGCACCGTCTTCGCCGTGCTCGCATTCACCGCCCAGACGGTGATCTCTATGTCCAGACCTTGGACGGTCCTTGAGAACAGCTTGGCGTATTCGGCCTCGAACAGGTCGCGATAGGCATCGATCGTCGGTGCGGCCCGGCTGACATCGATCGGGATTTCCCAGCCTTGGCCGACATAGCGCATATAGACCTTGGTCTCGACGCTGAGCGGCGCCTGCGCGTCGCAGGAGCGGACGAAGCTCGTAGCCTCGCTTTCGAGTTCTGCGAGCAGGCCGCGCACCAGCGAGGCGTCGAAATCCGCCAGGCGCATATAGACGCTGCGCGTCGCCTCGAAGCTGAACGGCGCCCGCAGGAAGCCGATGGCCGAGCCGACACCGGCCCCGGGCGGCACCAGCAGGCGCGCAATGCCGAGCTTCTCGCAGAGCCGTCCGGCATGGAGCGGCGCCGCGCCGCCGAAGGCGATCATTGTATAGCCGGAGAGATCATCGCCATTCTCGACGGCGTGGACGCGGGCGGCATTCGCCATGTTCTCGTCGACGACCTCGACGATGCCGAAGGCGGCGGTTTCGCCGCTCATCCCGAGCCGTTCGCCGATCGCAGCCGTCACGGCTGTGCGCGAGGCGGCTGTGTCCAGCTCCATGCTGCCGCCGGCGAAATTGGCAGGGTCGATCTTGCCGAGCAGGAGGTCGGCATCGGTCACGGCGGGCCGTGTGCCGCCGCGGCCATAGCAGGCGGGGCCGGGCTCCGAGCCGGCGCTCTCCGGCCCGACGCGGATCTGGCGCATCGAATCGACCTGGGCGAGCGAGCCGCCGCCAGCGCCGATCTCGACCATGTCGATCACCGGGATCGAGATCGGCATGCCCGAGCCCTTCTTGAAGCGGTAGCTCCGTGCCACCTCGAAGACCCGGCTCGTCTTCGGTGTCTGGTTCTTGATCAGGCAGATCTTGGCCGTCGTCCCACCCATGTCGAAGGAGAGCACCCGGTCGAGGCCGAAGCGCGCGGCGACATCGGCGGCATAGATCGCGCCGCCGGCCGGGCCGGATTCGACGAGGCGAACCGGGAACTCCGCCGCCCCTTCGAGCGACATGATGCCGCCGCCGGAATGCATCAGGAATATCGGGCAGTCCGCACCTTCGCCAGCCAGTCTTGCGGCCAGGCTGGCGAGATAGCGCTTCATCATCGGCTTGACATAGGCATTGGCCACCACCGTGTTGAAGCGCTCGTATTCGCGCATCTGCGGCGACACCTCCGACGAGATCGAGACCGCAAGACCCGGCATCCGCTCCAGCAGCACCTCGCGGACCAGCCGCTCATGGCTGGGGTCGAGATAGGAATGGATCAGCCCGACCGCGACGCTCTCATAGCCCGCTTCTGCGATCTGCTCGGCCAGCGCGACGATATCCGTGCGCCGGAGCGGGATCAGCGTCTTGCCGCTGGCCGCGACGCGCTCGCGCAGCGTGTAGCGCCGGTTGCGCGGCAGCAGGGGCTGGGGCAGCGTCAGGTTGAGGTCGTATTGCTCGAACCGGCTTTCGGTCCGCATCTCGATCACGTCGCGAAAACCTTCGGTCGTGATCAGCGCCGTCTTCGCGCCGCGGCGTTCGATCAGAGCGTTGGTCGCAAGCGTCGTGCCGTGGATGATCCGGCCGATGGCGGCGGGCGTCACGCCCGCCTTGGCGCAGACGCGGTGCATGCCCTCGATGATGGCGCGCTCGGGTGCGTCATAGGTGGTCAGCACCTTGGCGGAGTAACTTTCGCCCCCGATTTCCAGCACGACATCCGTGAAAGTGCCGCCAATATCGGCGCCCAGATTGCCTTGGGAGGATGCAGCGCCCCTCATCGAAACCACCTTTCAGTGCAAGGAGATGCCCGGCGCTGCGGGAGAGCCGAACCTCCAAAAAGATGGCCGCGATCGATGATCACGTCTAATTATTTGATTGTCTCGTGATGATAGAAAATATTGATCCTGTGGCGCGGTCCCAGGCGGCGCAGACCGGGGTTCTCGATGCAGATCACGCTCAAGCAGATCGAAACCTTCGTCCGGCTGGCCTCGCTCAGGAATTTCCGCCGCGTCGCCGAACAGATGAACACGACGCAGCCGAATATTTCGGCGCGGATATCGGCGCTCGAGACGGTCCTGAACCTGCGCCTGTTCGAACGCGATGCCGGATCGGTCGTGCTGACGGATCAAGGCAAGAGCGTGCTTCCGCTCGCGGCGCGGGCGCTCGAGGCGACCGAGGCGCTGCTCCAGGCGGGCGATGCGGCGAGCCGGCAATCCATCCTGAAGCTCGGCGTCGCGGAAACCGTGGCCCAGACCTGGCTGCATCGCTTCCTGCGCGAGATGGCCGTGCGCTTTCCCGAGGTCGTGGTCGAGCTGAGTGTCGACCTGACCTGCAATCTCCAGCGCAACCTCATGGACGGCTCACTCGACATTGCCTTCCTCAACGGGCCGATCTCCGACCTTTCTGTCACCAATCTGCCGCTGGGGACGGTGGCGCTGCCCTGGGTCGCTGCCCCCCGGTTTGCCGCAGCCTTGCCCGACCCCGTCGAGGCCGATGACCTCGCCCGGTTTCCGATCCTGACCCATGCCAAGAACACGCGGCCCTATGCGGAGGTCGTCGACTACTTCAAGCGCAACAGCAGCCGGCTCAGCCGCCCGGTCTCGTCGAGTAATCTGGCGGCCTGCCTGAACATGACGCTGGATGGCCTCGGCATCGCGACCTTGCCGTCGCCGCTGGTCGAGCGCTTCGTCGAATCCGGCGAACTCGTCGCCCTCAACTGCGATTGGGTGCCGACCCCGATGAGTTTCACCGCATCCTATGTGACGATGCCGGCGCGGCCGATCGTCGAGGCCGCGGCGGAACTCGCCGTCGCGGTCGCCGACTGGAAGCCGAACGCGGCCTGACCGGTTGATCGTCAATGCTGAGACCAGGTCGGCTGCGCCCGTGCGATGAACGAACTCCGGCGTCGCGCGTTGTCCACCGGCGCGAGCGTTCGGGAGGCATGATGGACGAGGGGAAGCAGGAACTCCGGCGGGCATTCAAGCACATCGAGCGGGAGGTTCCAGAGCGGTTCTCAGCAACATTGCGTTGGCTGCGGCACCCGGCCTCGCGTTGGGTTCGACTGCCCGTGGGGCTTCTCCTGATCGTCGGCGGCATCTTTTCGATCTTACCCGCGCTCGGGCTTTGGATGCTGCCTCTTGGCCTGTTGCTGATCGCCGCAGACTTCCCGCCATTGAGAAAGCCGATGGCGCGCTTTGCTCTTGCCACCGTGAATCTATGGATCAGGCTGCGGGCGTGGTGGCAACGACGACGCAATCACGCTCCCTGATGCGGGCCGGGACGTTGCGCCCCGATTTCGGCAGGCGGTCGAGGCTGACTTCACACGGTCGTTGCTGGGGCGACGCGCCGCGAGTCTGCACTGGCGTCTCGGACGCGAGCCAGGAACCAGCCGACATCCATAATGGTCCCCGTGACGTTTCCGCAGTCAGCGGAAACGTCGAGTGATCGCACAAATCCAGCGATGCGCGGCCAGCGTCCGAACGTCATGTGGCGATCGAACGACGCTTCAGGTCGCTACCGAAAGAACGCGAGGAGGATGATGAGCGGAAGAGGAATGCCGAGCATCCAAAGCAAAATACCGCGACCCATGATGATCTCTCCCGGTGGAGGCCTTTGAACCCGCACCCACAGAGAGTGTTCCGGAAGGGTCGCTGACCGGCGGACGTTTGGCGACTGCCGACGCGGAAAAGGCCTACTCCCTGCGATGCGCTAGAGGGGTCGGCCCAATAGCTTCGCGACCGCGGCCGAGCGTGAGCCCGCCTTTGCAACGGCCATCTTCAATTGCTCAAGGCTCACGCCCCATTTTTGGGTCCAGTATTTGACGTCGTGAGGTTCATTCAGATTGATGCGGGCGCGGTCTTGCGCGTCGCGGTTGGTAAGATCGTCCGGCATGGTAACCTCCTTGGAGCCCCATGGAACCGCAATGTCGCAACGATGTTCCTCAGCGACGAACGCTTCCTGTGGCGTTCTGGCTCGGCCTTGCGGCTGAAGCGCACTCGTACGCAAGGGCGCCTCGCTCTGGTGCGGTAACGAGCGACTGGGCGTGATTCTGCGCGGGCTGTAATGGACTCGCGGATTCTTGATGGATCAGCCGGTGGGAACAAAGGACTTGAACAGCGGTTCCCCTTTCGTGGAGACGACTGCGCCGGCCATCGGATCGTCGATCGAATTGTTGGCCAGACAATCCGAAGAAGGGAGGGACTCTCTTCTGACACATCTTTCGAGTATCGAATGAAAGCTCGATCAAGCGTTCACTATTAGGATATGCGCACGAGGTAGGTAGACGTTTTCATGGATACACCGTCTGAAACCTATCGGCTTGCGCTTCCCTGGTACAAGCAGTCGGATTTCGATGAACTCTGGGCGCTTGCGGAAGACCGAGCAGTTTTGCCGCGGTCCTACTCCGAGTGGCACCAGCGTGCTTCGGGCGTCTATTCCCGGTTCTTGAACGCGGGAATGGCAATCCAGATCGTGACGGTTCGGCGCACCCCGCTCCTGAAATGGCTCTCGGATCATGGGCTGCGCAACACGTCGGCAGCGCGACGGCTCTATGTCGAGGATTGCGCCGTCGCACGGGCGAGACTGGTCCAGGGATCAGCCATGGCGTGGGTTACGCTCTCGGACCAGTGACCGTCTCGAGATCGACTGAGACCGCGTTCCGACCGGCCCTTTGGTGTGCTAGATGGAGGACGACGTCATGGTGAAAGACGGACACGGAAACCCTCTTCCCCCCGAGCAGGATTTTACATCCCGAACCGATGCCCGCCCGTCCGAGGAGGGACTGGCGGACGGGACATCTGACCTGATCACACGGACGGCGCAGAATCATGGGGTCGCCGTCGACGCTGTGGAGGCGGCGTTGGCAGCGCTTCGTCGAGGTCGGGGGACGATGGCCCAGTTTTCTCACCCTGCCTTCGGCGGCATGGCCCAATGGTCGACCGGCGGAATGAGCATGATCGGTGACATGTTCAATACTGCGACCAAGGCGAAATTCGACGGTGTTCTTGGGGATCTGGCGGACGCGCTTCGGCGCGGCGAAGGCGCGATGGAAGCGCCACATGCCGCAAACGAAGCCGAGGCGCGGAAAGACCGGGAATCCAGGAGCTGGCCAGCAGAATTTGGGGACGCGGCAACGGCTGGTAGCCAAAACGACATGCGGTATGCGTTCTTCCCGACAGCGCGGCGCCTGGTCATCGATGATGGAACTAGGCGAACGGTCTACGACACCGGCGAACACGTCATTTCCGGGGTTTCGCAACAACAGAGTTTCGACCGGACGCTGACCTTTCACAGCCAGCTCGGGGCGGTGAATCCAGGGGATCTCCCGGTCGTTCCTTAGCGCGGCAGCGACCGATCGCTGACGAGGGGACGGGAGTGGTGCGCCGTTCAAAAACAATGCTGCAGTGCGGGATCATTTCGAGCCGTGAACGGTTGGGCTCTCATGCGCAGTTGAAAGCGCCCGGCAGGGGATCTGCGCCTGAGAAATCCTTTTCGATCGCTGTTGAGAGCAACGCGCGCCGCAAACAGGAGCGCGGCCCGCTCAACTGCCCTCATCCGAAAGCTGACAAAGCTGCCGAAGCCGGCACGCGCCAAGAAGACCACCAAAACGGCCAAACGGAGCGCGGTTCCGCCGCGCAGACCCGCGGCGGGCAGTTTCATCAGCGATCGATTCAGTGGAGCCAAGGGCACACTGCGCTACAAGCTCTACACGCCCATTGGCTCAACCCGCAGGCGCTTGCCCCTGTTGGTCATGCTCCATGGTTGCACTCAATCGGCTTCGGACTTCGCGTCCGGAACAGGCATGAACGATGTCGCGGACGAACTCGGCTTCCTCGTGCTGTATCCCGAGCAGGCGGCGTCGGCCAATATGGCACGCTGCTGGAACTGGCATCGGCCTGCCAATCAAAAGCGGGGCTCCGGCGAACCCGCGATGATCGCGGCGCTGACGCGAAACGTGCTCACCCTCTGCAAGGGTAACCCCACGCGCGTGTATATTGCGGGCATCTCCGCGGGAGGCGCGGCAGCGGCGATCGCTGGCGCGGCGTATCCCGATCTCTATGCCGCGGTAGGCGTCCATTCCGGCCTCTCGGGCGAGGCCGTCAGCGGCCTGACGCAAGCCCGCCTGGCCATGCGGCAGGGGCCAGGATCAAATCCTCCGGCTCCGACCGGACAGATCGCCCAGCCGCCTCCGACGATCCTCTTTCACGGCGATCGCGACACGACGGTACATCCGGCGAATGCGGACGGCTTTGTCCATCGATTGCGACAGTCCTGCGGATCGACGCTTGCGGTCGAGACCCGCACCGGACGATCTGATCGAGGGCGTGATTTCACCCGAACAAGCTACCGTCCCCTTGGCGGCGATGTCCTGCTGGAGACATGGCTTGTCCATGGTACTGGACACGCCTGGTCCGGCGGCAAAGTCTTTGGGGCGCTTACGGACAGTGCCGGACCCGACGCCTCCAAGGAGATGGCGCGCTTCTTCCTCGTTCGAAGGCTAAAGATCAAGACGGCGCTACGTGCACCCGAGGCCCGACGACCAACCGCTTCCAAAGGGAAGAGCTTCAGTCCGGCTTGAGGCCTGATACGCGTCCTGACGCAGGTCCGTCGGCGCAGCCGGGAAGCGGACCTCTGTCATGGTCGGGCTGGCATGCCACCAAACCCGTCCACTCGCAGAATCCCGAGTGTTCCACCGCCATCGCAAGGTCCATCGCCACCGCAATCAGTTCTTCTTCACGGGACGCCCAGGGTCGAGGGCGCTCGGTGAACTGGAGGGCTTTGGATCGCCCTTTGCTGGCGCAACGACATTCGCGTCCGCCGCCGGCTTCGCCCGATCGTCCGTGGGTATGCCTGTCCCCGGCCGTGGGCGGCTATCGCTTGTCCTGCCGGGCTGTCCGGTCGGCTTGTCTTGATCTGCCTTCGCCATGTCGACCTCCGTTGCGGTCCAGCGTTCGGTCCGCTCACCCAAGAGTTCCATGCTCGCCCGATATATGACGCCGCCATCGTCCCGGCGGACGCTGACCACGAACAACCGACAGTCGCCGTTTGGCATCACCGCGCGGGCCATGTCGGGCAAGGCGTCCAAAGCCGACAGCCGCGCTTCTCCGTCGCTGGCAAGTTCGATTCCGTCCTCGTCGATATCGACGAAGTCGCCATCCGTGCTGTCGAAGAAATAACGGCTCATGCTCCGCTCCTGGCGAAGGAGAGATGGGCGGGCTCCTGTTTGAGAACGTGCCAGAACACTGCCCGTTCCCGGTCGGGGGGAAGGGAATGCGAATTTTGTTAGGGCGCTCCCGCCTTTTCCGCGGAGTGGGCCGCTCGGCGAGGGCGTTGGGTCAGGGGATCAGCGCGTCGCGGAGCAGGCTTGCCGCGAGCGCCAGCATCATCGCGCCGATGCCGAGGTCGAGAACGCGCCAGGAGGCGGGCCGGGACAGGAGCGGGGCGAGGAAGCGCGCGCCGAAGCCAAGCGAAGCGAACCAGGCAAAGCTGGCAATCGCCGCGCCGGCCATGAACGGAGGCCGCTCGATCGGCGGAAGGCTCGTCCCGACGGCCCCCATGAGCATGACCGTGTCGATATAGACGTGAGGGTTGAGGAAGGTGAAGGCGGCGGTGCCGGCCAGCGCTGCGCCGAGCGTCATGCCGCCTTGTTGCTCGACAAGGAGGACGGAAGGGTTGGCGGCCCGCCTGAGCGCCGAAACGCCGTACCAGCTGAGAAAGGCCGCGCCACCCAGGCTGAGGCCGAGCGACAGGCCGGGAATGAGGGCGAGTGCGCTGCCGAGGCCGCTGACGCCTGCCACGATCAGCGCAGCGTCGGCCGCCGCGCAGAACAGGACGATAGGCCAGACATGCTCCCGTTTGAGCCCCTGGCGCAGCACGAACATGTTCTGGGCGCCGATGGCCATGATCAGGCCGGCGGAAAGGGCAAAACCCTTGGCGAAGGCGGGCAAAAGAGAGGGCATGAGAGAGCTGGTCATGCCGGCCTTGATGCGCGCGACTGCCGATGTAGTCTAGCTAAAGAAGCTAATCATGAATTAGGCAAGTTAATGCTGGACTATGCGTCCCTGGCGGCCGTCGCTGCCGTCGCCCGCGAGGGCAGTTTCGAGAAGGCCGCAGTGGCGCTCGGCGTCACGCCATCGGCTGTGTCTCAGCGTGTGAAGGGGTTGGAGGAACGGCTCGGCGCGATCCTGCTGACAAGGGGCGTTCCCTGTCGCCCGACCGAGATCGGCGCCAAGCTCTGCGCCCATGTCGAGCAGGTTCGGCTGCTCGAAGGCGAAGTCGTCCATGATCTGCCGGGACTGGCGGTTCAGGAGCCCGGCGCGACCACGGTCAGGGTCGCCGTCAATGCCGACAGCGTCAGCACCTGGTTTCCCCGGGCGGCGGCACAGTTCGCGGCGCAGACCGGTGCGATGCTCGACCTCGTCATGGATGATGAGGCCCATACGGCCGAGCGGCTACGCACGGGAGAGGTTCTGGCGGCTGTGACGGCCGATCCCGCCCCCGTTCCCGGTTGCAAGATCTATCCGCTCGGCGCCATCGACTATGTGGCGACGGCCAGCCCCGGCTTCATCAGCCGGTTCTTTCCCGACGGCGTCGATGCCGCGAGCCTTCAGGAAGCGCCGATGCTGCGCTTCGACCGTCGCGACGAGTTGCAGGCGCGCTGGGTGCGGCAGTCCTGGGGGACGCCGGTTTCGCCCCCCGTCCATTGGATACCCTCGACCCAGGGCATGCTGGACATGACGCTGGCCGGGTTGGGCTGGTCGATGACGCCGCTGCCGCTGGCAACGCCGCATCTCGATGCCGGTCGCCTGGTGGAGCTGCCGCCGCATCGGCCTATCTCCGTCACGCTGTACTGGCAGCGCACGCGCCTGGCCGCGCGACTGCTCGACCGGCTGACGCATTGCGTCCGGTCGATCAGCGCGCTCGAACTGGCCAGGGCCGGAAACGAAGGACGCGGGCCGGGCAGCTGCCCCGCCGAACGGCCCTAAAGCATCGGCCCGAAAAGTGGATCGCGGTTTTCGGTAAAGCCGATGCAAACACGGCATGATGATCCGACCGGCCGGCGGCGTTCGCGGCCTATCCCTCGATCAGGCCTGAGCGCATCAGCTTCTCATAGGCGGTGATGACATGCTCGGGGACGGGGTTCACGCCGTCCTCGCCATAGGCATAGCGCCGGCTGAGATAGCCGCGTGCACCCATCAGGATATGGACGATGACCTCCAGCTCTTCGTCGCTGTAGTCGCCGATCTTGCCGGGGCCGCGTGCGCGCTTGAGCAGCCGCACATAGGCCGCGGAGATATTGTCGAGATGCTGCTGGTAGCCGAGCGGCGCGAAAACCTCGGCCTCGTTCAGGATGCGCAGGAATTCAGGTGTATCCTGCAGGAATTCGAAGAAGGCGCGAAAGCGGGCGACCTCCTTCTCGAGCTCGGAGGCTGACGCCTCGATCTTCTCGCGGATGAAGTCGACCATGTGCTGGCCGATGACCGGCAGCAATTGCTCGAGCAGTTCCTGCCGGTTCTCGAAATGATTGTAGAAGGTTCCCTGCGCCACGCCCGCCAGGTCCGTGATGCGGGCCACCGAGGCCTCGGCATAGCCGTATTTGCCGACGACCTTCGCCGCGGCGCCGAACAGGCGGCGTTTGACGTCGTCATTCTTCTCGCTGCGGGTCAGCTTCGGGCGTTTTGCGCTGCTGCTCGCACGGGCTTGTGTCGTCATGCGGTCTCGTATCCGGGGCTCTTGGGCTGACGTGTGATCAAACTCGCAGATCGGGCTAGGATCGCAACTCGTCGCGGAGGACCCGCTTCAGGATCTTGCCCGATGGATTGCGCGGCAGGCTTTCCCGCAGGATCAGCTGGCGCGGGGCCTTGAAGGCGGCGAGCCGGCTGCGGCAATGGGCGGCGAGCGCATCGAGGGTGAGGGCGCTGCCGGGCTCGAGAACGACGAAGGCAACCGGCCTTTCGCCCCAGCGTTCGTCGGGCGCGCCGATCACCGCGACCTCGCGCACCTGCGGCAGCTCGAAGATGGCGCGCTCGACCTCCGAGGAGGCGATATTCTCGCCGCCGGAGATGATCATGTCCTTCATGCGGTCGGTCAGATAGAGGAAGCCGTCCGGGTCGAGATAGCCCATGTCGCCGCTGCGGAACCAGTCGCCGTAGAACGCGGCTTCGGTCTTGGCCGCATCGTTCCAGTAGCCGCTGGTGATCTTGGCGCCGCGCAGGCAGATCTCTCCGGTCGCGCCCGGCGGCAGGACCCTGCCGGCCTCGTCCCTGATCTGGATTTCGACATGGGCAAGCGCCCGGCCGACAGAGCCGATCTTCTCGATCTCGCGACCTGCCTCCATCAGCGTATCGCCGCTGCAGGTCTCCGTCAGGCCGTAGGCGTCGATATAGCGGGCATTGGGGAAGGCGGCGCTGAAGCTGCGGATGCGCGCCTCGGGCGTGCGCTCGCCACCGCCGATGACCCAGCGCAGGCTGGACAGATCCTGGCCTACCTCTTCCGTGGCTGCGAGCATCGCGCTCATCATCACGGGGGCGAGCCAGGCGCAGTTCAACCGTTCCCTGCCAATCGCCTGGAGCGCGGCAACCGGCGAGAACTCGCGCTGGATGCACAGGATGCCGCCGACCCAGAGCACGGCCAGGCCGGGCAGGTCGAAGGCTCCGACATGGTAGAGCGGCCCGACGACGAGAAGCCGGTCCTCCCGGGTGAGGCCAAGCGCCACGATATGGTCGCTGCATTTCCAGTAGAAATTCTCGTAGCTGTGCATCACGCCCTTGGGGCGGTCGGTGGTCCCCGACGTGTACATCAGCCGAAACAGGTCGGACGGCTTGCGCGGCACCGGATCGGCAGGCGCAGCCCCGGAGCCGAGCCGCGTGCTGTCGGCGCGCGCTGCCGCATCGACCAGGACGACCGGGCCGGCCTCGCGGGCCGAGGCTGCAAGCTCCTCATCGGCGATCAGCAGCCTGGCGCCGGAATCCTCGACGATGTAGCGCACCTCGTCGGCGGAGAGGCGGAAATTGATCGGCAGGAAGACGGCGCCGAGATGCCCGACCGCGATCGCCAGCTCGACGAAGGCGGCGCTGTTCTTCATCAGCACGGCAACGACATCGCCCGCCACGATGCCGCGCGCGGCAATCCAGCCGGCGCTCCGCGCGACCCGCCCGGCAAGCGCGCCATAGGAGATGCGGGCCTCGTCGAAGATGACAGCGGTACGGTCCGGCGTCCGGCTCGCGTGGTAGCGGACGAAGCTCGAGAGATTGATCATTCCACCCTCTTGGCAAAGCTCGCGAGGCCTCGCCATCTCCTTTTTCTGATTTATGACTCGTAATTCATTTTTCTCTTGACGTCACCCCGGCGGCTGCCGAATATCGCTGCAAGAAGCGCGTGCCGCACAGCGGCGCCGACAAGATGCCGCCTTCCGGATCAACCCGGAAAGGAAACGGCCAAAGGCCCCAGGGAGAAGCGTGATGACCAAAACACCGTCCTTGCCGATGAATCGGCGCGCCGTTCTGGCGCTGACGGCCGGAGCCGCCGGCGTGATGGCCGCGCCCTGGGTCGCCCGCGCCCAGGCCAAGGCCGTCAAGGTGGGCATGCCGACCATTTTGTCGGGGCGCGTCGCCCAGCTCGGCACATCCTCGCGCAATGCCGCGCAGATGGAGGTCGAGAAGGCCAATGCCGCCGGCGGGCTTGCCGGCCGGCCGATCGAGCTCGTGGTGCGCGACACCAAGGGGCAGCCGCAGGAGGCCGCCCGCGTCGCCCGCGAACTGGTCAATTCCGACGGCTGCGAGATCCTGATCGACGCGGAAGCCTCGACCGGCGCCTTCGCCGTCCATGAGGTGGCGCGCGATCTCGGCGTTCTCTGCATTCACAGCAATTCCGAAACCTCGTCCCTGACGGCCGATCCCAAGCTCAAACTGCCGAACGCCTTCCGTTGCGCGCGCCAGGGCATCCATGATTCCGTCGCGGGCGGAACCTATGCGGCCGAGATCGTCAATGCCAAGGGGCTGACGCGCTGGGCGACCTGCTCGCCGGACTACGCCTACGGCCGCGATACGACCGCCGAATTCGTGATGTATCTCAAGCGTTTCGCGCCCAAGGCCGAGGTCGTCGCGGAATCCTGGCCGAAGATCTTCCAGCCCGACTATACCGAGTCGATCACCAAGCTGCTGCAGGCCAAGCCGCAGGCGCTCTATTCCTGCCTCTGGGGCGGCGACCTGACCTCCTTCATCGACCAGGCCGGCATCTATGCGCTCTTCGCGCAGATGCAGTTCTTCGCGGTCAACATGGCCGATTACACGGCGCTGACCACGGTCAAGAACCTGCCGCCCGGCATCCATTCCGGCAATCGCTACATCAAGACCTTCCCGGCGACGCCCCAGAACGCCGCTTGGGGCGACGCCTATCGCGCGAAATATGGCGAGTACCCGACCAACTGGGCCTGGCAGAACGCCTTGGCGGTCAATTTCCTCGCCGCTGCCGCGAAGAAGGCGAATTCGGCCGACGGCAAGAAGCTGGCCGAGGTCCTGCGCGGCTTGACGATCGAGTCGCCCTTTGGCGCCGAGGGCAAGGTCACGATGCGGGCCGACGACCAGACGCTCGTCGACTATGCCGTCGGCTGGGGCACGACGATCGCCAAGGAGCCCTATGTTCCCGAGATGAAGAGCGTGTCCTGGCAGCGCATCTTCGAGCTCGAGGCCGAGTGGAAGAAGGACAAGGGCTTCGTCTGAAGCCCGTCCTGATCCGTCGGGGTCGACCCGACGCCTGCGTCCCATCAGATCCGGCCGCGCCCTGGCGCGCGGCCCGGCCCATTTCCTCCCGGCGAGCGCGCGATGGACCTCAACGCCCTGACGGACTGCCTGTCCTCGTCATCCTGCCTCGTGACGCAGGCGACGAGCGGCTTCATTATCGGGATGCTGCTCTTCCTCGTCGCGGTCGGGCTGACGCTGATCTTCGGCGTGATGAAGATCGTGAACTTCAGCCATGGCGCCTTCTACATGATCGGCGCCTATCTCGCGATGACGGTGTTCCAGGCGACGCAGAGCTATGCGCTCGCACTGCTCGGTGCCGCGGTCGGGACCTGCCTGATCGGGATCGTCATCGAGCGCTTCTTCATGCAGCGCATCTATGGCGGCAACGTCCTGATGCAGCTGCTCGTCTGCTACGCGCTGGTGCTGATCCTCGACGATCTCGTGCGGATCGTCTGGGGGCCGGAATTCCGCGCCATGGGCATGCCGCCGGCCTTCCAGGTGCCGCCGCTCTTCATCATGGGCGGGGTCGTTCCGCCCTTCTATCTGTTCCTGATCGCCGCGGCGCTGCTGATGGCGGGGGTGCTCGGCCTGGCCATCGCGAAGACGAGGATCGGCAAGACGATCCGTGCGGCTGCTCACAACCCGGCGATGGTCTCCGTGCTGGGCATCAATACCGGCCTGCTCTTCACGGCCCTGTTTGCGCTCGGCTGCCTGCTCGCGGGTCTCGCCGGCGGGCTTGCTGCGCCGGTCCGTTCGCTGACGCCGGGCATGGGCTTCTCGATCCTGATCGAGTCCTTCATCGTCACCGTGATCGGCGGCATGGGCTCGATCATGGGCGCGCTGGTCGGCGCGATCCTGATCGGGCTGATCAGGGCCTTTGGCGCGCTCGGCTTTCCGCTCTTCACCGAGGCTCTGATGTATCTTTGCATGGCGCTCGTCCTCATCGTGAAGCCGACCGGCCTGTTCGGACGCGAGGCGGCCTGAGATGACCCGCCCAGCCCTTCGCGACGCCGCGCTCGCCCTTGCCGGTTTCCTCGTCCTGGCCATCCTGCCGCTCATCACCAGCAGCAGCGCGCTGATCGATTTCGTCATCCGCTGCGCCGCGCTCGGCCTGTTTGCGACCTCGCTCAACCTGCTCGTCGGCTATGGCGGCATGGTCTCCTTCGGCCATGGCCTGTTCTTCGGCATGGGCGCCTACAGCTTCGGCATCCTGATGCAGCGCACCGGCATGCCGATCCCGCTCGCCGTCCTGCTGACGCTCTGCATCTCGGCGCTGGTCGCGCTCGTCGTCGGCGCGATCTGCGTGCGGCTGAAGGAGATCTATTTCGCCTTCGTGACGCTGGCCTTCCAGATGCTGATCCACAGCATGATCATCGCCTGGGTGCCGGTCACCGGTGGCGACCAGGGCCTGCGCGGCGGCATCCCGCGCCCGGCCTTCCTCGGCATCAACCTCTCCGACCAGAAGCAGCTCTATCTGTTCAGCGCCGCGCTGCTGGTGCTCGGGCTCCTGGCGATGCGGCACATCGTGTCCTCGCCCTTCGGCTATGCGCTGCGCATGGTCCGCGACAACGCCACCCGCGCTGGCTTTCTCGGCATCAATGTCTATCGCACGAGGCTGACCGCCTTCGTTCTCGCCGGCGCCTTCGCCAGCCTCGGCGGCGTGATCATGAGTCTGTTCGTCTCGGGCGCCTATCCCGAGTTCGCCTTCTGGACGATGTCGGGCGAGGCCGTCTTCATCGTCATGCTCGGCGGCACGGCAAACTTCCTCGGGCCGCTGGTCGGAACCGGAATCCTGCTGCTGCTGAACGATTTCGTCACGCGCACGGCCGAGCATCACGGGCTCGTGCTCGGCTCGGTCATCCTGCTCTTCGCGCTCGGCCTGCGCAAAGGCCTGCTGGATTTCGTGATGGAATGGCTGGCGGCGCGGCGCACGCGCGGTGCCGCCACGCCTGCTCCCGTCGCAGTGAAGGGGACGTCGACATGACCGAGAAGACCATCGCCGTCGTCACCGGGGGCGCAAGTGGCATCGGCGCCGCCTGCTGCCGCGAACTGGCCAAGCGCGGCGCCCGGATCGTGATCCTAGACCGCGACCTGGCGCTGGCGGAAAGCGTCGCCGCCGAGCTCGGCGGCCACGCCGTCCAGGGCGATGTCGGCGACGAGGAGGGGCTGCGGCGCGTGGCGGCGCGGATCGAGGCCGAGATCGGCCCGGTCGGCATTCTTGTCAACAGCGCCGGCGTGCTGCAGCCGCCCCTGCGGCCGACCGAGCTGCCGATGGCGGTCTGGGACCATGTCATCCATATCGACCAGCGCGGGACCTATCTGGCCTGCGTCGTCTTCGGGGCGGCGATGCTGACGCGTCGCGCCGGCAGCATCGTCAACATCGCCTCGATCACCGGCTCGCGCTCGGTCCCGCTTCACGCCTATGCGCCGGCCAAGGCCGCCGTCATCGCGATCACGCGCGGGCTCGCCGCCGAATGGGGACCAGCCCAGGTCCGCGTCAACAGCGTCTCGCCGGGCTATACCCGCACGCCGGCATTGCAGGCCGCGATCGACAAGGGTGAGCGCGACATCACCAACCTCGTMGGCAGCGCAGCGCTCGGCCGCCTGGTCGAGCCTGACGAGGTCGCGCGCGTCGTCGCCTTCCTGGCCTCGCCCGACGCGTCCGCGATCACGGGCATCGACGTTCCCGTCGATTGCGGCTGGCTCGCGGGCACCTCCTGGCACAGCTATGGCGGCTTCCGCGATCCGGGGAACGGCAGCGATGCTTGAGATCCGCAATCTGGTGAAGGCCTTTGGCGGGGTGCGCGCGACCGACGACGTCACGCTGACCTTCGAGACCGCCTCGCTGACCGCGATCATCGGGCCGAACGGCGCGGGAAAGAGCACCTTCTTCAACCAGCTCTCGGGGGCGATCCGGCCCGATAGCGGCGAGATCCGGCTCGATGGCCAGAACCTCGTCGGATTGAGCATCGGTGAGATCGTCCGGCGCGGGGTCGGGCGGGCCTTCCAGGTCGCGAGCATCTTCCCGTCGCTGACGGTCGAGGAAACCCTGCTGGCCGCGGTCTCCGCGCATCACCGCCACGCGGGCCGCCTCGGCACGCGTTTCCCGCTCGCCTCGACGCGCGCCCATGCCGGCCATTGCGTCGCGATGGTCGGGCTTCACGACAAGCGCCACATCCTCTCGGCCAATCTCTCGCATGGCGACCAGAAGCTGCTCGATATCGCGCTTGCCCTGGTGCTCGAGCCGCGCGTGCTCCTGCTCGACGAGCCGACCGCCGGCATGGGCCCCGAGGAACGCTGGCGCGTCATCGACAAGGTCCATGAGCTCTGGGAACGGCAGAAGATGACCGTGGTCTTCATCGAGCACGACATGGACATCGTCTTCAAGATCGCCCCGTCGATCCGCGTCCTGAGCTATGGCCGGGTTCTGGCGGAAGGCACGCCGCAGCAGATCCGGACCAATCCGGCCGTGATCGAGGCCTATCTCGGCAGCGAGCATGAGGTGGCGGCATGAGCGGCGGTTCCGTCACCAGCCCTGCGGTCATCGCGCTGTCCGGCGTCGACGTCTTCTATGGGGCGAGCCAGATCCTGTTCGGTGTCGGCTTTTCCGTCGAGCAGGGCCAGACCATGGCGCTGCTCGGCCGCAACGGCGCCGGCAAGAGCACGACGATGAAGGCGATCGCCGGTCTTGCCCCGCCGCGGCGCGGCAGCGTGCGCCTGAACGGCGCCGAGACGACGCGCCAGAAACCGCATCGCATCGCCTGCGCCGGGCTCGGCTTCGTGCCCGAGGACAGGCAGGTCTTTCCGCAGCACAGCGTCGAGGACAACCTGCTGATCGCCGCGAAGAAGGGCCCCGATGGGCGGGACGAGTGGAACCTCGAACGCATCTACGAGGTGTTCCCGCTGCTCGTGCCCCTGCGCCAGCGCATGGCCGGGCGCCTCTCAGGCGGCGAGCAGCAGATGCTCGCGATCGCCCGCATGCTGATGGGCAACCCCTCGGTGCTGCTTCTGGACGAGCCCAGCGAAGGCCTCGCGCCCATCATCGTGCAGCGCATCGGCGAGCTGATCCGCACGCTGCGCCAGACCGGCGTCACGATCCTGATCGCCGAGCAGAACATGCATTTCTGCCTCGGCCTCGCGACGGACGCGACCGTGATCGACAAGGGCCAGATCGTCTTCAAGGGCTCGATCGCGGCCCTGAAGGCGAATGACGACATCCGCCAGCGTTATCTCGCGCTCTGATCGCCCAGGAGATTGCTCGTGCCGACGCTCACCCGCGAGATCGCCCGTTTTGTCGTGCAGCTGCGCACGGAGACCCTGCCGCCCGAGGTTGTGGCCAAGGCCCGGTCCTGCCTCGTCAATGCGCTCGGCATGGCGGTCAATGGCTTCGATACGCCCTATGCGCCGGTGGCGCGCAAGGCCGCCCTGGCGCTCGATGGCGAGATCGCCCACGGGGCGACCCTGCTCGGCGATGGCAGGCGCAGCACGATCGGCGCTGCCTGCCTCGCCAATGCAGCGCTGTTCCATGGCCGGGCCCAGGAGGATACCTGCGGGGCGGCGCATTTCGGCACGATCCTGATCCCGATGCTGCTGGCGATGATCGAGGCCAGGGCCTATCCGCTTGCAAGGCTGCTTCCGGCGCTGGTCGCGGGCTACGAGGCTGGCGGCTTGCTGGAGCAGGCCTTCGCCGGCCGCACGACGCCGGCCGGGTTCCGCTCCTCCGCGACCTATGGCACCGTTGCGGCTGCGGCTGCGGCCGGCACGCTGATGGAGCTTGACGAGGCGACGCTCGCGGCAGCGCTGGCCAATGCCGTCTCGTTCACCGGCGGCGTCCTGCAATCCTTTGCCGACGGCACCGACGAATGGCGCTACCAGGTCGGCATCGTCGCCCGCAACGGCCTGGCCGCCGCCGAGCTTGCCGCGGCCGGCTCGGTCTCCGCGCCGCATGCCGTGGAGGGCAGGGCGGGGCTCGCGCGCAGCTTTGCCGGGGTGGAGGCGCCGGCCGGTCTCGCCGCCAGCCTCGGCCGCGACTGGGCGATCCTGCGCGTCACCTTCAAGCCCTTTCCGGTTTGCGCTTTCAACCAGACGCCGGTGACCGGTGCGCTCGCCCTGCGCGAGGTGCTGGCTAGCAGGCCGCTCGCGGCGGTGCGCGTGCGGATGAACCCCTATGAGACCGGTTATGCCGGCATGGATGCGACCGGCCCGTTCAGCTCGATTTCAGGCACGCTGATGAGCATTCCGTTCTGCATTGCCACGACCCTGGTCCACGGCGCGCCGAGCACGCGGCAGATGACGACCTATGACGATGCCGCGGTGAATGCGCTGGTCGAGAGGATCGCGCTCGTCACCGATCCCGGCGTGCCGGTGCTCAGCGCAGTGCTCGAGGCCGACACGCTGGACGGCGAGACCCTGATCCATGAACAGCGGATGACGCCCGCCGACTATGCCTTCGATCGCGCGACCTTGCGTGAATTGCTCGGTCGCATCGGCAGCGAGCAGGGGCTGCCGCGATCTCTGTTCGAGCGGATCGAGGCCGTCGTCGATGCCCTGCCGCATGGCGCCATCGCGGAGGTCGTCGGGCTCTTCTCGGAGATCGAAGGCCGGCGCCGGGCGGCGTAGCCCGGCGTGATCCACTTGGCGTGACCCGCTTCGCATCAACGTCCTGGCATCGAAGCAGTTGCATTCTCAAAAAATGAATTATGACTCATAAATCATTTTATGTTAAATGCGACTCCTGGTGATTGAGAGCTTCATGACAGAACCATTGGACCCTTCCGTCGCGCCGGCCGGCCACAACGCCGCCCACGGGTTGCTCGCGCTCTATCGTTCGCTGGTGCTGATCCGCTGCAGCGAAGAGCGGCTGAGCGCGATGTTCGCCGATGGCGAGGTGCCGGGTTTCATCCATCTGAGCATCGGCCAGGAGGCGGTGTCGGTTGGCGTCATGGCGGCCCTGACGGCGCAGGATACGATCGCCTCGACCCATCGCGGCCACGGCCATGCCATCGCCAAGGGGCTTTCGCTCGACGGGTTCTTTGCGGAACTGCTGGCCCGGGATACCGGGCTCTGCCGCGGCCGCGGCGGCTCGATGCATGTCGCCGACATGTCGGTCGGCATGCTTGGCGCCAACGGCATTGTCGGGGCCGGGCTCTCGATCGCGCTCGGCAGCGCGCTCGCGCATCGGACGCAGAAGAACGGCGCGATCGCGGTTGCCTTCTTCGGTGACGGGGCGCTGGCCGAGGGCCTCGTGCATGAATGCCTGAACATGGCGGCGCTCTGGCGGCTGCCCATGCTCTTCGTCTGCGAGAACAATGGCTGGGGCGAATTCCTGCCGACCTCGAAGCAGCTCTCCTTTGCATTGAAGGATCTGGCCGCCGCCTACCGGATCCCGCATGTCCTGGTCGACGGCAACGATGTCGCTGCCGTTGCCGAGGCCGCCGCGCGGATCGTGCCCGAGGTCCGGGCGGACGGCCCGCGCATCCTCGAATGCATGACGACGCGCGTGCGTGGCCATTTCGAGGGCGATGCCCAGAAATACCGTGATGCCGCCGACCTCGCTGCGCTGAGCGAACGCGACCCGCTGCGGATCACCGCGACGCAGCTGGTTGAGGCCGGCATCGCCGAGGACGCCTTGGCCAGCATCACCGAAGAGGTCAAGGCGCGCATTCATGCCGCGGTCGAGGCGGCGCGCGCGGCACCTGGCCCCGGTTTCGAGGCTGCGCTCGCGGATGTCTACACAGCGGCGCCAGCCGGGATGGAGGCACACTGATGCCGGAGCTTCGTTATCTCAAGGCGATCAACCTCGCCTTGGCCGACGCGATGGCGGCCGACCCCACCGTCATCCTGATCGGCGAGGATGTCTCCGAGGCCGGCGGCGCCTTCGGGGCCAGCCGCGGCCTGCGCGAGCGCTTCGGTGCCGAACGCATCGTCGATACGCCGATCTCCGAGGCCGCGATCGCGGGTGCCGCCGTGGGAGCCGCGCTCAGCGGCCTCAGGCCGGTCGTCGAGATCATGTTCATGGATTTCACCACGCTGGTCATGGACGCGATGGTGAACCAGGCAGCCAAGGCGCGCTTCATGTTCGGCGGCCAGAGCTCCGTGCCGATGGTGCTGCGCACGCCGCATGGCGGCGGCCTTGGCGCCGGCCCCCAGCATTCGCAATGCCTGGAGGCCTGGTTTGCCCATGTGCCGGGGCTGAAGGTCGTTTGCCCCTCCGACCCGGCCAGCGCCTATGGCCTGCTGCGCGCCGCGATCGCCGATCCCGACCCGGTCGTCTTCGTCGAGAACAAGGCGCTCTACGCCATGAAGGCCGACGTGCCGGCCGAGCTGCCGGTCATCCCGCTCGGCCAGGCGGCGACGCTGCGCGAGGGCAGGGATGTCAGCATCATTGCCTATGGCGCCGCCGTCCACACGGCCCTGGCCGCTGCCTCCCAGCTCGCGGGGGAGGGCGTCGAGGCCGAAATCCTGGACCTGCGCAGCATCCAGCCCTGGGACGAGCAGGCCGTCCTGCGCTCGCTCGCCAAAACCCATCGCCTCGTCGTGGTGCACGAGGCCGTCGAGGCCTTTGGCGTCGGCGCCGAGATCGTCGCCCGGATGGCCGATATCGGTTTCGACGAACTCGACGGGCCGATCGTACGGGTCGGCGCACCCTTCATGCCGGTGCCGTTCTCCAAGGGGTTGGAGACGGCCTACCTGCCTTCCGCCGAGCGGGTGGTGCAAGCCGTGCGCCGCACACTCGCCTGAGATCGAGAGGAACACCCGTGTCCGACAGCATTCTCTATGAGCGCCGTGACGCCACCGCCCTGATCACGATCAATCGGCCAGCGACGCTGAATGCGCTCGACATGGCGACGCTTGCGGCGCTCGACGAGGCCGTGGGCCGCGCCGGGGCCGATCCGCTGGTCAAGGTCGTCGTCCTGACCGGAGCCGGCGAGCGCGCCTTCGTCGCCGGCGGCGATATCGCCGATCTCGATAGCCGCCAGGGCCTGCCGCATTATCTCGAGCTCGGCGAGCGGCTGCACAGCGTCTTCCGCCGCATCGAGACGCTGGACAAGCCGACGATCGCCGCGGTGAACGGCTGGGCGCTGGGCGGCGGCACCGAATTGCTGCTCTGCCTCGATATTCGCCTTGCCGCGAGCTCGGCCAAGTTCGGCCTGCCCGAGATCAATCTGGGCCTGTTCCCCGGCGCAGGCGGCTCTCAGCGGCTGATCCGCCAGATCCCGCTGTGCCGGGCGAAGGAGCTGATGTTCACCGGCGGCCGCATCGATGCGGCCGAGGCGGAGCGGCTCGGCTTGATCAACCGCGTAGTGCCCGATGCCGAACTGCTCGACCAGGCGCTGGCGCTTGCGGCCAGCATCGCGACCAAATCCCCGCTCGTCCTGAAACTCCTGAAGCGCACGCTCAATGACGGTGCGGATATGCCGCTGCCCTCGGCGCTGCGCCATGAGCAGGCGATGATCGGCCTCGTGCTCGATTCCGCCGACGCACATGAAGGCTGCCAGGCCTTCCTGCAGAAGCGCCAAGCCAGCTTCCGGGGCGTGTGACCATGTCGAGCGCCGCCCCCATCGTGATGCCCAAGCTCGGCCTGACCATGACCGAGGGCCTGCTCGCGTCCTGGCGCGTCGGTCCGGGCGACAGGGTTGCGGCCGGCGACATCCTGTTCATCGTCGAGACCGAGAAGATCGCGACCGAGATCGAGGCCCAGCAGGCCGGCAGCATCGGCGAAATCCTGATCCCGGAAGGCGAGACGGTCCCTGTCGGCGCCGTGCTCGCAACCTGGGCCGGCGCGGCCCCGGCTGCCGGGGTGCAGAAGGCCGCAGCTCCGGAGATGACCGCGGCCAAGCCGGCACCGGAACCGGTGTCCGTGCCCGCGCCAGTTGCGGGGGATCGCGTGATCGCGACGCCGCTGGCGCGGCGCATCGCCCGCCGGCATGGCCTGGACCTGGCCTTGGTCGCAGGCTCCGGCCCGCGCGGCAGGATCAAGCAGGCCGATGTCCAGGCGGCTCTGGCAGCGACCATCGCACCGACCGAGGCGAACGCCCGACCGACTCCGGCCGTGCGAGCGACGTCCGACCGGCGACGCCCCGCCAGCACCATGGAAAGGATCGTCGCGCGCCGGCTGACCCTGTCCAAGCAGACGATCCCGCATTTCTACGTTCATGCCGAGGCCGATATCTCGCGGCTGCTGGACCTGCGCGAGGAATTGAACGGCAGCGGCGGGCAGACCCGCCTGAGCATCACGCATTTCATCATGGCGGCGGTGGGCCGGGCCCTGGTCGAGATGCCGGCCTGCAACCTGCTCTGGGCCGAGGACGAGATCATCGAGCTCGCCAGTCCGGATGTCGGGCTCGCGGTCGACAGCGAACGGGGCCTGCTCGTGCCGGTGCTTCGTGAGGCCGGCCACCTAAGCCTGGATGCGGTCGCTGACGGGTGCGGCGATCTCGTTGCCCGCGCCCGCTCCGGACGCCTCGCGAGCGCCGAGCTCGAAGGCGGCGCCATCTCTGTCTCCAATGTCGGCATGTTCGGCGCCTCGCATCTCGTGCCGATCATCAATCCCGGCCAGTCGGCCATTCTCGGCGTCGCGGCGCAGAAGCCGGTCTTCCGGCCGGATGCGAATGGCCTGCCGAGCCTGCGGCGCGAAATCGGTCTGGTTCTCTCCTGCGACCACCGCGTGCTCGACGGCGTGCGGGCGGCGCGCTTCCTCGATCACATCGTCAACACCCTTGAAAACCCGTTGCGGCTGCTGCGCCAGCGCGCGGCGGAGCGGAGGCCAGCATGAATTTCGACCGCAGCGACGAGCAACAGATGCTGGCGGAAACCGCGCGGCGGGTCGGCGAAAAGTTCGGCCTGGACTACTGGCGCGAGCTCGACGCGAAGAAGGAATTTCCCAGCGCCGTCTGGCGCGAGATCTGCGCGGCCGGGCTCTGCGGCATCGCGATCCCGGAGGAATATGGTGGCGCCGGGCTCGGCATGGCCGAAGTCGCGATCGCGGTCGAGAACCTTTGCGCGGCGGCCGGCGGGTCGACGCTGAGCCAGATGTTCATGTGCAATCCGGTCTTTGGCGGGGTGACCATCAGCCGCTTCGGCACCGAGGCGATGAAGCGCGAGCTCTTGCCGGCGCTGGTGGCGGGCGACGCGCTGTTCGCGATGGCGCTGACCGAGCCGGATGCCGGTACGAATTCGCTCGCGCTCAAGACATTCGCCCGCACTGACGGCAATGGCTGGCGCCTCAACGGCCAGAAGATCTGGATCACCGCGGTGCCCCAGGCCACGAAGATGCTGGTCGTCGCGCGCACCCGCAAGCTCGAGGAGGTCAGCCGCAAGACCGACGGCATCAGTCTCTTCCTCATCGATGTCGACAGGGCGGGGCTGACCCATCAGGCGATCGAGAAGGTCGGCACCAACACCTTGCCCTCCAGCGCCGTGTTCTTCGAGGATGTGCGCGTCGAGGGGCATGAGCTCGTCGGCACGCTCGATGGCGGCTTTCGCGAATTGCTCGACGTGCTGAACACCGAGCGCATCGTCACCACGGCCGGGCTGGTCGGCACGGCCGAACTCGCGATCCGGCTTGCAGCCGACTATGCCCGCGAACGCAAGATCTTCAACGGCGCGGCGATCGGCTCCTATCAGGGCATCCAGTTCCCACTCGCCGAGGCGCATATCCAGCTGGAATGCGCCAGGCTGATGAACCAGAAGGCGGCGGCGCTCTACGACCAGGGCAAGCCCTATGGCAGCGAGGCCAATATGGCGAAATGGCTTGCCGGCCACGCCGCGGGGCTGGCGACGGACCGCGCCATCCAGACCCTCGGCGGCATGGGTTATGCGAAGGAATACCATGTCGAGCGGCTCTGGCGCGACGCGCGCCTGTTCCGCGTCGCTCCGGTCTCGGAGGAGATGATCCTCAACTATGTCGCCCAGCATGACCTGGGGCTGCCGCGCTCCTACTAGGGCATCGGCCCGAAAAGTGGATTGCGGTTCTCGGGAAAGCCGATGCCATCACAAAGGGTTAGATCATCGGACCGGATACGATTTCCCTGTCTGATGATGTAGGTGTGAGCTCTCAATAGGTTGTCCATCCGGTCCCGAGCGAGGAAGCTGAGGTTGCGAAGCTTCAGTCTCCATCGAAGGAGGACCGGATGAACATCCACAAGAATGCCCGTCTGACGCAGTTGGGTCGAGAGCGGATCGTGCGCATGGCGGCGGCAGGCACGGCCTCTGGCGTGATCGCCAAGGCGGCCGGCGTCAGCCTCAAGACCGTCCATAAATGGATCGCCCGCTTCGCCGCCGAGGGCATGGCCGGGCTGGCGGACCGCTCGTCGCGTCCGCACCGGCTGCATCGCCCGACGCCGGCAGGCCAGGTCGAGCAGATCATCGCACTGCGGCGCCAGCGGCTGAGCGGCCACTCAGAGCGCAGAGCCGAAGAGCTGCCGCGCTGGCTCCATCACTACAACTGGCATCGCCCCCACGGCGGAATCCAGGCCAAGACACCCATCAGCAGACTCGCTCGCGACGAGGACAACCTGTTGACGCTCCACATCTAGGGGCGCTGAGCACCGATGCGATGCGGGCTGTCCGGCCAGCACCGGCAGCCGGGGAGCCACGCCCGAACAGGATTTGAGGAGATGCGAACGCCGCCGGCAGGCCCCCCGTCGGGTTCATTCGTTCTGACGATGCCGTTGCCGCAGCGGCAACGCAGAATGCGGCAGAACTCGGTCAACAATGGGGGCAATGTTGGAAGCGATCGGGCGCCGACGTTCAGAAGGTTCGCCTTCTCATGCCGTGCGGTCCATTCCAGGTGATGGGAGGCCGCAGGACGCAACGACCGTCCGAAACAGCATCTTGGACGATGTGGCCTGGGCAGGGGCATCGGCGCGCGCCCTCGACAGGGACGGCCCCACCAGCCATCCCTTCGCAGAGATGAGCGACGATTTTTCGGACGCACCGGCGTTCGAACATCTGGAACGAGTTGTCCAGAAGCACGCAGACAAGATCGCGCTCAGTGACGGCACGACATCGCTGACCTTTCTGCGGTTGTTGCACGCGGTTCAGATCCTCGCCGCCGTCATCGCCGATGCGGTCCCGCCCGGAGAGACGGTCGGACTGCTTCTCGGCAACGCCCTCTGGTACCCGGTGGCCATGCTGGCTGCCATGCGCGCCGGCAGGCCCGCGGTGCCGCTCAATCCGCGGGACCCGGTGCCGCGCCTGGCGGCCATTGCGGCGGATGCGCGCCTAAAGGCCATCGTGAGGGTCGGCCCTGGCGAACCGCAGGACTGGCCGGATGCGGTGCCGCTGCAATGGATCGACCCGGCAAAATGTCTCGCGGAGGCGCCGCCTGGCAGGGTCCCGCTGTCGCAATCCGAGATCTCCGTCGATGCGCCGGCCATCGTTCTCTACACATCGGGCAGCACCGGAACGCCAAAGGGCGTGGTCAACAGCCAACGCGCGCTCCTCCAGCGTGTTCAGCAATATGTAAACGCCGGCCATATCGGCCCCGATGATGTCTTCATGCCGCTGACCGGGCCTGCGACCATCGCGGGATGCCGGGAAATGATGACGCCGATGCTCTGCGGCGCGACATTGTATCTGCTGGATGTCGAGAGCGCCGGCATTCGCGCCGTTCGCGAGCATTTCCAGACCTGGCAGGTGACGGTCGCCTATCTCGTGCCTGCCTTGTTGCGCGTCTTGATGAATGGCGCCCAGCCCGACACGTTTGCCTCGCTCCGCGTGGTGCGGGTCGGCGGCGAAAGGGTGCTCTGGGCCGATATCGATCGCCTCCGCGCGGCGGTGCCGGAGACCTGCTTCATCCAGATCAGCTATTTGTCGACCGAGAGTACGGGAACACAGTGGTTCCTGCCGAGGGACTATCCGGAACAGGGTGCAACGGTTCCGGTCGGTTTCGTCCTGCCCGGCGTTGATTATGCCGTGGTCGACGAGAACGGAGATCCGGTCGCTCCAGGGCAGGAGGGCGAGCTGCTGCTCCGCAGCAGCTACGTCGCCCTTGGATACTGGGAACGCGGCAGAAATCTCCCGCTTCAGGCGGGCCTGCCCGATCCGCAGCTTCGGCTCTTCGCAACGGGCGATCTCGTCACAGTGGACGAAACCGGCTTGATGCGGGTCGTTGGACGCAAAGGGCGCCAGATCAAGATCAATGGACGGCGCGTCGAGCCGGCCGAACTCGAACTTGTCCTGCGGCGCGCGCCCGGCATCCGCGATGCCGTCGCGGTCGTGACGGACGGAAACGAACTGGTGGCCTTTGTCGTTCCCGCCGAACAGGCGGGCACGGACCTGATTCCAGAATTGCGCGCGCTGATCAGGCGGTCGCTGCCGGCCGCCGTCCATCCGACGCGGCTGCATAGTCTTGCCGAATTGCCACGGCTTCGGGGCGGGAAGATCGACAGTATCCGGCTGCGGGAGCTGGATGGCGGGCTGCGCCCGCCCAAGGACAACGATGACGCTCCGGAATCCCGACAAATGGGAAACCCTCATGCTGTCGAGGCGGTGGTCGGGACCCTTTGGGAACGGATACTCCAGGGCAAGGGAGCGGCAGGCAGCCGCTGGGATGAAGCGGGTGGCGATTCCCTGAAGTTGCTGCAATTCGTCATGGAACTCGAGGAGGCGCTTGGGCGGGAACTCGATCTGGACCTGTTCACCATCGACATGAGTTTTGCCGATATCGTCAGGGCAGCGTCCGGCGACGAGGCGACGAGACATCCGCCTGCCCCCTCCGACACGCGGCCCGTCCTGTTCATCGTGCCGGGATCGATCGGCTACGGCCCTAGCCTTGCGGCCTTCGGGCTGGAGATGGGCAAGGTCGCCCGGGTTGTCGCCGTGCGCTACGAGAACCTGAAGGACCTGCTGGCCGGACAGGGAACGATACCCCGGATGGTCGATGCCGTTGTCGACCAGATCAACCATGCCCAGCCCGAGGGCAATGTGAAGCTCATCGGCTATTCCCTGGGCGGCGGCGTCGCCTTCGAGGTTGCTTCCACGCTCGTCGCGGCGGGCCGGTCGGTCACCTTCCTGGGAATCCTCGACACCAATATCGGCGCCGGGCATCACAGCTACGCTGAGACCCTGGCCCGCACGGCGCAGCGCATCCGGGCGCACCGGGTGACCATCGATCGCATGATGTTGCGGGCCGTCGCCAAGATCTTTGCCCGTTTCGGCGCAGAGGCCCAGCTCGCCAGCGGCATCGAGCGCTTGAAATGGGAGATCCTCGCCCGGCCACGTTTCATTCTGCGCCTCGAGCTCGAGGAGGTGCTGCGCATGCGCGCCTTCGACCACTGGCTCCGCCAGCCGAAAACCGCGCTGCCGATAGCCGCCACCCTGTTTCGATGMCGACGGCCCGGCGTTCCGTTAGATCTGGGCTGGGGCGAGCTCTTCACCGATCTGAACGTGGTMCCGATCGTCGGCGGGCATCTCGATATGCTGATTGAACCGCACCTCGGCCATAACCGCCCCTTGATCGAGCACGCCTTCCTGGCGAGCGGCGGATAGGGCAACCTCCGGTGGACGTTTCCCTCGGCAGCGGCGACGCTCTCAAGGTATCGGCGCAGGCGAGGCATCCCGGCCTCATGTGGCGCTGGCCGACGATGCGACCCAGCACCATCGCAGCCGTGCCGGAGATGGCGCCGGTCTCGGCCAGATCGGTGCCGTAGAGCATGAGGCGCAGCCTGATGCCGGGCGCAACCACATAGCTGTTCGCTGCGATGGTCACGAGCCGCCGCGTCTGTGCCGGATCGAAATCCTGTACCATGCAGGGATTGCCGACCTCGCGGACCGCTGTGCGTTCGTGCTCGACGCCCTGCGGGTTGCCTGACTGACGCGACCGGGCATTCCAACGAAAGGATCAAACCATGTCACTCAAGGATATTCTTCCGGGCAAGCTCGGCTTCGGCGCCGCCCCGCTTGGAAACATGTTCCGCGACATTCCCGAGCAGGAGGCGCTCGCAACGGTCGAGGCTGCCTGGAAGGACGGCATCCGCTATTTCGACAACGCTCCCTTTTACGGGGCCGGCCTCGCCGAAATCCGCATGGGCGAGGCGCTCAATGGCCGGCCGCGCGACGAATACGTCATCAGCACCAAGGTCGGCCGCGTCATCCTCGACGAGATCGAGGATGTCAGTGCGCGAGATCTCGGCGAGAAGGGCGAGGTCTTCAAGCATGGCCGCCCCAACAGGATCGTGAACGACTATTCCGAGGCCGCAACTTTGCGGTCCATCGAGGACAGCCTGAAGCGACTGAAGACCGATCGTATCGAGATCGCCTGGGTCCATGATGTCGCCCAGGATTTCTACGGCGACGAATGGCTCGGCGTGTTCGAGGCGTCGCGCAAGGGCGCCTTCAGGGCCCTCGACCGGCTGCGCGACGAAGGCGTGATCAAGGGCTGGGGCCTCGGTGTCAACCGGGTGGAGCCGATCGAGCTGCTGCTCGGGCTCGACGGTCCGCGCCCAGACGGCTTCCTGCTGGCGGGACGCTACACGCTGCTCGACCATGCGCGCGCCCTCCAGCGCGTGATGCCGCTGGTCACCGAGCGCGGGCTCGGCATCGTCGTCGGCGGCCCCTACAGCTCCGGTGCCTTGGTCGGCGGCCCGAACTTCGAATACGCACCGATGACGACGGAGATCCGCGCCAAGGTCGCGCGCATCAAGGCCATCGCCGACCGCCACGGCGTCAGCATGAAGGCGGCCGGCCTGCAGTTTTCGCTCGCCAATCCCGCGGTCGCTGCGGTGATCCCCGGCGCCAGCCAGCCGAGCCGCATCGCCGAAGACCGGGCTGCGCTGCAGGAGGTGGTGCCTGCCGCGTTCTGGCGGGAGCTGCGGGAGGCCGGGCTGGTCCATCCCGACGCGCCCTTGCCCGGCGCGTAGCATGTCAGGCAGCTGACGGCTGCCGTCTCGCCGGATGAAAAATCGAAGGCATGCAAACACAAGAGGTTAGGTCATCGCACCGGATCCGATTTCCTGTCCGGTGAACTATTCCGTGACCTTGATATCCAGTTCGCGGATCAGCCGGCCGAAACGCTCGATGTCTCCGGTGACCAGGCGCGCCATGTCCTGGGGGAGCCGGGAGCGGGGTCGAGCCCGCTGGCCGCGAGCCTTGTCGCGATTTCGGGAGCCATGATCGCGCGCGCGGCCGCCGCATTCAGGCGCGCGACGATCGGCGCTGGAGTCCCGGCGGGGGCAACGAGGCCGAAGAAATTCGGGATCAGCGGATCATCGGAGAGGCCGAGTTCCGTCATCGTCGGCACCTCGCTCATGTCGCGCAGCCGCCGCTCGTTCCCGACGGCGAGCGCCTTCAGCTTTCCGTCCTGCATCAGGGAGAGCGCGGCCGGCGGCGTGGAGATGGTCAGCGCGACTTCGCCCGTCGCCACCGCCGTGACGGCGGGCGGCGCACCGCGATAGGGCACATGCACCATCCTGACGCCGAGCCTGCGTGCCAGCGCCTCGATGTTGAGATGGGCCATGCTGCCCTTGCCGAAGCTGGCATAGGGCAGCTCGCGCTGCTTCGCGAGGGCGACGAACTCGGCGAAACTGCCGACGCCGAGCCCGGGATTTACGACCAGCACATAGGGGCCCGTCGCGACCACCCCGACATAGGCGAAGTCCCGTTTGCCATCGAGAGCCTGCTGCGGCATCAGGATCGGATTGATGCCAAAGACCTCGCGCGGCGCCATCAGCAGTGTGTAGCCGTCAGGCTCTGCCCGCGCGACGGCCGCTGCCCCGACCATGCCGTTGGCGCCGGCCCGGTTCTCGACGACGACCGGCTGGCCGAATTCGAGGCGCAGTTTCTCGGCGACGAGCCGCGCGGCAAGATCGACCGCGCCTCCGGCCGGGTAGGGCACGATCAGCAGGATCTGCCTGGTGGGATAGCCGGTCTGGCTCTGGGCGAGCGCCGGCAGGGCGAGAGAGCCCGCACCGAGGAGAGCCAGGGCGGCGCGGCGAGACATCGGCTCGGACATGGTGACCTCCCATCCAGTTGTTCAGGGTCGTTGGGTCGGTGCTCAGAAGGGCCCGGGCGCGTCGACATGCCGGGTCCATTGCTCCCAGGCGCGGTCCATGGCGAAGGGCTTCAGGTTGAATTCGGCGGCAGAGAGCGCTTCGGCGGTCGTCAGTCGGCGAACCGCGCCGAGCTGGGCGGCCTTCAACTGCACCTCGGCATTGCGAGCGCCGTAGATCGCCCGAAAGGTCACCTCCCGGAGCGAGCGGCCCGCGACGGTGGCGCCGTGGCCGCGCATCAGCACGGTCCAGTTTGCCCCAAGGGCACGCGCAAGCGAATCCCCCTGCGCCTGCGTCGAGACGATCAGGTTCGTGTCGCCGAACTCGTCCTGGCTGTCCCAGAGCGGCACGGTCGCGCCCATGGTCGCGCCCAGATGGAAGACGGGAACGAGTTCGGCATCGCTCGTGCAGAACGGCATCATCGCCGGCGCATGGTGGTGGCAGATGGCCTGCACATCCGGGCGTGCGCGGTAGATCGCGCCATGGATGCTGCGTTCGGCGAAGATGCGGGCCTGCGTCACCGAGACGAGGGCATCCTCGCGGTCGAAGACCAGCACATCCTCGGGCGCCACCAGCTCGGCCGCGCGGGTTCTGGGCATCAGGTAATGATCGCTGCGATCGGGATGGCGCGCCGAGACATGTCCAAAACTGTCGACGATGCCTTCGCGGGCGAGGATGCGGCTCGCGAGAACGATCTCGGCGACCACCGCATCAAGCTCCCGGGTGCCCTGTGGGAGCGGAGCCTCGCTGGCTCCGGCAGGCGCGTTCGACAGCATGGGACGCCCTCGATTGAAATGCGCGGATCTGCGCCGTCGCGGCAGGGTCACTCATTCTGCCGGACGAAATCCAATGCGAAGCGCTTAGGTCAGCGCTAAGCGTTTTGTTGTGGCTCGGCGGCCGGTAGCGGGTGCCCCAACCCGATCACCGCCGCCGACAGCGTCGTCATCGCCGCAGCAACGGCGTCGCGGATGATCGGGAGCGCGGCAAGCTGCCCGGCCTTGCGGGAGCCCGCGAGGTAGAGCGTGCGCCTGAGCACCGGTGCAATGATCGGGCGGGCCGACAAGGTTCCGGCCGCGACCTCCGCGAGCACGGTGCCATAGGGCAGGATGCCGGCCGCAGGCCCGCGCGCGACCAGCGTCTTGATGCCGGAAATCGAACGGACCTCGTGTTCGAGCCGGAGGACGAGCCCGTGTTCGGTGGCGGTCTTCTCGACGAGGGAGCGCACGCCATCGCGCGGCTCCGGCAGGATGAGAGGATGGGCGAGAGCCTCGGTGAAGCTGATGGGGGCCGTGTCCCGGTCTCCCGTCGCGGTGACGAGGACGAGGTCTTCCTGGTAGAGGGCGCGCCTCCAGCAGCCCGGTGCGTCCGGAACCTCATAGGCCAGGATCAGGTCGAGCTCGGCCCGATGCAGGCTGTCGACCAGGAGATGGCTCATCTCTTCGGTCAGGCTGACGGCAAGGTGAGGCGCGCGCTCCGAGATCCGTAACAGCAGCTCCGGCCCGATGATCTGCATCAGGCTCGGGGTCAGGCCGAAGCGCACGGCCTCGCGTGCGTCCTCGCGCAGTTCACGGCGCGTCAGCGCGACGAGGTCGAGGATCTCGACGGCGCGCCGGAACAGCTTTTCGCCGGCGGCGGTTGGGGAGACGCCGCGCGAATGGCGCGTCAGCAGCGTGACGCCGAGGCCTTCCTCGAGCTGCTTGATCTGCATGCCGAGCGCCGGTTGCGCGATCCGCAGCTCATCGGCCGCGCGCGTCATATTGGCGGCCTCAACCACACGGACGAAATAGGTGAGTTGGCGGAGGTTCAACGCCCGCTCCGGGATCGGCTGCTTCGGACGGCGAACCCTGCCACGAAGGCGCTTGCTCTGACGAGTCTGCCGCGCTCGAGCGGCGGCCTGGGCGAACCGCAGGAATCTGATCGAGATCAAGGCGGGGAGGGCCTGTCTGCGGCATCAGCTCGGCATGAGCTTGCTCGCCTTCATCGCGGTCTGTGCCTCGCTTCTGGCGACGCCGGGACCGACCAATACGCTTCTCGCGACCTCCGGCGCGGAGATCGGCTGGCGCCGGTCCGCCGCCCTGCTTGCAGCCGAGCTCCTCGGCTATCTCCTGGCGATCGCCATCCTGCGCCTGGCCCTGGGACCGTTCATCGCATCCCGGCCGATCGTCGCAACGGCGCTCCAGGCAGGCGTTGCGCTCTATCTGGTCTACCTGGCAACGGCGCTCTGGCAGCGCAGCAGCCTGCCTCTCGCTCACGGCCGTTCGATCACCTTCGCCCGCGTGTTCCTGACGACGCTGCTCAATCCGAAAGGGCTCATCTTCGCCTCCACCCTTCTGCCCCCGGCAGGGTTCCCGGCGCTGCTGCCGTGGCTCGCCCTGCTGTCGGCGGAGATCGTCGCGATCGGCTTCGGCTGGGTGCTGCTTGGCAGCACGTTGCAGCGCAGTCTGCAGGACCCGGCCAGGGCCAGGATCGGCTATCGCGCCAGCGCAGCCGTGCTTGGCCTGCTGGCAAGCATGATGGCCGCGCGGACTCTGGTTTCGCTCTGACGGGCCCCGTCCGCTCTCGGACCGTGCCCCCCTCAGGCGTTCGCGACCCAGCCGCGCCAGGTGAAGGCTGCGTAGAACAGGCTGACATTGGCAAAGCCGCCGGCCCGCAGGATCTCCTCGTCCTGTTCGGGGCAGAAGCTTTGCAGGCTGGCCGCGACGGCCGCGCGGGCGCGCTGCACCTGCTCGGGATCGGCGCCGGACGCGATCGGGTAGGCGGCATAGCGATCGAGCCAGGTTTCGCGTTCGTCGGCGCCCTGGGGAAAGCTCGCATGTGCAGCGACGAAGGGCGCGCCGGGGCGAAGCCGGGCGTGGATCTCGCGCACCGTCCGTTCGCGCTCGGGCGCGGCGAGGAAATGCAGCGTCAACAGGCAGGTCGCCGCGTCAAAGGGGCCGGCCGGCGCATCGTCGATATAGCCTTCGACCAGCGTGACCCTATCCATCAGCGGCCCCAGCGTGCGTTCGGCGAGGCGCAGCATCGCGGCTGCCGGATCGACCCCGACGAAGCTCCAGCCGGGATGCGCCTCTGCAAGCGCGCGGATCTCGCTGCCGCCGCCCGCCCCGAGCACCAGCACCTTCGCGTCGTCGGGGGCGCTTTCTGCCAGCAGCAGGCCGGTCATCCGGTGCAGCGCGTCGAGACCGGGCACGAAACGCCGCGGCCCCTCTGCATAGCGCGAGACGGCTTCGGGATCGGAAAAATTCCTGAGGAAGGGCTCTTCGCGAGCCGCGCGTTCAGTCGACACAGGTGGATCCTTCGGGCTGGAGCCGCGCGCGTTGCGCCAGGCGTTGCCGGAAATCCGCGCTCAAGGCTGCCAGCGTCACGGTCTCGAGCGAGGCCAGCAACAGCGCCTGCGCCTCGCGCAAGCTGCCATCAAGCGCCGCATTGACCGCCTGCTCGACGGCGCAAGCCGGCGCCTCGCTGCGGTTGCCGATGGCGAAGAGGGCGGGCGAGCCGATGCCGTCATAGATGTCGCGCAAGGTAATCTCGGCGAGGTCTCGGGCGATTGTCCAACCGCCGCCATGACCCTTCTCGGAACGGACATAGCCCTGGTCGCGCAAGCCCGACATGACCCGCCGGATCACCACGGGATTGGTCCGCATCATCCGCGCCAGCGCTTCCGAGGTCACGGGGCTGTTCTGGTCCGCCATGTGCAGCAGCACGTGCAGCACCCCGGACAAACGACTGTCGCGATTCATGTAACTTCATATGTTGCGTGATTGAGGCGGCGTCAAGAGCCTCCGCGTGGACAGGGCAGGGGCGCCGTCCTGACGGCTATGCCGTCGCCGGGGATAGAGCGGCGACCGACCGCTGCGGGGAAACGAGAAGCTCAGAGGCGTCAACTGCGGCATCGTGGCCGGCTATGGCGCTGGCCCGGCGCAGCAGAAGGTCGTAAGGCAGTCGGGCCGCTCGCTCCTGGCCTGCTTGGTCAGACCTGCGGCATCCAAGGTCGAGCTCCCCGCGTGAGCTCCCGACGGAAGACGGCTCCGCAGTGATGCGGGGCCGTTTTCGTTTGGGGGCGCGCGCTGACCTGCCTGTCAGGCTTCTCGCACCTGCCGATAGCCCGCCGCCTTCGCCAATGTGATGAACTTGCGATCGAACGTCGCGAAACCCTCGCAATGGGCCGACTTGCAGAGATGCAGGGCATCGGCGAAGTCCATGCCGCGCTCAGTCAGATCCAAGGCAGCAGCGACCACCGCGCCGTCTTCGACCGTCACTGTGGGAAGGCCGGCAAAGGCTCTCAAGGCCCGGGTGATATCGGCCGCATCATACTCATAGGCGCTGCGCAGCACCCATTCGACCTCGAGCATCACGGTTTGCGCGACGAAAACCGGCTGTCCGTCGATCAGAATGCGCGCGCGCTCTGATTGCCGGGGATGGTCGCCCGTCAGGTAGCGAACGATCAGATTGGTATCAATCGCGAGCATGCCGGCGCTTTGCCTCAGCCAGAACACTCGCCGCCATCTCTTCCAGCGTCTTCGCCCTGCCGACAGGCGGGAGAACGCCAAAGACGTCCTGAGGCTGGGTCTCCGCAAAGGCAGGAGCCGGCTTCAGCAGCACGCCATCGAGTGTCTCTTCGACGATGAGGCGCGTTCCGGCCCCCCATTCGCGCCGCTGGCGAATGGAGCTGGGCAGAATGACCTGGCCCTTCGTGGAGACCGTCGTTGTCAATTTCGGCGCGCTTGCCATGGTGTCCAAATGCCGTGGGTAAGACGATGGTAAGATAATGCCGCATGGGCTGGCCTTCAAGCGGGATCGAGCCGCGGCGGGGATCCGGCATCCCCAAGCTGCGCCCGCCGCGCCAGCGCGACGCAGCGTCTCTGGATCTGCGCCGGACACGACCCGGTATCGCAATGGCCGGCGGGGCTACAATGGGCAAAACCCCCTTGCGAGCCTCAGCCGCGCCGCGCCGCCTCGATCGCGGCGACATCGATCTTTTTCATGGTCATCATCGCGGTGAAGGCGCGCTTTGCTTCCTCGCCGCCGGCCGCCATGGCCTCGGTCAGCACGCGCGGCGTGATCTGCCAGGAGATGCCCCATTTGTCCCGGCACCAGCCGCAGGCGCTTTCCTGCCCGCCATTGCCGACGATCGCGTTCCAGTCGCGGTCGGTTTCCTGCTGGTCGTCGGTGGCGATCTGGAACGAGAAGGCTTCGTTATGCTTGAAGGCGGGCCCGCCATTCAGGCCGAGGCAAGGGATGCCGGCGACGGTGAAGTCGACCGTCAGCACGTCGCCCGCCTTGCCGGAGGGGAAATCGGTCGGGGCGCGGCGGACGGCCCCCACCGCGCTGTCCGGAAAGGTCTCGGCGTAGAAGCGGGCGGCCGCTTCCGCGTCCTTGTCGTACCAGAGGCAGATCGTGTTCTTGGCGATCGTCACGGCTTGTCCTTTCGCTGTTTACGGCCAGTTCCGGCCTGGTTTCCACGCAGACGAAGGCGGTTCACGGTTCGTCAAAAGTCCCCCACGACCTTGGAATGCCCTGGCCCCATCGGGGTTCCGCCAGCAGGGCAGGAAAGACTATGGCGGCATCAGAGCCGCCTTAGGCCCTCAGCCCGGCAGCGCATTCTTGTAGATCTTGCCGTCCTTCATGATCACGACGAAAGACCGGTGCGGATCAGCGACGAGATTGATGTTCTCGAGCGGATTGCCGTCGACAAGCAGCAGATCGGCCAGGGCGTTGGGCGCAACCACGCCGAGTTTTCCCGGATAGGGATTGCGCAGGCCGGACAGTTCGAGCAGCCGCGCATTCGTGCTGGTCGCCATGGCCAGGGTTTCGGCGGGGGTGAACCAGCGCGTCCACTTGGCGAGAAGTTCGCCATGCCGCTTCGCAAGCTGCGGCGAAAACAGGATGTCGGTGCCGAAGGCGAGCTTGAGCTTGTATTTCTTCGCCAGCGCGAAGGTCTTCTCCGTGCCGGCAAACACGGTATAGGCCTTGGCCCGCTCGCCCGAGCCCGGCGGAAAGGCCTCCGCCATCTCGTCCGGGAAGGCTTGCGTGCTCAGCCAGATGTCCTTTTCCGCGATCAGCCGAGCCGACGCCTCGTCCATCAAGTGACCGTGCTCGATGCATTTCACCCCGACGGAGATCGCGCGGGTGATCGCCGCCGGCGTGTAGGCGTGGACGGTGACATAGGTCCCCCAGTTCTCGGCGGCCTCCACGGCGGCGCGCAGCTCGTCTGCGGTGAAGGTCGAGACATCGAGCGGGCTGAACGGCGAGGCGACGCCGCCGCCGGCCGTCAGCTTGATCTGGGAGGCGCCCTGCATCAGCTGCTCGCGCACCCGCATGCGCACCTCGTCGGGGCTGTCGGCGACCATGCTGCCGCCGACCTGCTCCATCCGCGACAGTGAGCCCTGCGCGCGCGGCAGGTCGGTCAGCTGGCGGAAATCCCCATGCCCGCTGGTCACCGTGATGACCGCACCGGAGGGATAGATGCGGGGCCCGGGCAGCACGCCGCCATCGATGGCCTGCTTGAGGCCGAAGGACGGGCCGCCCATGTCGCGGACCGTGGTGAAGCCGCGCATCAGGGTCTCGTCGCCTCGGCGCCGGCCGTCAGATAATTGAAGCCGAGATTGCCGAAGAGCGATTGCGACGGCGTCGAGCGCACCAGCATCGCGTGCCAGTGCATGTCGGTCAGCCCCGGCATCAGCGTTCGCCCGCCGCCCGCGATGACCACGGTGCCGGGCTCCGCAGTGATTGGGGCCGTCGCGATGCGCTCGATCAGATTGCCGCGGACGAGCACATGCGACGGTGCCGAGAGCCCGCTGCCCGTCCCGTCGAAGATGCGGACGTCCTGGAACAGTGTCGTGCCGGTGCCTGTCGGGGTGCCGACCTGCGCGCGCAGCGGCGATGCCAGCGCGGATGCCAGAGCCGGAAGTGAGGCGACGAAACGCCGTCGGGTCAAAAGTGCCACGCTGCAACCTCCCGAAGCCAGATGGGGGAACGCCATGCCCACAGGCCTAAAGGCGTATCCCAGGAGAGCCCGGATGCAAACTGCCAGCCCAGATCGCCGTGCGTCCGTTCGGACAGGAGCGGCGATCTCGCTCTTTGTTCGAGCATCGGATTCTTCCGAAAACCGGATTCCACCTTTCGGTCCGATGCTCTAGCGCGTTCCTGTCATGGCGCTCCGGTCATCCGCCAGAGTGCAGGCTGCCCGCAGCGGCAGGGCAGGGGCGCGAGGATATGCGCGTGACGGCCTCAGCCGCGCTCATCCTGCGGTCCGCCTCCTGCGATCGGGCTTGCCGCCAAACTGATCTGCCCGCCAATCGACAATGCCGGCGGCCCCGCGCAAAATCCGGCGATGATCTTCTTCGAGTCGATCCTGGCCATCATGCTGGGGGCGGTGCTGCTCTCGGCGGGCGCGCGGCGCATCGGCGTGCCTTATCCGGTCGTGCTCGCGGTCGCCGGGACGGCGCTGGCGCTGGTTCCGAACGCACCGGAATTCGCGCTCGATCCCGAACTGGTGCTCGCCCTGTTCGTCGCGCCGATCCTGCTCGACGCCGCCTTCGATACCTCGCCGCGCGACCTGCGCCGGAACTGGCTCTCCGTCGGCAGTCTCGTCGTCGTTGCCGTCGGGGTGACGACGGTCGCGGTCGCGGCGGTCGCCCGGTGGCTGGTGCCGGATCTGCCCTGGGCCGCCGCCGTGGCGCTCGGCGCGATCGTCGCGCCGCCCGATGCTGTCGCGGCGACCGCCGTTCTGCGCCGCCTGCGCCCGCCGCATCGGCTCCTCGTCATCCTGGAAGGCGAAAGCCTGCTGAACGACGCGACCGCGCTGCTGATCTATCGCGTTGCCGTCGGGGCCGTGCTCGTCGGGGGCTTCTCGCCAGCCTCGGCGCTGCCGACCTTCGGCCTCGTCGTCATCGGCAGTATCGGGCTCGGCGCGTTTCTCGGCTGGTCGCTGGTCCGCTTCCTCGGCGCGTTCAAGGACCCGCCGAGCGCCATCATCCTGCAGTTCATCACGACATTCGGGGTCTGGATCCTGGCGGAGCGGCTGCATCTGTCGGGCATCATCACCATCGTCGTCTATGCCATGGTGATTGCGCGCACCGCGCCCGCCCGCACCAGCGCGCGCCTTCGCATCCCGTCTTATGCGGTCTGGGAGACGACCGTCTTCGTGCTCCAGACCCTGGCTTTCGTGCTGATCGGCCTGCAATTGCGGCCTATCCTCGCCAATCTCAGCCCGCGTGAGATCGGCGCCTTTCCCGTCATTGCGCTGGCCGTCCTGGCAACCGTCATCATCGTGCGCCTGAGCTGGGTCATGACCTATCAGGCGATCGCGAAACTGACGCGCCGGGCCACGGAGGGCGCGAAGGACGAGACGCGCCCGGCGTCAACGGCTGGCAGCGATGGCCTGATCATCGCATGGTGCGGCATGCGCGGCATCGTCACGCTTGCGGCCGCCTATGCCCTGCCGGGCGGTTTTCCGCACCGCGACCTGATCCTGCTCTGCGCCTTCACAGTTGTGGTCGGGACGTTGTTGATCCAGGGGCTGACCCTGCCGCTGCTGCTGCGCCGGCTGTCGCCGCGGGACGACCGCCCGGTCGAGCGCGAGTTTCGCATGGCGCGAAAGCTCGCCCTCAAGGCGGCCATTGCAACGATCCGCGATGCGCCGTCGGAGGCCGCGCTGGCGGTGCGCCGCGAATATGACGACATGCTCGCGCAGACGCGCGACAGCGACGAGTTCGATACCACGCAGAACCAACTCCGGCGCGATGCACTCGCCGCGGCGCGCGACAAGGCGCTGGCCCTGCGGCGCGACGGCACGATCGGCGACGATGCCTTCCATCGGCTCGAGGAAGAGCTCGACTGGCTGGAACTGGGCGCAGCAGCAAGGACGGTCGAATGAGCGCGGAACTCGATGTCGTCGTGGTCGGCGCCGGCGCGGCCGGGATCGCGGCAGCGCGACGGCTTGGCGAAGCCGGTCTGTCGCTCGCCGTCATCGAGGCCGGCGACAGGGTCGGCGGCCGCGCCTGGACCATCCGGCACGAGGGTTTGCCGATCGATCTCGGCTGTGGCTGGCTGCACTCAGCCGAGCGCAATCCCTGGACCGCGCTGGCGCCGGATCTCGGCTTCACCATCGACAGGACGCTGCCGCCCTGGGGGCGCCAGTTCAGGAATATCGGCTTCCCCGCCGCCGATCAGATGGCGGCCCGCGCCGCCTTCGCCGGCTTCGAGCAGCGCCTGCGCCAGGCCCCGGCCGAGACTGACCGGGCCTCCGATCTGCTGGAGGAGGGCGGCACCTGGAATCCCTATCTCGAGGCCGTCAGCAGCTATATCAACGGAACTGACCTCGAGACGCTCTCGATCCGCGACTATCTCGCCTTCGCCGATGCGGATACGGGCGTGAACTGGCGCGTCATCGAGGGCTATGGCGCGCTCATCGCCAGGGCGGCATCCGGGCTGCCGATCTCGCTCGGCATGCCCGTCTCGGCAATCGAGGCTGACCAATCCCAACTCGCCATCGTCACGGGCTCGGGCACGATCAGGGCAGGGGCTGCGATCATCACGGTCTCGACCGATGTCCTGGCTTCAGGCGCAATCCGCTTGCCGGCGGCGCTTGCCGACCACATCGAGGCGGCGTCCCGCCTGCCGCTCGGCCTCGCCGATAAGGTCTCCTTCGCGATCGACCGCCCGGACGATCTGGAGCCGGACACGCAGGTGCTGGGAAACCCGCATGAAGCGAAGACCGGCAGCTACCATTTGCGCCCGTTCGGCCGACCCTTGATCGAGGGCTTCATCTGCGGCGCCGCGGCGCGCGAACTCGAATCGGGCGAGGACATGGTCGCCTTCGCCAAGGACGAGCTCGCCGGCCTTTTCGGCGCCGGCATCCGCCGCCGGCTGAAACCGGTCGCCCAGACGCGTTGGGCGAAATCGCTCTTCATCAGGGGCTCCTACAGCCACGCGCTCCCCGGCTGCGTCGAGGCGCGCGCCATTCTGGCAAGCCCATGGGACGAGCGCATCTTCTTCGCGGGCGAGGCCTGTTCAACGCAGGATTTCTCGACTGCGCACGGGGCCTATCAGACGGGGCTCGATGCGGCGGAGGGCGTTTTGGGCGGCCGTCAATTCGCGCGCAACGGTGGCCATCTGCGGCGCGATGGGTAAATCGCTGCCACACCCAAGGAAGGCGCTGACCGTTGGCCAGGACGTTCGCGTCCTGATGGGCCGCCAACCGATATAGCCCGTGCAGGCACCCAACGTCAGCTTTTGGCCGACCCTCCCATGCCCGGTTGCGGCGCCTACCGAACCTCATTGATGTAAGCATGCGCGCGCGTACTGGCGCGATGCCGGCCGAGAATGGTCGGCAGGCCCGCCTGATCGTAGGCGACCTCGTCAATGGCGAGCACTGCTTCCGGCCCGGCGAGATCGAGGAGGGCGATGTCCTCATCATTGGCAAGTTCAGCGGTAATCTGCTCGCGAACTGCTGAGATGCGAATGCCGTAATGCTCCAGCAGATGAAGGTAGAGTAGCGGCGGCAGAGCTGCCGGCTCGCGGGGTAGGCCTGGGACTCTTTCTTCTGCGAGCAGCAACTTGTCATGCATGACGGGGCGGCCGTCCGCATGCCGAATGCGGTGGATCGCGACCACACCGCCAGCTCTGATCTGTAGGCGCTGGGCTTGCTCGGGCGTAGCCTGCCGCGTCTCTACCGTCAGGAACTGGCTTGTCGACCGCACCAGGCTGCCGTCAGCCCGGTGGAGACGGAAATACTGGAAGAAGAAGCGCAGCGAATGATGCGGCGCGCGGCCGGTGACGACCGTGCCGGTCTTGCGCCGACGTGACAGCAAACCCTCGGCAACGAGGTCGCTCATCGCCCGGCGCACCGTGCCCACAGCGATGCCAAACCCTTGCGCCAATGCGGTTTCGTTGGGCAGCACCATGCCGGGTTGCCATTCCCCGACGAGGATCGCCTCCGACATATGCCGCTTCACGCGCTCATAGAGCGGTGCGGAATCGAGGGAGACGAGGTTCGGCAGCGTGGACGCCACGTCGCCGCCGCTGATCAATCCCGCGGCAGGCGCGGTCGCTTTTTTGGCATTGACAGGAGGCATGAGGCTGAGTCCTATTTCTATATAGTTTATATGAAAGCTGCTTGAGCGCCAATGGCCATGCACTCCGCTACCTCAGCCATCTCCATGGCAGATCGCGTCCGCGCCGCCCAGCCACCGCGCCGGGGCAGGGCGGTCCGATGAGCCGTGACGGGCAGGAGGCGCGCGAGGCTGTGCGCGAGACGGCGGGGCTGGAGCGCGCCGGCGCCTGGATTGCTGAGGCGGTCGAGGCGGCGATCGCCGATCTCGGAGCGATGATCGCGGTCGATACCTCATTTCCGCCGGGGCAGGGCTATGGCGACTTCGCGACGCTGATAGAGGCGCTGACGCGCCCGCTCGGCTTGGAAACCGAGCGCGTCGATGTGCCGGACGAGCTCTGGCGTGTCCCGAACGGCCCGGCCGCTGGCACCAGGACGAATCTGATTGCGACCGCCAAGACCGGAAAGCCGGTCTGCGGGCTCTATTTCCATGTCGACACGGTCCCGGCCGCACCGGGCTGGACGACCGATCCGCTCTCGATGGCCCGCGATGGCGAACGCCTGATCGGCCTCGGCGCTGCCGACATGAAGGGCTGCATCGCAGCCGTGCTGCTGGCGCTGCGGGCGGCCAAGGCCCGCAACATCGCACTCGCCTATGATCCGATGCTGCTGTTCTGCACCGACGAGGAGGGCGGCCTCTATCCCGGCATCCGCTATCTCGCAGAGCAGGGCCGGCTCGACGGCCCTGTCGGCGCCGAGCTGGGCAGGCTCCACGCTCCCATCATCAATTTCAACGGCAGCGCCGAGGCGCGCATCTGGGCCGGCTGCTTCGGGCTCTTCAACCTGCTGGTGCGGGTCCGCGGGCAGGCGGTCCATGCCGGCGAAGGCAACCGGCGCGGCAGCGGCCTCAACGCGATCGAGGGTTCGCTGCCGCTGCTGAACGCGCTGGCTGGTCTCAAGGCGGAGGTGGCGACCCGCCTGTCCGCACTGCCGCCACCGCCGGGAAAACCGGCACTGGCCGCGCAGCTCAACATCGCGACCATTGGCGGCGGCACGGCCGGCGGGCAGGTGCCGGCCCTGCTCGAACTCACGCTAAACCGCCGCTACATGCCGGAGGAAGCTTTTGAGGACGCGCTGGCCGAGATCGAGGAGACGGTGCGCCGCGCCGTCGCTTCCGTCCCCGGCCTGACCGTCGAGACGGCGCTGATCGGACATCTCGCTCCGACCAGCGATCCGGCCGGGCCGCACTGGCCGCGCTGGCAGGCCGCCGTCGGCGCGGGCTTCGGCTATGCGCCGGAGGATTTCCGCCGCTGGGGCGCGGCGAGCTGCTCTGATTTCGGCTGGGTCCAGCGCGCAACCGGCCGGTCGGAAGTGCTGCTCGGCGGGCTCGGCCGCCCCGACCGCAATATCCACGCGCCGGGCGAGTACACGACGGTCTCCGACATCATCGCGCTGGCGCGCGCCGTGCTCGCCTATCTCGCCGCCGAGTTCAGGCCCGAGCTCAACCCCGACCTTGCCTGACCCCTCTCATATCCCGAAGCTGAAGGAGCGTTCCATGCCGAGCATCCACCGTCGTGATTTCCTCGCCGCCTCCGCCGCCTTCGGCGGGCTTAGCCTGACCGGTCTGCCGGCCTTCGCCCAGAATGCGCCCCGGCGCGGCGGCACCTTGCGCGTCAGCGTCGATCAGGCCGTCTCCAAGCTCAACCCGCTCGTCACCCGGGTGAACCCGGAATATCTCGTTGCCGAACTGCTCTATTCCGGCCTGACGCGCCTGAATCCTGACATGAGCGCCGAGCCCGATCTCGCTGAATCCTGGACGAATTCCGCCGATTTGACCGAATGGAGCTTCGCGCTCCGCAAGGGCCTGACCTTCCATGACGGCTCGGCTTGCACGGCCTCCGATGTGGTCGCGACCTTCGAGGCCATTCTCGACGCCAAGACTGCCTCGCCAGCACGCCAGAATGTCGGGCCGATCGCCAAGGTCGCGGCCAAGGACGACGCGACCGTCGTCTTCACCCTGTCGGCGCCCTTCGCCGATCTGCCGGTGACGCTAGCCTATACCAACGCCAAGATCGTGCCGGCTGCCGTCATCAAGGGCGGGCTGGAGAAGCTTGACCGCCAGGCGATCGGCACCGGCCCGTTCAAGCTCGTCTCCTTCGAGCCGGAGCGGCAGATCGTGGTCGCCCGCAACGAGGCCTATTACGACAAGGCACGGCCCTATCTCGACAAGGTCGAGGTCGTGGTCTTCCCCGATGTCAGTGCCGAAGCCTCGGCGCTGATCGCCGGCGATACCGATCTGATCAGCACCACGCCGCCGACCGAGTTCGGCCGGCTGCAGAAGGCCTCGGGCGTCAAGGCGCTGCGCGTGCCGTCGGGCCAGTTCTGCAACGTCAATTTCGGCTGCGACCAAAAACCCTTTAACGATGTGCGCGTGCGCCAGGCGCTGGCGCTCACCGTCGATCGCGCCGCGATGGTCGATTTCGTCACCGAGGGCTTTGGCTCGCCCGGCAACGATACCCCGCTCAGCCCGGCCTATCGCTTCTTCGCCGAGCTGCCGGCGAAGAAGGCCGACATCGCCAAGGCCAAGGCGCTGCTGGCGGAGGCCGGCTATCCCAAGGGGCTGGAAGCGACGCTGATCGCCTCGGATCGTCCGGGCCAACGCACGCAGCTGGCCGTGGCCCTGCGCGAGATGGCCAAGCCCGCCGGTTTCGACATCAAGGTCGAGACTATGCCGCACGCGACCTATCTCGACCAGGTCTGGAAGAAGGGCTCGTTCTATGTCGGCTTCTACAACATGCAGGCGACGGCCGACGCCATCTTCTCGCTGCTCTACACCTCGAACGCTGCCTGGAACGAGACGCGCTGGAACAATACCGCCTTCGACAAGCTGATCTTCGAGGCGCGCGCCACGGTCGACGAGACCAAGCGCCGCGCGCTCTACGCGCAGGCGCAGAAGCTGATGTATGACGAGGTGCCCTCGATCATTCCCGCTTTCTTCGACCTGCTCGGCGGACAGCGCGATTGGGTACAGGGCTACCAGCTGCATCCGCGCGGCGCCGTCTTCCGGCTGGATTTCGTCTCGCTCGGCGCCAACGCGCCGAAGCGCGGCTGAGCCCGTTCCAAAGCGAGAGACGGCTTCACCGATCAGATTGATTCAATCTGATCGGATCCGGCTCCAAGCGAAAAGCGAGGCATAAGCGCGTGTCGCCCGCCTATATCCTCAAAAGGATCCTGCTGATAGGCTACACGCTGCTGGTCGTGTCGCTGATCGTCTTCGCGATCACCCAGATCCTGCCGGCGGATGCTGCGGTCATGATGCTGGGTGAGAACGCGACGCCGGATGCGCTCGCGGCGCTGCGCGTCAAGATGGGGCTGAACGACCCGATCTGGCTGCAGTACCTGCACTGGCTCGCAGGCGTCCTGCACGGCGATTTCGGCCTCTCGATGCGCACCGGCCAGCCGGTTGCGCCCGCAATGCTCGAGGCGCTCGGGCGCTCGCTGCTGCTGGCGCTGTTCTCGATCGTGCTGATGCTGGTGCTGGCGATCCCGCTCGGCATTATCGCGGCGGTGCGACGCGGCCGGGCCGCCGATCTGGGGGTGAGCTTTCTCTCCTATGTCGGTGTTTCGCTTCCGGAATTCGTCACCGCCACGCTCGTCGTGCTGGTGCTGGCGGATTGGCTGCAATGGCTGCCGGCGACGGGCTATGTGCCGCTGACCGAGGATCCGCTGCGCGGCCTCAGGCATCTCGTCCTGCCGGTGCTGACCGTCTCGCTGATCCTGATCGCCCATGTCTCGCGCATGGTGCGCTCCGAACTGGTCGATGTGCTGCATTCCGACTATATCCGCGCAGCGCGCCTCAAGGGCCTGTCGAAGCGGCAAGTGCTGTTCAAGCACGCGCTGCGCAATGCGCTGCTGCCGACCATCACCATCGTCGCGCTCGATGTCGGCTATCTGCTCGGCGGCGTCATCGTCGTCGAGGAGATTTTTGCGCTGCCGGGCATCGGGCGCCAGCTCATCGTCGCGATCCAGGCGCGCGACCTGCCATCCATCCAGGCCGGCGCGCTGATCCTTGCGACGACCTACGCCGTCGCCAATTTCCTCGCCGACATCGCCTATGCCTGGCTCGACCGGAGGATCCAGTATGATTGAGATCCTCAAGCGGATGCTGCGTTCGCCGCAAGGTGCGCTCGGCCTGATCATCGTCGGCCTGATCCTGCTCGCCGTTATCGTCGGGCCGTGGTTTGCGCCCTACGACCCCGAGAAGATGGCGCCGCTGATGCGCTACAAGCCGCCGAGCGCGCAGTTCTGGCTCGGAACCGACCAGTATGGCCGCGATATCCTGAGCCGCCTGCTGCATGGGGCACGCGCCACGGTCGTCATGGCGGTGATCGCAACTGCGCTCGGCACGCTGGTCGGCGCCGTGGTCGGCACGGTCTCGGCCTTTCTCGGCGGGCGCAGCGACGAGGCGATCATGCGCACTGTCGATGCCATCATGTCGATCCCGAGCCTGCTGCTGGCGCTGCTGATCGTGAACCTGCTCGGCAAGAGCAGCATGAACGCACTTCTCGCCATCGCGCTCGCCTTCGCGCCCGGCATGGCGCGGGTGACACGCTCGGTCGCGCTCGCCGTGCGCAAGCAGGACTATGTCAACGCCGCCATCGCGCGCGGCGAGAKCGCCGCCTATATCGTCGGGCGCGAGATGCTGCCGAATGTCGTCGCCCCGATCGTCGTCGAGATGACGATCCGCGTCGCCTTCGCGGTGATGCTGTTTGCGACGCTCTCCTTCCTTGGGCTCGGCGCCCAGCCACCGGCCTCGGAATGGGGGCTGATGGTCGCGGAGGCCCGCCGCTTCATGCATCTGAGCCCCTGGATGATCCTGTGGCCGAGCCTTGCCGTCGCGCTGGTCGCGATCGGTTTCAACCTGCTCGGCGATGGCTTGCGCGACGCGCTGAACCCGAGGAGCTGAGGTGATGGCGACCCCGATCCTCGACATTGCCGGCTACGGCCTCGACTACGCGACGCCTGCGGGCTTTACCCGCGCGCTCGACGACGTGACGCTCTCCATCGCCCGGGGCGAGGTGCTCGGCCTCGTCGGCGAATCCGGCTCGGGCAAGACCTCGCTCGCCTGGGCGATCATGCGCCACCTGCCGAAGAGCGCGCGCGAGGCCGGTGCCATCCGGCTGACCGGGCAGGATCTGCTGAAGGTCTCGGAAGACGAGATCGAGGCGATCCGCGGCAAGCGCATCGGCATGGTCTTCCAGGATCCGAGCACCTCGCTTAACCCGACGCTCTCGCTTGGTACGCAACTGGCCGAGGTGCTGGTGCGCCATCGCGGCCTGACGCCCAGGCAGGCCTGGGCCGAGGGCGAGGAGCGTCTCGCCCATGTCGGCCTGAAGGTGCCCGGCCAGATGATGCGACGCTATCCGCACGAGGCCTCGGGTGGCGAGAAGCAGCGCGTCGTCATCGCGACCGCCTTCGCCTGCCAGCCGGAATGCATCATCTTCGACGAACCGACGACGGCGCTCGACGTGATCACGGCCCGCCAGATCCTCGACCTGTTCAAGGAACTGCAGGCTGAGACCGGCGTCGCCTCGCTCTATATCTCGCATGATCTCGCGCTCGTCTCGCAGATCGCGACCAAGGTCGCGGTGATCCATCGCGGCAAGATCGTCGAGCAGGGCGCGGTCGGCGAAGTCTTCGCCCGCCCGCGCGACGCCTATACGCAAAAGCTGCTCGCCGCCGTGCCCCGGCCCGACCACCGCCTCGTCGAGACGGCGAAGCCTGCCGCCGGCACGCCGCTGGTCGAGGTCGAGAAGGTCAGCGTCCATTACGGCCGCAAACCCTTTCTCGGCCGGCTGCTCGGGCGCGCCAACACTCAGTTCACCGGCAATCGCGAGGTCAGCCTCTCGGTGATGCCGGGCGAGATCCTCGGCATCGTCGGCGAGTCCGGTTCGGGCAAGTCGACGCTCGCCAGGGCGATGACCGGCCTCAACCGCTTCGAGGGCGAGATCCGCTTCGCCGGGCGCCGGATCGCGGGGCTCCACGACATGGACCGCGCCTATCGCCGCGACGTCCAGATCATCTTCCAGCATCCGGATTCCTCGCTCAATCCGCGCCAGCGCATTCGCGAGATCCTGTCGCGGCCGCTCGAACTCTATGGCGAGCCGGGCGCGCGCAAGGATGCGGCTGCTATCGGCGAACTGCTGGAGCAGGTCAGGCTGCCGGCCGCTTTCGCGGACCGTTATCCGCATCAGCTTTCCGGCGGCGAGAAGCAGCGCGTCGCGATCGCGCGCGCCTTCGCCTCGAAGCCAAAACTCGTGATCTGCGACGAGATCACCTCGGCGCTCGATGTCTCCGTGCAGGCCTCGGTGGTCGAGCTCCTGGTCGACCTGCAGAAGCGCTTCGGCACGGCCTATCTCTTCATCACCCACGATCTCAACCTGGTGCGGCAGATCGCTCACCGGGTCGCGGTGATGTATCGCGGCGACCTCGTCGACCTCGTCGATGTCACCGCGCTGACCGACGGAACCCTCCACCCCTATACCCGCTCCCTGCTCGACGCCGTGCCGGCTCCGGCCGCGGCGGCAGCCTGACATTCGAGGCCCTGACGATGAATCCCCGCGACCTGATCCATTCCCTCGATGAGAAGGCCTGCCTCGCGCTCCTCTCAGACTGGGCGAGGCACAAGAGCTATTCCGAGACCGACGGCGAGCGGGCGCTCGTCCATCATGTCGTCGACCAGATGAAGGCGATGGGCATCGAGGCGGAGGCGCAGGCCTTCGATGAGGGCCGCCGCGCCAATGCCATCGGGCGCTGGAAGGGGACAGGCGGCGGCAAGAGCCTGATGTTCAACGGCCATCTCGACACCAACCCGGCAACCGAGGGCTGGACGGTCGATCCCTGGGGCGGGCTCGTCGACGACGAGTTCATCTACGGCATCGGCGTATCCAACATGAAGGCGGGCGACGCGGCCTCCTATTGCGCGGTGAAGACGCTGCTCGATGCCGGCGTGAAGCTGAAGGGCGACGTCGTCCTGACTTATGTCGTCGGCGAGCTTCAGGGCGGGGTCGGCACCGTCGCTGCGATCCGCAGCGGCATCCGCGCCGACTATTTCGTCAACAGCGAGCCGACCGACGTGCAGGCCGTGACCATGCACGCCTGCGCCTTCTCCTTCGTCATCGAACTCGTCGGCAACACGCGCCATCTCTCGAAGCGCGAGCAGGCGGTCGACGCGGTCATGGCGGCCTGCGACCTGATCCCGCGGCTGAACGGCATGACCTTCTCCGGCGCTCTGACCGCCGAGCATGAATCGATCAACCGCGTCCATGTCGGCGTCGTCCATGGCGCGCTCGGCAAGGAACTGCACGAGTGGCGCGCGCCGCAGGTCGCCGACTATTGCAAGCTCAAGGGTTCCGGCCGCTATGCGCCCGGCCAGACGCAAGAAGGCGCGCTCGCCGACATGCAGCGCGAGCTCGCCGCGCTGGAGGCCCGCTTCCCCGGCCTGAAGACCACGATCCGCATCGAGAAGAAGGAAGGCCACCAGTCGATGCCGGCCTTCGAGGTCGCCAGGGACGCGCGCATCGTCAAGACGGTCAATGCGGCCTATGAGGCGGTGCGCGGCGAAAAGCAGCCGACCGGCGCGATCAAGCCGCCGGGCTTCTTCGGCACCGATGCCGGCCATCTCTATGCCGAAGCCGGTATGGAAGGCATCGTCTGCGGGCCCGGCGGGCGCTACAACACCATGCCCGACGAGCGCGTCGAGATCCGCGACTTCCTCGACATGGTCCGCATCTACATGCTGACCATCCTGGATATCTGCGAGGTGGCGTGAGCCCGCTCTTCTCGCGCGAGGAATTTGCGGGGCGGGTGGCGCGTGCCCGCGCCGCGATGGCGGAAGTCGGCGCGGAGCTTCTGCTGGTCGACCATGCCGAATGCCTGGCATGGCTGACAGGCTTCACGGTCTCGGAGACAATGTATCGCGCGGCTTTCCTGCCGCTCGAGGGCGAGCCGTGGTTCGTCCTGCGGGAGCTCGACGCCGGGCCCTGCCGCGCCGCCTGTTGGTTTGCCGATATCGTCGGGTTTCCCGATACGGCTGAGCCCCACGCCGTGATGGCCGATGAAATCCGTCGACGGGGCCTCGGCAACGCGCGGATCGGCGCCGATCATCTCTCCTATGGCTTTACGGCCGCGACGCGCGACCGGTTCGCGGCGCTTCTGCCGCAGGCTCGCTTTGTCGACCTGCCGCAGGCGAGCGACCTGCTCCGGGCCGTGAAGTCGCCGGCCGAGATCAACCAGATCGGCCAGGCCGCCAGCATCGCCGACAAGGCGATGAGGTCAATCGCGGAAAGGGCGCGGCCCGGGCTTTCGCCAAGGGCAGCCTCAGCCGTCGCCGCTGCCTGCTTTCTCGAGAACGGCGCCGATACAGGCGAAACCGGCCCGATCCTGCCCGGCATTGGCGACCACGAATTCCTGCACGGCGTGATGACGGCGCAGCCGCTCGGCGAGAGCGACATCCTCCATGTCGAACTGATCCCGAAACTGCGCAATTACGGCGCCCGACTGATGCGTCCGGTGCTTATCGGCGGGGACGAGCGTGGACTTTCACTGCTCGCCGAGCGTCTGGTCGCGCTCCAGGACGAGCAGTTCGCAGCCATGCGTCCGGGCGCCCTGGCCTGCGAGATCGATGCCGTGCTGCGTGAAGCCGTGCTTCGTGAGGGTTTGCGTCCTGCCTACGATAACGTCACCGGCTACACGCTCGGCCTCTACGCCCGCACCCCGCGGCCCAGCGACTTCTCTCGCGTGTTCCTGCCGAACGCGCGCTGGAGACTCGAAGAGGGCATGGTCTTTCACATGTATGTGACGGCCGGCGGCCTGGGATTCAGCGAAACCATCGTAGTCGAAACCGATGGCTGCAGGAGAATGAGCTCGCTGCCCCGCAAGCTGCTCTCAAGCACCGTGCATTGAAGCTTCGTCCTTCATCGGTTTCGGTCTGGGTCCGGATTGCGATTTGGTAAGGTGCCCTTGGCTCCAATGTTGCGGCGAATGTCCGCTCAGCAACAGGCGCCGAATGTTGGAACTTGACGCAATACGGACGGGTGTGGCTGCAAAGTCGAACGCCTGCGAACGGAGAGGGCAAGGCGGCTCGTCCCCGCGCCGCGTGGGCGATCTCTGGCGTGGGCGAGGCGTGCGGTTCCGTAGGCTAGAGATCAAGGCTGGGCGTTCGGTCCGGCGCAGGCGCCGCTGAGGGGCGCGTGGTCGGCGCCACCCTCTGATCCCCCCCTCAGCCGGCCGAACCTGCGGTGACCGAGCGCCTCCAGCCCGGTGCACAACGCCCGCGCGGCAAGCCACGTCATCTCGCAAAATACATTTGTGTCATAAAACATTCATTTGTATGATCCACTGCAAAAGCACTGCCCTGCATCTGACGGCGGCAGGCCGCTTCCTACCGGGAGCGCCCTTTGGGAGGGGACCATGCAGCGGCTCGTGCAGATTTCCGACACCCATCTCAGCCCGGGCAAGCCGCATTTTGCCTGCAACTGGGAGCCGCTGAGAGCCTGGCTGGCGGGGCAGGGGCCGGACCTCGTCATTCATACCGGGGATGTCACGGTCGATGGCGCCGATGTCGACGAGGATATGCGCCATTGCCGCGAATTGCTGGACGGGCTCGGCTTGCCGGTGCTGAGCATTCCCGGCAATCATGATGTCGGCGAGGCCTGGCATCCGCATCAGCCGGTCAATGCAGAGCGTCTCGCGCGCTGGCGCAGCCATCTCGGCGCGGATTTCTGGAGCCGCGATATCGAGGGCTTCAGGCTGATCGGCCTGAATTCCATGCTGTTCGGCAGCGACGAGGCGGATGAGGAGCGCCAGCTCGCCTGGCTCGAGCGCGAGATCGCCGAGGCCGAGGGGCGCCGTCTCGGCTGGTTCCTGCACCGGCCGCTCTTCGTCGAGACGCCGGATGAAGGCGACAAGGGCTATTGGAGCGTGCCGCCGAGGCCCCGGGCCCATCTGCTCGATCTCGTGCGGAGGCATGACGTCGCCTTCGTCGCCAGCGGCCATCTGCACCGGGCCCATGATTTCATGATCGATGGCACGCGCTACATCTGGGGGCCGTCCTCGGGCTTCGTCGTCGGCCCCGAATTGCAGCCCGGCATGGCCGGTTCAAGCACGCTCGGCGCCGTCACTTATAGCTTCGACGGTCGGGATTTCACCGCCGCGATCCATGAGATTCCCGCGCTGACAACGCTCTGGATCGACGATGTGATCCACGAGGTCTACCCGCCGCGCGCCGCCTGACGACGCCGTCGGCCGCGCCTCGCGGCCGCGTTCGACACCGCCCCGCCATCCCTCACAGTTCAAGAGGCGAACGACATGGCCACAGTCGCACTGTCTTCCATCGCCAAGGCGTTTGGGCCGACACAGGTGCTCGGCGGGGTCGAACTCGACATTGCCGATGGCGAATTCCTGACGCTGGTCGGCCCCTCCGGCTGCGGAAAATCGACCCTGATCCGGATCATCGCCGGGCTGGAACAGCAGGATTCCGGCAGCGTCGCCATTGGCGGGGCCAGCGTGGATCATCTGCGCCCGCATGAGCGGCGCGTCGCGATGGTGTTCCAGTCCTATGCGCTCTATCCGCATATGAGCGTGCGGGCGAATATCGCGCTGCCGCTGATGATGGCGCGGCTGAAACTCTGGCAGCGCCTGCCGCTGCTCCGCCTGCTCTCGGGCCAGCGGCGCAAGGCCATGGCCGGCATCATGACGGATGTCGACGCGGTCGCGACCCAGCTCCAGCTCGGCCATCTGCTCGACCGCAAGCCGGCCCAGCTCTCGGGCGGCCAGCGCCAGCGCGTTGCGCTCGGGCGCGCCATGGTGCGCAGCCCCGATGTCTTCCTGATGGACGAGCCTCTGTCCAATCTCGACGCCAAGCTGCGCGTCCATATGCGCACCGAGCTGGCGGAGCTGCACAAGCGCCTGGGCGCGACCTTCATCTATGTCACGCATGACCAGGTCGAGGCGATGACGATGTCGGACCGCGTCGCGATGATGGATTCAGGCGAGATTCTGCAGCTCGGCACGCCTTCGCAGCTCTATGAGAAACCGGCCTCGCTCAAGGTCGCGCAGTTCATCGGCAGCCCGGCGATCAACCTCCTGCCCGCGACGGTCGGCACTGCAGGCCGCCTCGAATTGTTTGGCCGGCCAATGGCGCTTGCGGTGGCGCCGGCGGCGGGGCAGGCGGTCACCCTCGGCATCCGCGCGGAGGCGCTGACGCTTATCCATGGCGAGCCGGCCGGCGCAGGCCGCGCCTGGTTCTCGGCGCGGCTCAGGCGCAAGGAGAATCTCGGCTCCGAATATATCCTGCATTTCGATCTCGCCGGGCGCGATGCACCGGGCGTCACCATGCGCGCGAGCCCCGCGGTCGCCGCCGGCGTCAACGAGGCGGCCGAGGTCACGCTCGGCTTCGATGAAGCGGCGAGCCATATCTTCGATGCCGACGGCGACAGGCTCGAGCCGCGCGGGCAGGGCGGCGCCTCCGTCGTGCCGCTGAGGGCCTGAGCATGACGCTTGCCCTCTCATCGCCCGCCGCTTTCGCGCCAGTCGCCCGCCGGCGGGCCTTGATCGAGCGGCTGACCGGGCTCGGCTTCGCGCTGCCGGCCTTCATCCTGCTGCTGCTGACGATCCTGCTGCCGCTTGCGGTGCTGATGCTGCTCAGCCTGACGAATTACGAGTTCGGCGGCGTCGACATGGACTGGGTCGGCCTCGCCAATTTCCAGAAGGCGCTGGCCGATCCGATCATCCGGCGCTCTGTCGTCAACACCTTGCTCTATGTCGCGATCGTCGTGCCGGGCGGCGTCTTCGGCGCGCTGCTGATCGCGGTCATGGTGCATCGGCGCCGCCGCAGCCGGTCCTTCTACGAGGTGATCTATTTCCTGCCGGTGACCTCGACGCTGATCGCGATGGCGACCGTCTGGCAGTTCCTGCTCCACCCCTCGCTCGGCCCGGTCAATGGTCTCCTGAAATGGCTCGGCTTTGCGCCGGTCGCCTTCCTGAGCGAGCCATCGACGGCGCTGGCGACGCTGGCCGTGATCGGCATCTGGCAGCTGCTCGGCTTCAACATGATCCTGTTCCTCGCCGGGCTGACCGCGATCCCGCGCGATCTCTACGAGGCGGCCGATATCGATGGCTGCTCCAGCGGCATCGACCGCTTCCTTACCATCACCTGGCCGCTGCTCGGGCCGACAACGATGTTCGTGCTCGTCACCACGATGATCACCGCCTTCAAGATTTTTGACACGGTGGCGGTGATGACGCGCGGTGGCCCGGTCGGCTCCACCGAGGTGCTGCTCTACAACATCTATCTCGAAGGCTTTCAGTATTTCCACACCGGCTATGCCGCGGCGCTGACCTTCATCTTCCTCGCCTTCATCCTCGTCTTCTCGGCCGTGCAGACCTTCGCGCTGGACAAGAAGGTGCATTACTGATGGCCGCTCCTGCGCTTGCCCCCGCCGCCGTCACGCCCGTGCATTCGGTGCTGCGCCGTTTCCTTTCGCTCGCCCTGGTCCATGGCGTGCTGATCGCGGGCGCCATCTTCATGCTGGCGCCCTTCATCTGGATGCTGGTGACCTCGATCAAGCCGCCGGCCGAGATCTTCAGCGCCGAGATCTCGCTCTGGCCAAAGCAGTTCTACGGCCTGCAGAATTACGGTTTCGCGATGGAGAAGGCGCCGCTGCTCCGCTTCGCGCTGAACGGCGTCATCCTCTGCGCCGGCATCCTCGTCGTGCAACTGCTGGTGGCCATTCCCTGCGCCTATGCCCTGGCGAAGCTGAACTTTCCCGGCCGCAACGCGCTCTTCGTCCTGGTGCTGCTCGGGCTCTGCATCCCCGTGCAGGTGCCGGCCATGCCGCTCTATATCGCGCTCGCCCAGCTCGGCCTGCTCAACACCTATTTCTCGATGATGGTGCCGTTCTTCCTCTCGGTCTTCGCCATCTTCCTGTTCCGCCAGTTCTTCCGCAGCTTCCCGGACGACATCATCAACGCGGCAAGGCTCGACGGCATGAGCGAGTTCGAGATCGTCTGGCGCATCGTGACGCCAAGCGCCTGGCCGGCCATCGCCGCCTTCTCGGTCTTCTCGGCGGTGGCGCACTGGAACGACCTGTACTGGCCGCTGATCGTCATTTCCGATGCCAAGCTCGCCCCGCCGCCGCTCGGGATGATGTTCTTCGCCGATGCCGAGACCGGCTCGAATTACGGCGCGCTCACTGCCGCGGCGACGATCCTGACCGCGCCGCTCGTCCTCGCTTTCCTCATCGCCAGACGGAGGTTTATCGACGGCATCACGATGACCGGGGTGAAGTAGGCAGGCTCCGACAAGGACCGGCACTGCCAAGCTCCAACCGCAAGACGCTCAGGCCTGACGCATCGATTCAACCCGGCAGCTTCGCTGTCCATGTCACGGAGATCAAACATGAAACCCTTTGGCAAGGCGCTTGCTGCGGCAGCGCTCGCCCTCGTCGCATCCACGGCCGTCCGCGCCCAGGATGTCACGCTCGACGTGCTCTATGCCTTCCCGGCCTTCGCCAAGTTCCACGAGCCGATAGCCGCGGAATTCATGAAGGCGCACCCCAAGATCAAGATCAATTTCCGCGCCCCGGCGGCGAGCTATGACGAGGGGCATCAGGCGATGCTGCGTCAGTCCGTCACCAACCAGCTGCCGGATGTCTATTATTCCGGCTTCCATCTCTTGAGCGAACTGGTCGAGACGCTCGACAAGCGCAAGCAGGTCGTCGATCTCGGCCCGCTGCTGAAGGGGGAGCCGGAAGACTGGCGCAAGGCGAATTACTCCGACGCGCTGCTCGCGCTCGGCCAGGTCGGCGGCAAGCAGGCTGGCCTTGCTTTCAACGCCTCGACACCGCTGATGTATGTCAATGCCGAGCTGGTGAAGAAGGCGGGCGGCGACCCCGACAAACTGCCCGACACCTGGGCCGAGGTGGTTGCGCTCGCCAAAAAGATCCGTAGCGGCGACACCGCCGGTCTCGCCTACAATATCCATGACTGGCCCGACGACTGGCTCTGGCGCGGCGTGATCCTGCAGGGCGGCCATTCCATGCTGTCGCCCGACGGCAAGAAAGTCGCCTTCGGCGGCGAGGTGGGCGAGAAGACGCTGGGCCTGCTGCGCAGTCTCGTCACGGAAGGCGGCATGCCGGTGATCGACTGGGACCAGTCGCGCCAGCAGTTCATCGCCGGCAAGATCGGCATCTTCTTCGACACGCCGGCACGGCTGCGCCAGGTCACCGACCTGATCGGCGACCGCTTCACCCTGAAGACCGCGCTCTTCCCGGTCGATGACAAGGCCAAGGGCAAGCTGCCGACCGGCGGCAACGCCGCGCTGATCACGGCGAAGGATTCAGCCAAGCAGAAGGCGGCCTGGGAATTCATCAAGTTCGTGACCGGCCCCGAGGCCCAGAAGATCGTCGTCGAGACCGCCGGCTACATGCCGACCAACCTGCGCGCCGGCGGGGACGCGTATCTCGGTCCGTTCTACAAGGACAACGCCAATTTCCGGACGATCAACGGCCAGGTCCAGCGCGCTGCTCCCTGGGAAGGCTATCCCGGCGGCAACTCGGTCCGCATCTGGCGCCAACAGCGCGAGGTGATCTCCGGCGTGATGCGCGGCGACATCCAGCCCAAGGCCGGCATCGAGCGCATCGTCTCCGAGACCGAAGCGCTGATGAAGTGAACAGGCGCGCCTGACGCTTCGCTCCACGCCGCCCGGCGCCAGCCGGGCGGCAAATCCTTTCGATCATCCTTGCCTGGCCCTACGGAGCCCTCATGATCATCGCCCAGCTCAGCGACTTCCATGTGCGCCCGCATGGCCAGCCGGCCTATGGCATCGTCGACACCAATGCTGCGACGCGACGGGCGATCGACGCGGTGCTGGCGCTGGAGCCCCGGCCGGATTGCGTGCTCGTCACCGGCGATCTCTGCGATTGCGGGCTGCCGGAGGAATACGAGATCGTCCGCGCCGAGCTCGCGCGGCTGCCGATGCCGGTCTATGCCGTGCCCGGCAACCATGACCGGCGCGAGGTCTTCGCTTCCGTGCTCGGGGAGGGCGGTTCTTACCTGCCGAAGAGCGGCTTCCTGCACTACGTAATCGAGGACTTCCCGGTCCGGCTGATCGGGCTCGATACGGTCATTCCCGGCGAGGATGGCGGCGAGATCTGTGCCGAGCGCGAGGCCTGGCTCGCTGAGCGCCTTGCCGAGGGGCGCGGCCGCCCGACGCTGATCTTCATGCATCACCCGCCCTTCGCGGTCGGCGTCGACGGCATGGACATCATGCCCTGCCGGGTCTCGCCGGGTTTTGTCGCGCTGATCGCCCGTCATCCCGAGATCGAGCGGGTGCTTTGCGGCCATTACCATCGCCCGATCCAGCTTCGTTTCGCCGGCACGATCGGCTTTGTCGCGCCGGGCACCGCCCATCAGGTCGCGCTCGACCTGTGCCCGGGCACGGAGAACTGGTTCGTCATGGAGCCGCCCGCGCTCGCGATCCATGTCTGGAAACCGGAGACCGGCCTGGTCAGCCATCTCCAGCCGATCGGCGATTTCGGCCCGCGCCGGCCCTTCGTGCTCGACCCCGCCTATCCCGGCAAGCAGCAGGCGGTGGCAGCCCATGTCTGACCAGCGCCTGATTTCCCTTCTCGAACAGGCCGGCGCGCTGGCGCGCGAGGCCGCCGATCTCTTGGTCGCGATGCAGGGCGAGCAGCTTTCCGTGACGCGCAAGGAATTGCGCGATGTCGTCACCGCCGCCGATCTCGCCTCGGAGCGTCTCGTCATCGCGGGCCTGCGCCGGTTGACGCCGGAGGCGGCGATCCTCTCCGAGGAGGCCGGCTTCTCCGGCGCGTCCGACGCGCCCTGCTGGATCATCGACCCGCTCGACGGCACGGTGAACTATGCCGGCGGCCTGCCCTGGTTCTCGGTGACGCTCGCCTATCAGGAAGAGGGCCGCACCGTGCTCGGCCTGACCCATGCCCCGCTCGCCGGGCTGGTCGCGCGCTATGCCGAAGGTTCCGTCGCGAGCATCAATGGAGAGCCTGCCGCCGTCTCCCGGACCAAGAGCCTTGCCGACGCGGTCGTCTCGATCTGCCTGACCTCGCATTATTCGATTGAGGATACGGAGCGGACCTGCGCCGTCATCCGGCGGCTGTCGGGCCTCTGCCGCGGCGTGCGCGTCATCGTCTCCGGCGGGCTTGAAATGTCGCTGGTGGCGGCAGGCCGGCTCGATGCCTTCATCGGGCTGAAGGCCGACATCGTCTCGCACGCCGCCGCCATGCCGCTGGTGCGCGCGGCCGGCGGCAAGGTCACGACGGTCGGCGGACAGGATTCACGCGACGAGGACCTGGAGAAGGTCGTCTCGAACGGGTTGATCCATGAGGAGCTCCTGGAGGCGATCAGGGGCGCCTGAGCCCCACTCGCATGGACGCTTCCCAGGGATCGCTGTAACCATTCCGGCGGCTTGACCTCGCGAGGAGACGCAGCATGGACCGTTTCACGGGCGGCTGTCGGTGCGGCAATGTCCGGATCGTGGCCTCGGGCCGCCCCTACCGCGTCGGCCTCTGCCATTGTCTCGACTGCCGCAAATATCATGGCGCCCTGTTCCATGCGTCCGCGGTGTTTCCTGAGGATGCGGTGACGGTCGAGGGCGAAACCCGCGACTATCGCGGGCGCTTCTTCTGCCCCCGTTGCGGTTCGCCCCTGTTCGGACGCAGCGGCGATGAAATCGAAGTCAATCTGGGCTCGCTCGATGCCCCGGACCAGCTGATGCCGACCTATGAAAGCTGGATCATCCGGCGCGAATCCTGGTTGCCGCCCTTTCCGCTTGCGAGACGCTACGAGCGCGATCGCGACGCCCCGGGGCGTGAGGAATAGGGCGCAGGAACGGTGCACGCCAGCGACGTCAGGGCAGACCGGCCTTGCGGAAGCCATCAACGAAATGCGCGAGCGTCCGGGCGTCGCGGAAGGGCTCCGTCGCGGCCCAGTGCCTGGTCGTGAAATGCGGATTGCCGACGAGGAACAGCGCGGCCTCGGAGCCGGCCTCGTCGAGCCGGCCGAGCTGGGCCAGGCTTGCCGCCAGGAAGCGGCGTGAGCTCGTGCGATAGGTCTCGTCCTTGCGCAGCGTCTCGACGGCGGCTTCGTAGTCGCCCGCTGCATATTGCGCCTGGCCGAGCGTCAGATAGTACCAGCCCGCCGGATACGGGTTCAACCGGAACGCCTTGCCGATATGCGCGAGGCCGTCCTCGGTCCGCCCGGCGAGGACCGCGATGTCGGATAATGTCGCAAAGATATCGGCCTCGTTCGGGTCGAGTTCGATCGCCCGGGCGAATTCCGCATCCGCCTCGGCGAAGCTGCGGTCATAGGCCAGCAGATAGGCCAGGACCCAGCGGCAGCCGGCATCATTGGGGTCGATCGCCACCGCCTTGCGCGCCAGGGCCAGGCCGGTGCTGCGGGCGGGTTCCATCGGCTCGCCCCAATGCACCCAGCCCATCCAGTGGTTCATGGCCAGCCAGCGATAGGCCTCGGCGTAGTCCGGATCGAGCGAAACCGCGCGCGTCAGCATCAGATGCGCTTCCCGCGCCGTCTGCGGGGATTCATCGATCAGCTTGCGCGCCCGCACGCAGAGGTCATAGGCCTCGAGGTTTTTGGGCCGGTTGCGCGGCGGCGGGGCGCTGAGCCGGCCGAGCAGGGCCTCGACGATCTTGCCGGTGACCTCGTCCTGGACGGCAAAGATATCCTCCAGGCTGCGATCGAAGCGCTCCGCCCAGAGATGTTCGCTGCTCACCGCGTCGACCAGCTGTGCGTTGATGCGCACGCGGCCCGCGGCGCGTCTGGCGCTGCCCTCCAGCAGGTAGCGCACGCCAAGATCGCTTGCGATCGCGCGCACATCCATCGCCTTGCCCTTATAGGCAAAGGCCGAGTTGCGGGCGATGACGAACAGGCCGGCATTGCGGGACAGGTCGGTGATCAGGTCTTCGGTCAAGCCATCGGCGAAGGATTCCTGCTCGGGATCGGTGCTGAGATTGACGAAGGGCAGAACGGCGATCGAGGGTTTCCCGGGCAGCGCCAAAGGGGCGCGCCTCGCGCCGTCAAGCTGTTCGATCGCCCCCGTGAAGCGGTAACCGACGCGCGGAACGGTCACGATCCATTCGCCGCTATCGGCGCCCGGGCCCAGCAGCTTCCGCAACTGCGCGATCTGGACGGTGAGATTGCCTTCCTCGACGGCCGTACCCGGCCAGGCCGCATCCATCAGCGCGGCCTTCTCCAGGATTTCGCCGGGCCGCTCGACGAGCGCCGCAAGCAGTTTCAGCCCGCGCTGGCCAAGGGCAACGGGGACATCGTTGCGAAGCAGCGTTCCCGCACCTGAATCAAGCACGAACGGACCAAAGGCAAAGCGCGATCCCTGCATGCGGCGCATTTATAGCCCGTTTGGAAGTTTTTGGAACTATTTGGGCTGGCTTAAGTACGACGCTGCTCGTCTCCCGCAGTCTTCAACCTCATTCAGGCCGAGGGCTCCCGACCCCTCAAACCGGATGGAGGTTGTCATGGACGGATCTTGTACCCTTGCCTCAGTCCCGCACCGGGCCGCGCCGCCGGGCATGTCGCGTTTGCAGTCCAGTCTGGCGAGCCTGCGCAGCATTCTCACGACCTGGCGCTGGCGGCTGCGCTTCCGCTGGCAGCTCGCGCGGAACCTGCAGGAGAATCCGCGTCTGATCAGGGATATCGGCCTGACGACATGGCAGGTCGAGGCCGAGATCGCCAAGCCCTTCTGGCGGCGATGAGCGCCTCGCGCGCTCACGCGTCAGCCACGATGCAGCGCCAGCACCGCCGCGGCGGCGTCTTCATCGGTGATCACCACGGACGCCAGCCTGGCGCGGAGTGCGGCTGCGATCACCGCGGCCTTGTTCGTGCCGCCGGATGCCAGGATCACGGTCGGGATGCGGCGCAGGCCGTCCAGGGGCAGGGCGATGGCGCGGCGGTTGATCGGGTGGTCGATCGCGTTGCCCTCAGCGTCGATGAACTGCCCGAGCATGTCGCCGACCGCACCATGCTCCGCCAATTCCCTGGGGCCGACATCGCCGGGTAGCCCGTAGCGCACCAAAAGCGAGCGCTCGCTCAGATCACCGGCGCTGAGGATCGCGACATCGGTCGCGCGGATGCGGGCGAAGGCGGCCTCGAACACGTCCTGCGCCAGGATGGTGTCGCGCGATTGCGGCGTGCCGGCATAGATCGGTGCCGCCAGATAATGGCACTCCGCCTGCCAGAGCCTGGCGAAATGGCTGGCGATCTCGAACGTGTTGATTTCGATGCCATAGGTCAGCCCGCCCATCATCGAGGTCACGGTCAGGTCGCGATACTGGCCGGCCCGCACATGCCGGATCGTCTCGCGCAGCGTCCCGCCCCAGCCGACGCCGAAGACGCCCGAGGGATGCTCGTCGATGATCTGCGAGACCAGCTCGCCGGCCGCCTTGCCGATCTGCGCGGAGATCTGTGCCGGGTCGCTCGGCGTCGGCACGACGATCGCGTCCTTGAGGCCGAACGCCTCGACCAGCGCCTGTTCCAGCCTGACGCAGCTCTCCAGCCGCGAATTGATCGTGATATTCACGAGCCCGCTGCTGCGCGCCTCGTTCAGCAGGCGGTTGACCCGCAGCCGCGTCATTTTCAGCCGGTCGGCGATATCCGCCTGGGTCAGGCCTTCCATGTAATAGAGCCAGGCGGCCCTGACCTGGGTTTGCGGATCCTCCGGCATCGCGTCATCCCAAGGGCGAGAGCGGCGTCGAGACCGCCAGCCCTTCGCGGCGGAATCGGTCGAGATTGCGTTCCTGCACCGGGCTTACATCGCTTTCGTTTGCTGCGACAACGCACAGCGATGCGGCCTGCCGCTGCGGATTTGCCTTGACCTTCACTAATGTAAATACACAAATACATTTGTAGAAGACCCAGCGAAGCCGGAGTGCGTTGCAGAATGTCCCACGCCATCTTTCTTCACGCCGCGGGTGACGCGCGCTTCGCGCCGTTCAACCTGCGCGAGGGGGCTGCCAGTGAAACCCTGCTGGATGTCGCGGCCGTCGGCCTCTGTGGCAGCGATCTGCACTATTACAAGGATGGCGGCATCGGTTCGGCCGTGATTGCCACCCCTTTCGTGCCGGGCCACGAGTTCAGCGGCTGGCTGACCGAGGACCTGCCGGAGCTTGGCCTGGCGCGGGGCGCACTGGTCGCGGTCGATCCGAATCAGGCCTGCGGCCAGTGCCAGCATTGCCGTGACGGCCACCCCAATCTCTGCCCCGAGGTCGTGTTCATCGGTGCGCCCCCGCATGATGGCGCGATGACCGAGCGGATCTGGGTGCCGAAATCGCAGATCGTTCCCGTGCCGGAACGCTTCACGCCGAGCGATGCCGTGATGCTGGAGCCGCTCGGCGTCGCGATCCACGCGGTCGACCTCGCCAAGCCCCGCCTGCTCGAACGCGTCGCGCTGATTGGTTGCGGCCCGATCGGGCTCCTGATCCTGCAGGTGCTCCGGGCCGTCGGCGTCGGCGAGATTCTGGCCTGCGATCCGCAGCAGCATCGGCGCGCGCTGGCGCTCAAGCTCGGCGCGAGCAAGGCCGGCGCCAGCGTGGCCGAGATCGCGGACTGGACGAAGGGCGAGGGCATGCCGCTGGTGGTCGAGGCCACCAATGCACCGGAAGGCTTTCGCGATGCCATTCGCGCCGCGCGCATCGGCGGGCGGGTCGTGCTCGTCGGTATTCCCGATGGCGACAGCTATGTCGTTCCCGCCGCCGAAGCCCGCCGGCGCGGCCTCACCATCAAGTTCTCGCGGCGCATGGGCCATGTCTATCCCCGGGCGATCGAACTCGTCGCGCAGGGCAAGGTCGATGTCGATGCGGTCGTCAGCCACCGCTTCTCGCTTGCCGACGGGCCCGACGCCTTTCGTCGCCACGCCGCCAACGAGCCCGGCATGGTGAAGAGCCTGATCTACCCGCGAGGGCCCGCTGATGACGCGCGCTAAGGCATCGGCCCGAAAAGTGGATTGCGGTTTTCGGAAGAGCCGATGCAAGCACATAAGAGCATCGGCCCGAAAAGTGGATCGCGGTTTTCGGGAAAGCCGATGCAAACACATAAGCTTAGATCATCAGACCGGACACGATATCCGGTCCGATGACCGAAGCGCTCGTGGAAACATGACGGGCGTCCGACACTGGCGAGGTGGCGCCTGACGTGAGCTTCATCGGCATCGATCTCGGCACCTCGTCGCTCAAGGCCATCCTGGTCGACGGGCAACAACGCGTCGTCGCCGATACGGCGCGCGCGCTCACCGTGCATCGTCCGCAGCCGCTCTGGTCGGAGCAGGAGCCGGGCGATTGGGTCGCCGCCGCCTTGGGCGCCTTGCACGACCTGAGGGACGCTGCGCCCTCCGCCTTTCGTCTCTGCAGGGGCATTGGCCTGTCAGGGCAGATGCATGGCGCCGTACTCCTGGACGAGGCCGACCGGCCGCTGCGTCCCTGCATCCTCTGGAATGATGGCCGCGCCAGCGCGGAATGCGCCGCGCTCGAGGCGGCCGAGCCGGCCTCGCGCGCCATCACCGGCAACATCGCGATGCCGGGCTTCACCGCGCCAAAGCTGCTCTGGGTCCGCCGGCATGAGCCCGCTCTCTTCCGGCGCATCCGAAAAGTCCTGCTGCCGAAGGCCTATCTGCACCTTGTGCTGACGGGGGAAGCGATCGAGGAGATGTCGGACGCATCAGGCACGCTCTGGCTCGATGTCGGTTCCCGCGACTGGTCGCAGAGGATGCTTGCTGCGACCGGGCTCGATCGCAGCCAGATGCCAGCCCTCGTCGAGGGCTCGCAGCCCGCCGGACGGATGCGCGCGGATCTCGCCCGCGAACTCGGCTTTGATTCACCGCCGCTCTTTGCCGGAGGGGCAGGCGATAATGCGGCCGGCGCGGTTGGCTTGGGCGCCGTCGCCGCCGGGGCGAGTTTCCTGTCGCTCGGCACATCCGGTGTGCTCTGGCGTACCACCGCCGGTTTCGAGCCGCGGGCTGACAGGGCCGTTCATGCCTTCTGCCATGCCTTGCCCGGCCTCTGGCACCAGATGTCGGTCCATCTCTCCGCCGCCGCGAGCCTGAACTGGTGGGCGAACGTGACGGGGCATACAGAGGCCGAGTTGCTGGCGGCGCTCGGCGAGACCGTCACGGCGCCATCGCCGGTGTTGTTCACGCCCTATCTCTCCGGCGAGCGCACGCCCCATAACGACCCGCAGATGCGCGGCGGCTTCGCCCGTCTCGGTCACGAAACCGGCCGCAATGCCATGACGCAGGCGGTGCTGGAGGGCGTCGCCTTCGCATTCAGGGACGGCAAGGCGGCGCTGGAAAGCGCGGGCGGGCCGATCATGGAAGCCGTGGTCATTGGCGGCGGCGCGCGTTCGGGCCTGTGGCTCTCCATCCTCGCCAGCGTCCTGGACATGAGATTGCATCGCTATCCTCAGACCGAGACCGGCGCCGCCTTCGGGGCGGCGCGGCTCGCCCGCTTGGCCTGCACCGGCGAGAACTCCGGCGAAATCTGTACCCAACCCCTGGGCAGCCCCGAGATTTTCAATCCGCAGCGGGATCTCGTTGCGGCCTATCGGGAGCGCTACGACGATTGGCAGAGCGCCGCTGAATTCAGTCGCGCGCTGCAGTAGGCGCGGTTGCAGGATTTGACAGGAATGCGAGCGGATGCTCTTGATCGGAGCATCCGTTCAAGATTGTTGCTGTCTCATGGCTCCGCTTCCACGCTTCGACCTCATCATCCTCGACTGCGACGGCGTGCTCGTCGACAGCGAGACGATCAGCTGCCGCACCCTGGTCGATATTCTCTCGCCACTGGACCCGGATTATGATCTGGAAGCGGTGATGCGGCGCTATCTCGGGCGCCCCGCCAGCGCAGTCGTCGAGGATTATGAGCGCATGACCGGCCGGCCGGCTCCGGAGAGTTTCAGGCAGGACTGGCGGGCGCGGCTCTTCTCCGCCTTCAGCGCGGCGCTGCAACCCGTTGCCGGCGTGCGCGAGGCGGTCGAGGCCTTCGATGTCGACTATTGCGTCGCGTCCTCCAGCGACGAGGAGCGCATCGAGCATTGCCTGCGCAAGGTGGAGCTCTGGAATCTGTTCGAGGGGCGGATCTTCAGCACGACGCGCGTCCAGCGCGGCAAGCCCGCGCCCGACCTCTTCCTGCTTGCGGCGCGCGAGCGCGGCGTAGCGCCCGAGCGTTGCCTCGTCATCGAGGACAGCGTCAGCGGCGTGCTTGCCGCCAAGGCGGCGGGAATGACCGCCTATGGCCTGACCGCAGGCAGTCATTTTGCGGTGCTGGACCAGCGGCGCGCGCTGGTCGAGGCCGGCGCCGACAGGTTGCTCGGCGCCTGGCGCGAGCTCGCGCTGCCTGCAACGGCGGGCTGAGGCGTCATGGCCGATAATGACAGCGCGCGCCTCGACGATGCCGCCCGCGCCGGCTGGCTCTACTACATTGCCGGCCGCACCCAGGACGACATCGCCGGGATCCTGAACATTTCGCGCCCCGCCGCGCAGCGGCTGGTTTCGCTCAGCCGCAGCGAGGGGCTGATCAGCTTCCAGATGAACCATCCGATCGGCGCCTGCATGGAGCTTGCGGCACGGCTGCGCGATCGTTTCGAGCTGCAGCACTGCGAGATCGCGCCCTCCGACGGCTCGGCCGAGACGGCTGCGGCCGGCGTCGCCTCGCTCGGCGGGGTGCTGATCGAGCGCTGGCTGCGCTCGCGCAAATCGCTGGTCATGGCGCTCGGTACCGGGCGTTCGATGCGCGCCAGCATCGAGCGGGTGTCGCCGATGTCCTGCCCGCTGCACCGGCTCGTCTCGCTGGTCGGCACGATCTCGCCGGATGGCTCCGCCAGCCCGTTCGACACGCTGGTCAAGCTCGCCGAGATCACCAAGGCCCAGCATTTCCCGATGCCGCTGCCGCTCTATGTCTCGAGCCCCGAGGAGCGGGCGCAGCTGATCGAGATCGAGGCGATCCGGCGTATCCGCGCGATCGCCGGCGAGGCCGATCTCTGGCTAATGGGCATCAGCCAGATCGGCGAGGACGCCGTGCTCTATCGGGACGGTTTCATGACGCGCAGCGAATTGCTCGAAATGGTGCGCCACGGCGCGGTCGGCGAGGTTACCGGCTGGGTCTTCGACGGTGAGGGCAGGCTGCTCGACCGCGGTACCAATCTGCGGGTCACCTCCGTGCCGCCGGAGCCCGGCAGCGACCGGCTGCGGATCTGCATCGGACAGGGTACCGCCAAGGTCGCTCCTCTGCGTGCCGCGCTCAGCGGTCGTCTCATCAATGGCCTCGTCACGGACGAGGATACGGCGCGCGCCCTGCTGGCGCTCTGAGGCCGGCCAGCAGCTCCCTGCGTCCATCGCGTCACTCCCGCTTCGTCCTGATGTCCGGCCCGTGCCCCCCGATTGCCGGCGGCCGTCATCGCTTTGTCATCGATGGTTGACATAGAAGCGGAGTGTGCGAGCATATGCTTCAATCAAGAGCAGATGCTCATATAAACCGACGAGGGAGGCTTTGAATGCGACCTGTCTTTGGTGCGCTCGCTGGTGCGGGTGCGATGCTTCTGGCGGGGTTGTCCTGCGCCCAGGCGGCAACCGAAATCGAGTTCTGGCATGCGATGAGCGGCACGCTCGGCGAACGCGTCGACGAGCTGGTCAAGAAGTTCAACGACTCGCAGAAGGACTATGTCGTCAAGGCGGTCGGCAAGGGCACCTATGACGAGGTCCTGAACGGCACGATCGCCGCCTATCGGGCCAAGCGCCAGCCGGAGATCGTGCAGTCGAACGAGCGCTCCTTCCTGACCATGGTCAATTCGGGGGCGATCATCCCGACCAGCGAACTGATGGCCCAGCAGGGCCAGCCGATCGACGTCAAGAAATACATCGCGCCGGTCGTCAGCTACTACGCCATCGACGGCAAGCTCCAGGCGATGCCGTTCAACTCCTCGACGCCGATCCTGTTCTACAACCGCGACCATTTCAAAGCCGCGGGCTTCGACAAGCCCGGCGCGACCTGGCAGGAGCTCGAGCCGCAGCTCGAAGCGATCAAGGCCAAGGGCGTGTCGAAATGCGCCATGGTGCTGCCGGGCGACTACGAGTGGAGCTTCCTGGAAAACTACAGCGCCGTGAACGACATCCCGTATGCGACCAAGCGCAACGGCATGGACGGGCTCGACACCAGCTTCGTCTTCAACAAGGGCAAGCTCGTCGGCCAGGTCGAGCGGATGAAGCGCCTGATCGGCCCCGGCGTGATGCAGCTCGCGGGGCAGGGCGTCATCCCGATCCAGCTCTTCACCTCGGGTGAATGCTCGACGATCATCGCCTCGACTGCCTCGCATGCCGCCGTCGTCGCCGCTGCCAAATTCGACTGGAGCGCGGCCGAGATGCCCTTCGAGCAGGGTGTGACGCCGAAGAACAGCGTCATCGGCGGCGCGGCGCTCTGGACCCTGAAGGGGCACACGCCGGAGAAGTACAAGGCGATCGGCGCCTTCTACAATTTCCTGGCCCAGACCGACACGCAGGTCTGGTGGCACCAGGCCACCGGCTATGTGCCGGTCACGGTCGCTGCCTATGACGCAGCCAAGGCGCAGGGCTACTACCAGAAGAACCCGACGCGCGAGATCGCGGTCGTGCAGCTGATGCGCGGCACGCCGAGCGACAATTCTCTGGGCTTCCGTATCGGCAACAGCAACCAGATCAATGTCGCGATCATGGAAGAGGTCTCGGCCGCCTTCCTCGGCCGCAAGCCGGTGCAGCAGGCGCTCGACGATGCCGTTTCGCGCGGCAACGAGTCGTTGCGCCGCTACGAGCAGCTCAATGCTGGCAAGAAATAGCGCGGCGGAGCTTCCCGCGGCGGCTGCCGGCGGCTGGCGCTTGCGCTGGCCGCTGCGGCGCCGGACTGCTCCGGCTTTCTCCGACGGGCAGGCCGAGAGCGGGTTGAAGCGGGCCCATTTCACGGAATGGCGCTTGCCCTTCTGGCTGCTGGCGCCGCAGCTCTTCATCCTCCTGCTGTTCTTCTTCATCCCCTCCGTCAGGGCGCTGATCCAGGCGTTCCAGCTCACCGATCCGTTCGGCGCGACGACGCAATGGGTCGGCTTCCAGAATTTCGAGCGGCTGTTCCGCAGCAGCGTTTATTGGTCCTCGGTCCAGGTCACGGTCGTGTTCACCGTCGCGCAGAACGTGCTGACGCTGTCGCTCGCGCTGCTGCTCGCCTTCGCCTCGAACCACATCCTGCGCGGGCGCGGTGCCTACCGCACCATCCTGCTGCTGCCCTATGCGATCGCGCCCGCGATCGCCGGCATCATGCTCGCCTTCCTGTTCAACCCGCGCGTCGGCCCGGTCGCCCATATGCTGCAGGGGCTCGGCTTCGACTGGGATCCGAACCGCAATTCCTCGCATGCGCTCGCCCTGATCGTCATGGCGGCGTCCTGGAAACACATCTGCTACAACTACATCTTCCTGGTCGCGGCGCTGCTTTCGGTGCCCCATTCGATCCTGGAATCCGCCTATCTCGACGGGGCCGGGCCGATCCAGCGGTTCCTGCGCATCTCGCTGCCGATGATCGCGCCGACGCTGTTCTTCCTGATCGTCATCAATTTCGTCTACGGGCTGTTCGAGACCTTCGCCATCGTCGACGCGACGACGCGCGGCGGCCCGGCCGGAGCGACCTCGATCCTGGTCTACAAGGTCTATCAGGACGGTTTCGTCACGCTCGATCTCGGTTCGTCCGCCGCCCAGTCCGTGATCCTGATGGGGCTGGCCCTGCTCCTCACCTATGCGCAGTTCCGCTTCATCGAGCGGCGCGTGAACTACAGCGTGTAAGGGGAGCGCCTGAGCATGAACGAGCGCACGCCCGTCCTTGACGTCGTCTGCCATCTCATCCTGCTGGTCGGCGCAGCACTCGTCTGCCTGCCGCTCTATTTCGTCTTCGTCACGGGAACGCTGACCCAGCAGGAGGTCATGCGGGTGCCGATGTCCTGGCTGCCTGGCGACGCCTATTTCACGAATCTGGAGACCGTGTTGAGCAGCGCCAATTTCGGCCGGCTCCTGCTCAACTCCTTCATCATCGCCAGCGGCATCACCATCGGAAAACTCTCGGTCTCGGTGATCGCGGCCTTCGCCGTCACCTATTTCCGTTTTCCCTTCCGGCTGACCGTGTTCTGGCTGATCTTCATGTCGCTGATGCTGCCGATCGAGGTCCGCATCGTCCCGACCTATGAATCGGCGGCGAATGTCGCCCTGCCGCTCAACATCCTCGGCTCATGGCTCGGCATGCAGGTCCTGGTCGATCTCGACTGGAACATGGTCAACCGCTATTCCGGCCTGATCCTGCCCTTGATTGCCTCGGCCACCGCGACCTTTCTGTTCCGCCAGTTCTTCCTGACCATTCCGGACGAACTCTGCGAGGCCGCCCGTATCGACGGCGCCAGCCCCTGGCAGTTCTTCCGCCTGATCCTGCTGCCGCTCTCGCGCTCCAACATCGTCGCGCTCGCGATCATCCTCTTCCTGATGGGCTGGAACCAGTATCTCTGGCCGCTGCTGCTCACCACCGAGCCCGCCATGGCCAATGCCGTGATCGGGCTGAAGAAGCTGATGCCGCAGGCCGACTCGCTGCCGACCTGGCATCTCCTGATGAACGCGGCCCTGCTGACGATGCTGCCGCCGACCCTCGTCATCCTTCTCCTTCAGCGCTGGTTCGTGAAGGGACTTGTCGACAGCGGCAAGTAGCGGCCAGCACCATAAAACCAAGGCGACCATCATGCGGATCATCGGACATCGCGGCGCGCGCAATATCTGGGCGGAGAACAGTCTCAGCGGCTTCCGGCAAGTMTGCGACCTCAAGAACGTCTGCGACCTCAAGGTCGACGCGGTCGAACTCGATGTGCATCTCTCCGCCGATGGCGAGATCATGGTGATCCATGATCCGCTGCTCGAGCGCACCACGGACCATAAGGGGCCGGTCGCCGGGCTCTCCCGCGAGGCGCTGCGCAAGGTTCGGCTCAACGACACGCTGGGCGAGACGATCCCGACCTTGGCGGCCGTGCTCGACGTCTTCGCGCCGACCGGCATAGAGCTCGAGATCGAGATGAAGATGGACGCGCTCGGCAATCCCCATGCGGGACTGCTGGAGAAGGTCATCGCCCTGGTCGAGGCCAGAGGCATGGCCTCGCGCGTCGTCCTGACCTGCTTCGTTCCCGAGGTCATCGAGGAGATCCGGGCGAAGGCCCCGCACATGCGCCGCCTCGCTTCGGTCGATCGCCGCTCCTGCGAAGCCTTCGGCGGCGTTGATGCCACCTTGCGGCGCTTCGTCGATCTCGGCTGCATCATCGCGGTCGAGCAGTCGCTGCTGCGGCTGGCACTCGATCGTGCGCTGGGCATTGTCGGGCGCGAGAAACTCGGTGTCTGGGTGCCGAACACCCTGCGCGAGCTTGATTACTGGCTGGGGCAGCCGATCGCGCAGATCACCAGCGATCGCCCCGATCTCGCCCTGCAATTGCTGGCCGCGAAGGCTGGGTGAGGCGATGGCCGTCACTCTGTCGCGGGCCCGGCTCGGCGAAATCGGCAGCGCGGTCGCCCGGCCGCGCTATCGGCCGGAGGATCTGAGCGCCGGCATCGTCCATTTCGGCGTCGGCAATTTCCACCGCGCGCATCAGGCCTGCTATCTCGACGAACTCTTCGAGAGCGGGCTCGATCGCGACTGGGCGATCATCGGCACCGGCGTGCAGGAAAGCGATGCGGCGATGGGGCGCGAGCTTGCCGCCCAGGACTTCCTGACCACGGTCGTCGCGCAGGAAGCGACCTCCGCGCAGGCGCGGATCACCGGTGCGATGATCGATTTCATCCCGCCCGGCGACAGGGCAGGGCTGCTCGCTCGCCTCGTCGATGCCCGCACGCGGATCGTCTCGCTCACCGTCACCGAGGGCGGCTACTACATCGATCCGGCGACGCAGGCCTTCGACGCGAACCACCCCGATATCATTGCGGATGCCGCCGATAGGCTCGCCTCTCCAAAGACCGCCTTCGGGCTGATCGGCGCCGCCCTTCTGCAGCGCCGCGCCGCCGGCCTTGCGCCCTTCACGGTGATGTCCTGCGACAACCTGCCGGGCAATGGCCATGTCACGGAGAATGCCGTCGCCGGGCTGGTGGAACTGGTCGACCGTTCCGACGCGCACTGGATCCGCGAGAGCGTCGCCTTTCCCAACGGGATGGTCGACCGCATCACGCCCGCGACCTCGGAGCGCGAGCGCGCGGCCCTGCGCAGCGATTTCGGCATCGACGACCGGCGCCCGGTCTTCTGCGAGGATTTTCGGCAATGGGTGCTGGAGGATCGCTTCCCCGCCGGGCGGCCGCGGCTCGAACAGGTCGGTGTCGAATTCGTCGCCGATGTCGCGCCCTTCGAGCTGATGAAAATCCGCATCCTGAATGGCGGGCACGCGGCGATCGCCTATCCCGCCGGCCTGCTCGATATCCATTTCGTACATGAGGCGATGGAGGACCCGCAGATCGCGCGTTTCCTCCGGGCCCTGCTCGATCACGAGATCATCCCGCTCGTGCCCCCTGTGCCCAATACCGACCTCGGGGCTTATCGGCGGACGATCGAGCGGCGCTTCGCCAATCCGAAGATCGGCGACACGATCCGCCGGCTTTGCCTGGACGGGTCGAACCGCCAGCCCAAGTTCATCCTGCCGACGCTGCGCGACGCGCTCGGGGCAGGCCGCCCCATCGACGGTCTCGCGCTCGTCTCCGCGCTCTGGTGCCGCTATTGCTATGGCGAAACCGAAAGCGGGCAGGCGATCGCGCCGAACGATCCGAGCTGGCAAAGGCTGACGGAGCAGGCCCGCAAGGCCAGAATCCAGCCGGAGTCCTGGCTCGCGATGCGGGATGTCTATGGCGATCTGGCGGACGACGCGCGCTTCCGGGAGGCTTTTGGTCAGACCCTGCAACGAATTTGGCACGTCGGCACGCGGGCGAGCCTCGACCACTATCTGGCCCGCAGCGCCCAGGGCTGAGCGCGTCGGCGTTCGGGCGCCGCGCTGCCAGGCTACACTCGGGGCATCAGGCTAGTCCGGTTCGCGGAACGGGGCGGGAATCTGGCTTATCAGGCAAGCTTGATGTCCAGCAGGCTTTCGATCGTCCTGATCCCGGTCTCCGCCTGGAGCCTCTCGTCGATCTCCTCTGCGCTGAGGCATCCTTCAAGCCAGAGGCCGTCGATCACGGCGTTGAGCGCGATGCTGAGGCGTTGCCGCTCGGATGGGCCTGGATTGCGCTGCTCGGCCGTCAGCACTTCTCCGATCAGGTGGTCGCAGGCGCATCGGTAGGCGAGATATTTGTCGCGATGCACCTCGGCGAAGGCAGGGTTGATCGGAACCTGGCTGATGAAGGTCGCCCATAGCGACAGGACGCGAGGATCGGCGACCGGCCCGCTGATGCTCGCGAGGATGAAACGGCGCAGCTTCTCATGCGCGCTGCCCTCCGTCTCGACGATCGCGAGAGGCGGTCCGGTGATGATCTCGATCGTCCGACGGTACGCTTCGACCATCAGATTGTCCTTCGACGCGAAGTGGTGCCGGATCAGGCCGTTGCTGACGCCGGCATGGGCAGCCACGGCGCGTACCGTCGTGCCCTGGATGCCGAGCTCCGCGATGCAGTCGAGCGCGGCTTCGATCAGGTCGGCGCGTCGGTTGAAGTCGGGGGCCCGCCTGAATGTCGCCGTCATCACTGTGCCTCCGATGCAGTCAGGGTCAGCAGATCAATATTATGCGCTTGCATAGTAGCTATACAATCGCATAGTCCCGCGCCACAAGACCCGCCACGACCCCGAACCCGACGCACCGGCAGACACAGCGCTTGACCCAGCATTCGACACACATGAGTGAGCGCTCCAGGGGGACGTTCCTCGTCCTGGCGGCGACGATCTGCTGGAGCGCCAGCGGGCTCTATTCGCGCCTGCTGACCACCGATGTCTGGACGGCGATCGGATGGCGCTCCCTGTTCGCCGGTCTCTTCCTGATTGGGCCCTTGCTCATGCTCGGCGGCGGCCTGTCGCGCCGGCACTGGCGGGCGGTCGTGCAGCCGGCGGGTTTGGCCATGATCGCCTGCCAGACGATCAGCCAGGCGAGCTTCATCGGCGCCTACTACACGACCAGCGTCGCCAACGTCGCCGCCATCTATGCAACCGCACCGTTCATTGCCGCGCTCCTGGGCTGGCTACTCCTGAAGGAGCGCGCGTCCTGGCGTACGCTGGCGACGGGCCTGGTCTGCCTGGTCGGGGTCGGCATCATCATGGCGTCGTCGATCGGCGGCGGGCGGGTCGTCGGAGACCTGCTTGCCCTCGTCATGACGGCCTCGTTCGCAATGGTCATCGTGCTGCCAAGGCTTAACCCGGACCTGCCGGCGCTGCCGCCCATCATCGTCAGCGCGCTTTTGACCTTCGTGCTGTTTGCCCCTTTCGGCTCGGCTGGTTCGCTCGACCTCCATAACTGGGTCGTGCTCGCGGCCTTCGGCGCCACGAATTGCTCGATAGCCCTGGTGCTCTTCATCATGGGCGCACGTCACCTGCCGCCGGCCGAGGCGGCGCTCATCGGGACCACGGAGATCGTGATGACCCCCTTGTGGGTCTGGCTCCTGCTGGCCGAGAAACCGCCGGTTGCCACGGTCATCGGGGGCGCGGTCATCTTCGCAGCGGTCGTCTGCCATACGGCGATCGAATTGACGCGGACCCGCCGGCTGAGCCGTTCCTGATGTGACATGCGGCCAGCCCGGTCGTTCAGGTCGGCTCGAAACGCCGGGTCTGGCTACGCTTGCGGATCGGGCCCCTTATCATCCCGAGGCCCTGGAATGTCCGGTGATCAGCGAGCCCGATCGGCGGGCCATGAACCAACACGGATTTTTGTTTGACCGGGCGTGGACGCGTGGTCGGATATGGCAGACCCTGTCGTCCGGGAATGGGCAAAGATGGGATGGATTGCGGCGCTCGATCGCGGGCGGGCTGGAGGAATATCGGACAGGCACAATTCATGCTTCGCGGGGATTGCAGCAGGGGAGGCCGGGATGACGAAAGCCACCTACACAGACTGGATGGCCGTGCTGGAGCGCATGGAGCGAACCCAGCGCGAGCACTATCTCGCAGGCCATGACGACGAGGGCGACGCTTTGGGCAAGCAGATCGAGCAATGGATACTGGCCGGCCGGGCCCAGGGCTATTGCGTGCGGGACGGCAGGCCCCTGACGGATACGCGGCACCCTTCCGAGACAAGCCTGGCCGGTGAGATGCAGCGCCAGTCGGGCCAGCACCGGTCGTCAAAGCACTGAGCCCCCGCGGGCGCGTAGCGCGCTGCAACAGGATGCCACGCGGCGAACGGGCATCCGCTGCGTGCAGGTGGCTCTGACGCTCGGGAGATCCCATGCAACGCGTCGCCTCCTGCACATGCGGCCAGCTGAGCATCACCGTCGAAGGCGAGCCGCGTGGGGTCGGCCTGTGCCATTGCCTGGCATGTCAGAGCCGAACGGGAAGCGCTTTCGCCTATCTGGCCAGCTTTGCCGCTCCCTACACGGTGTCCGGGCGGGCGTTCGAATATGTTCGTACCGGCGACCAGGGAGCGGCGTTCAAATTCCGCTTCTGTCCGGTCTGCGGGAGCAATCTCTTCCACAGCGAGGAGGGGGCGACCGGGGCGGTCTCGGTTGCTGTCGGCGCCTTCGGCGACCCGGATTTCCCGCTGCCCCAGGTGTCCGTCTACGACATCCGGCGGCATGGATGGGTTGCGCTGCCCACCGGCATCCAGGCGTTTCCGCGAGACCCGGACTGAGCGGTCGGATACCGGCCTCGCGCCTCCCGGATTGCCGCCTCAATCGGGCGCCTTGCGAAAATCCGTACCGTCGAGCACCTCCGCCAGAAGCCGCGTTCCCAGATCGGCTTCCGCCTCGGAAAGCCCGGAAAATCCGAACAGCAGTCTCGATGTATCGGAGGATGCGACGTTCATCCGGGACAGCGGCATGACGACGACGCCCTTCGCCAGGGCGGCCGCGGAGACAGCCCTGTCGTTGCTCCAGGTCCCCGTGCTGCGTGCGGTGAGATTGATGCCCTGATCGGGAACGACGACGGCAAGATGCTCGCTGGCACGGTCCCTCAGGAGGCCCGTCAGCAGATCCCGCGACGCGCGCAGTCGCTCCCTGAGGCGGCGCAGATGGGCTGGAAAATAGCCCTCATTGAGAAAATCGCCGACGACGCGTTGCTGGAAAGTCGGCGGGCAGCGGTCAAGCGCCGGGCGCACCGCCCGGAACACCGGCACCAGATCGGCCGGGACCACGAGATAGCCAAGCCGCAGGCTCGGCAGCAGGGCTTTGCTGAACGTGCCGGTGTAGAGGACACGATTGGCCTGATCCAGGCCTTGCAGCGAGGCGATCGGATGACCGTCATAGCGAAATTCGCTGTCATAGTCGTCCTCGACAATCCAGCAGCCATGCCCCCTTGCATAGGCGAGAAGCTCGAGCCGCCGCGGCAGGGAAAGAACGGAGCCGACCGGATACTGGTTTGACGGCGTCACATAGAACAGCGCCGGTGGTTGCAGCGAGCCGGCCGCCAAGACCTCCGTCATGACCCCCTCGTGATCCACGGGCAGGCCGACGATCTGCGCGCCATTGAGAGTCAGGCATTGTCTGGCCGGCGGATAACACGGGTCCTCGACAACGACGCTGTCGCCAGGTGAGGCCAGCACGCGAAAAGCCAGGTCGAGCGCCTGCTGCGTTCCGGCCGTGATGAACAACTGATCAGGCGTACAGCGCACCCCCCTCGAAACGGCCAGGTGAGCGGCGATCGCGGCCCGAAGCGCGGGCTCCCCCTGAATATCGCCATAGCCTTCAAAGGCGTAGTTCATGTGCCGGCCGGCAATGCGGCTCAGGAGGCCTGCGGTCCGCTCATCATGGGCGATCCGGCCGGTCACAAACGGCAGGGGCTTTTGTGGTTCGAGGCTGGGTCCGCAGGTCAGAACCCGCGTGACCGCTTGCGAGAGCGCGCGGCTGGTCGCATGAGCCGCTGGCTCCTTGCGTTCACCGGCTCTCAAGAGCCCATCCGGAACGCCTGCAGAAATATAGGTGCCCGACCCGTGGCGGGCGATGGCATAGCCCTCGGCGATCAGGATCTCATAGGCCTCGGCAATGGTGCCGCGCGACAGCTTCCACTCCTGCGACGCCAGGCGGGTCGAGGGCAGGCGCTGTCCCGCATCCAACCGGCCGTCGGCAATCGCACCGCGCAGGGCAAGGTAGAGCTGCCGCGCCAGGGATGCCGGGGAGGATGGATTGATACCCGGCTGAAAGCGAGCCGATGGGCTTTCCCTGCGCCGCTTCAGGTTCATCAAGCCTCCCATCCAAATGGCTCACCAAGTGGCTCAGGGTGGAATCGTATAGTGGCTCTGTAAAATGAATCAATAATGCATTCTGATTGAGCCACTTTCAAAGTGCCGCCGCAGATCGACGAGGAGAAGCAGGGATGGAGATGCAGGCGCCACGCCGCTGCAGGCCCTCTTCGACCGCGTCTTCGCCCATCACGGCTTCGCGGTCGGTTTTTGAGCCTTCTGCAAAGCGAATCTCCTGGAGTTCCTGATGTCGATGTCTTCGCCCCGATTGCGGATTGCCGTGCTGTTCGGCGGACGCTCTGCCGAGCATGACGTGTCCGTGCTGTCGGCCACCAATGTGATGAATGCCCTGGAGCCCGCGAAATATGACGCGGTACCGATTTTCGTGACGCGCGAAGGGCAATGGCTGCTGAGCCGCCTCGAGGGGGGCATGCTCGCCAAACCCGAGAGCGGTACGGAGGTCTCCCTCGTCCCGGGCGGACGCGGGCGAATGATCGCGATCGAGGCCGGCGGCAGGATGGTCGACGCCGGGACGATCGACATCCTGTTTCCCGTCCTGCACGGGCTCTATGGCGAGGACGGTTCGATACAGGGGCTTGCGGAAGTCGCGCGCGTGCCGCTCGCGGGCTGCGGCATCCTCGGCTCTGCGGCGGCGCTGGACAAGGATATCGCCAAGCGCCTGCTGCGGGCAGCCGGCCTTCCGGTCGCCCGATCCGTGACCATTAGCGACGATGCTGCACCTGACCTTCCTGCTTTGGAACGAGAACTTGGGCTACCGCTTTTCATCAAGCCGGCGCGGCAGGGCTCTTCGATCGGCGTCAGAAAGGTCTCCGGAAGCCAGGAATTCAGGCCGGCGCTGAGCGAGGGGTTCCGGCATGACCGCAAGTTGCTTGCCGAAGAATTCATCCAGGGGCGCGAGATCGAATTCAGTGTGCTGGAAGATCAAAGGGGCGGATTGTTCGTATCCCGGCCCGGAGAGATCGTTCCGGCCGTGAGCCATGGCTTCTACAGCTACGACGCCAAATATATCGACGAGAACGGTGCGGCGTTGAAGGTACCGGCGGAATTGCCCGCAGAGGTCGAGGCGCAGATGCGGGAGATGGCCGCCAGGGCATTCAGGGCTCTCGGCTGCGATGGCATGGCGCGCGTCGATTTCTTCCTGACGGCGGATATGCAGCCTCTCGTGAACGAGGTGAACACGATTCCGGGCTTCACCAATATCAGCATGTATTCCAAGGCGATGGCCGCCAGCGGCGTGAGCTATGCCGAAATCATCGATCGTCTCGTCTCGCATGGCCTGGCGCGCGCCGGTCGGGCCGGCTGACATTGCCGGTGAACGGGATCGGGGCGGCCGAGGCGAGCAGCGGTTGGAGCAACCGACCGATCGGCGTCGCTGTTCTCAGCGGATCATTGCCGACAACTCTGGCCGCCGTTCGGCAGTTCGATACCTCTGAGGGCGAGCTTTTGGCAAGGAACCGGGGCGAGCAACCGTCAGCGCAGGCGAGCACTCGATCCCGCGCTGTCGGCGCCGGACCAGGGCTTCGGGAGCGGTCTCGGTGGGAACGGGCGGCCGGCTCGGACGTTGGAGCCGCACATGCAAGATCCGGGCGGCGCCAAACCTGGCCCCGACGACTTGCAAGCCAGCGACGGGCAGCCATCATGAGCAAATCAAGATCGACGGGAACGCCAAGGGCAAACCCCGGCAACGGGGGCGAGACGCACCAGACTGCTTCTGCTCCGGACAAGCGGATCACGACGAACCACGGCGTGCCGGTGAGCGACAACCAGAACTCGCTCAGGGCGGGGCGGCGTGGCCCGACCCTGCTCGAGGATTTCGTGCTCCGGGAAAAGATCCAGCATTTCGACCACGAGCGCATTCCCGAGAGGATCGTCCATGCACGCGGCTCGGCGGCGCACGGCTATTTCGAGCTGACTGAGTCGCTGGCCGAATTCACCCGCGCCAGGATCCTCACCGAAGTCGGCGTCAAGACGGAGCTGTTCACGCGCTTCTCGACCGTCGCGGGCGGCGCCGGTTCTGTCGACACGCCGCGCGATGTGCGTGGCTTTGCGGTCAAGTTCTACACCCGGGAGGGCAACTGGGACCTCGTCGGCAACAACATCCCGGTCTTCTTCATCCAGGACGCGATCAAGTTTCCCGATCTCATTCACGCCGTGAAGATGGAGGCCGATCGCGGATATCCGCAGGCCGCCAGCGCCCATGACACCTTCTGGGATTTCATCGGCCTGATGCCCGAGGCCACCCACATGATCATGTGGGCGATGTCGGACCGGGCCATTCCGCGTTCGTTGCGCATGATGGAGGGTTTTGGAGTCAACACCTTCCGGCTTTTGAACGACAAGGATGAGCCGACCTTCGTCAAGTTCCACTGGCGGCCGAAGCTCGGCACGCAATCGACTTGCTGGGACGAGGCCGTGAAGATCGCCGGTGCMGATCCCGATTATCACCGTCGCGATCTGCATGAAGCCATCGCTGCGGGTGATTTTCCGGAATGGGAGTTCGGTGTCCAGCTCCTGAGCCAGAAGGAGGCGGACGCGCTGCCATTCGACATTCTCGATGCCACCAAGCTGATACCCGAGGAGCTCGTGCCGATCCGCTTCATCGGCCGCATGGTGCTCAATCGCAACCCGGACAACTTCTTTGCCGAGACGGAGCAGGTCGCCTTCCTGCCGACCAACATGCCGCCGGGCATCGATGTCTCGGAGGATCCGCTGCTGCAGGGGCGGCTTTTCTCCTATCAGGACACGCAGCTCTCGCGCCTTGGCACCGTCAACTTCCACCAGATCCCGATCAACAAGGCCAAGGGCTGTCCCTTCCAGAATCTGCAGCGCGACGGGCAGATGCAGACAAAGGTGTTCACGGGGCGCGCGAATTACGAGCCCAACAGCCTCAGCGAGGCCGGCGAGGACGGCGGGCCGCGCGAGGATCCGAACGGCGGCTTCCGGACCTTCGCCCTGCCGGTGGAGGAGACGAAGCTCAGGCTGCGTTCGGAGAGTTTCGCCGACCATTACTCGCACGCCCGACTGTTCTTTCGATCGCAGACGGAGATCGAGCAGGCCCACATCGCCAGCGCGCTGGTCTTCGAGCTGTCGAAGGTCTCGCTCGACCATGTCCGCTTGCGGGTTCTCTCCAATCTACGCAATGTCGACGAGACACTGGCCGGTCGCGTCGCGGACGGCATGAACATGGCGCTGCCCAAGGCATCGGCGCCGGCCGTGGCCCCGCAGGACATGGAGGTTTCGCCAGCCCTGCGCATCGTCGGCAAGTATCCCGAGACGCTGAAGGGCCGGGTGGTCGGTGTCCTGGTTTCGGACGGGGCGGACGGAGCCTTGATCGACATGCTTGGAAAGGCCGTCGAGGGCGAGGGCGGCACGGTCAAGATCGTCGCGCCAAGGATCGGCGGCGTGACCTTGAAGGGCGGCAGGACGCTGAAGGCCGACGGTCAACTGGCGGGCACGCCGTCGGTGATGTTCGACGCTATCGCCCTCGTGCTGTCCGAAGCAGGTTGCGCAGCCCTGCTCAGCGAGGGCGCAGCCATCGATTTCGCCAAGGACGCCTTTGGCCATCTCAAGGCGATCGGCTTCAGCGCCGAAGCGAAACCGCTCCTCGACAAGGCGGGCATCGTCGCGGATGCGGGCGTCGTGGAGCTCGGTGCCAAGGCTCAGGCCTTTCTTGCCCCCGCCTGCACGCGCCAATGGGGCCGCGAGCCAAAGGTTCGTACCCTGGCTTGAGCCGGAAGGTCGGGAACCCGCAAGGCTCGGCCTGCGGGATGGGCCCACCATGCAGAACGGTGGTGGGTCTTTCCGTTGGGCAGGAGGCGTCAAAGCGGTTTGCTGCTAGGAATGCGGCAGATCGGGTGGGACGCGGATAGGCGAAGCATGGGCGTCGAGCTGCGCGAAGTGACCGCCGCAACCGTTCGATCGATCTGCAGCCTGGAGGTCGCCGACGAACAGCGCACCTATGTTGCGCCTGTAGCGGTATCGATAGCTCAGGCTCATTTCGAGCCGACATCGATGTTTCGAGCGATCTATGCGGATGACGAGCCCGTGGGCTTCATCCTGTGGCGCAGCGGGGAACAGCCGAAATCGGCTTATCTCTGGCGCTTCATGGTCGACAGGAAGCACCAGGGAAAAGGCCATGCGCGTGCCGCGATGGAATTGGCCTTTACGGAATGGCGTGCGCTCGGCTTCGATACCTTGATCACCAGCGTTGTTCTGGGCCAGCACAGCCCGCTGGGCTTTTACCTGTCGCTTGGATTTACAGAGGCGAATGAGACCACGCGCCATGGCGAATGGGTTCTTCGCAAGACGCTCTAGCCGCGCGCTGGCATCGGATCGCCGCCGACTGGCCCGTCTCCGGAGCGCTCAGCCGGTGCCGTTGAATTCGGTACGAAATTCATGAAATTCGCGGGCAACAAGGTTCGGATCGCTCGTCTAGCCTCTGCAACCTTGCCAATCCGGCATGTGCAGAGCCGGCCTGCGCTTGACCCGTCAGCAGTCGCGTCCCGGCACCGTGCCGGCCAGGACGCGGGCGACCGGGGCGCCCAGGGCGGCCCATCGGGAACCGGAGGGATGCCCGTTCGTTTCACAGTGATCCGCGAGGATTCCCACGAACTGGCCCGCCATCCCGAGAGAGATGGTGGGTCTTTTTCGTTAACCTTCGCACGATAACTTCCTCAATCGATGGAACCGATCGGGGAAATGGGAATTTCCCTTCCGTCATGCTACATTGGATGGGCGGCGTCGTCGTCCTGGCAACGAGGGATAACCGATATGAAAACCATACTGGTTCTGGCCGTTTCTGTGGGGCTGATGGGCATTGGTGGCTGTGCCGCCGATATGTACGGCAAGGGCAAAGGCAAAGCCCCGCCGCCGGTGGCTTCGCCGATCGTGACCAAGGGCTGAGGCCCGAATCCAGCGACCCTCGGGTCGCCCGAGTTTGCCCGCTGCTCCGAAAGGGGCGGCGGGTCTTTTTTTGTCTGCCTGTGCCGGTCCTGCCGCGGATCGGCCCGACCTGCCGCTACAGCGAGCCGCGCGTGGCACCCGCTGCCGAACGGCCGAGCGCCTCGTCCGCTGGGTGTTGACGATAATCGAGGGCGGGGTGGATGATCGGCTGCCGACCGCGCGATCCGAACTGCTGGCAACGACACCCTGCTGTTCAGCGAACTTGGCCTGTCATAGAGGATTGAAGCCAGATGTTGCGAATGTCCATTGTGGTCATTGCGGCGCTGCTCGTGACAGGCGTCGTCGCATTCGAAGATATCGATGGCAGTTTGGCCAAGCTGGAGCCGATAGACCGAGCAACCCTGATTGAGGCTATCGATCTGCACATGAACGACGGTACTTCGACTAAAATCAGAAATGTCAGGCCTGTGTCTGAGAACGTATACCTTTGCGGATGGATCGATTCAAAGAATAGCTTCGGCGCCTATGTGGGATACCGCAGATTTATTCTCCACATGGGCAGCAAGGAATTTTTATACGACGGAGATTTCCACCGAGGCACCGAGCATCTCGCCGCATCGACCAAACGATTTATTGGCGCGAAGTGCGGGCAGGGGTCGTAATTGCGCGCGATCGTATGGGCGAGGAGCAACGAGCGGGCGGATCAGCCCAACATGCCCGTGGACGAGAAATACAGAGCACGCTGCGGAGCCGGGAGCATCGCGACGTCACGGCGCAGCTTCAGCCGGTCGTCCTGAGCAATGGTAGCCGCTCGTTCGCTGGCCTGAGAGGCCGCCCCATAGCGCAGGGAACCGAATGCCCCACCGGAGGTTGCTCGATTGTGGCGCTGGCCACGGGCAATCAGGAGGAGGGGGCAATGGACGGTATCATCTATCTCGTCGGGTTGATTGTGGTGGTCATGGCCATCCTCTCGTTCCTTGGTCTGCGTTGAGAGGAGGCGAGAATGGCTGTTCTTCCCACAGAAACCGATGTCTCGATCGCGGTCGCGCCGGCTCCGTCCTCCTATCTGGAATGGGCCCCCATCCTGGGGGGAGCGGTGCTCGCAGCCGCCATCTCCTCGATCATGACGGCCTTCGGATCGGCGATCGGGCTTTCCTTGGTTTCGGCGGAGCCTTCGCGCAGCTCTTCGCTCGCCGTGCTCGGCATCGCAGCAGCGCTATGGGCGCTCTGGGTCACCGTCTCGGCCTGCATTGCCGGCGGCTATGTGGCCGGCCGGATGCGGCGCCCTGTTCCCGATGCCACCGCCCACGAACGGGAGATGCGTGACGGAGCGCATGGCCTCCTGGTCTGGGCAACGGGGGCGCTCCTGCTGGCTTTCATCGCGACGTCATCGGCTGTTGGCGCGGGCCGCACAGCCCTTGAGGGCGCGGCAGCCGCAACCTCGGGGGCGACTTCGCTCCTGAAGCTGCAGCCGGATCCGCTCGGCTCGGCCATCGATGGCATCCTGCGGGCGCCCGGCGCCGGTGCGCCGGTGACGCCCGAAGAGCGTTCGGAGCTGAGCCGGCTGATGTCGACGGCGATGGGGAATGGCACGCTCGATCCGGCGGACCGCGACTATATCGCGACCCGCATGGCAAGCCGTGCCGGGATCGGCAAGCCCGAGGCGGAAAAGCGTGTCGATGACACGCTGGCAAAACTGAACCAGGCCAAGGAGACGGCGAAGCAGGCCGCCGAAAAGGCACGGAAGGTCGGCATCATCTCGGCCTTCCTGACGGCCGCCGTGCTTCTCGTCGGTGCTGCCGCGGGCTGGTTCGGGGCGGTGCTTGGAGGTGGCCACCGTGACGAGCAGCGCGAAATGCCGGGTTGGGGCCGGCGCCGTCTCTGATCCAGGCGTTCCCACAGGTCGAAGCCCGCCGGGTTTCGGCCTGTCCTTGCGTTCAGGCAGGATGAAGCGGCCGCCGGGATTGGCGGCCCTTCTGCGTTCTCGGGCCCAGGGGCTCCGCAATCGCGGCAGCGGAGGGGCGGGAGCCCCCCTGTTTGGGTTGCGCTCAGCCGCCGGTCAGGTCGCGGCTTTGGCGATCGAGCTCCGCATTGTAGCGGCGCAGGGCGAACTGCTCGGTCAGAAGGCCGATCACTTGCAGCGTCTCGCGACTGTCGACGACGGCGAGTTCCTCGCTCTGCGATGCGGCAAACAGCGCCGCAGCCTCGCGGATATTCATCGAAGGCAGCAGGACGTCCTTCTGGTTGCGGGCGAGTTCAGCGACCGTGGCGACCTCCAGATCGGCGCCATACGCCTCGGATACCAGCACCAGGCCGGCATAGCGGCCCTGTCCATCGACCAGCACGGCGCGCTGGTTCGCGCCCAGCGGGAATGCGCGGCGGAAGCCTTCGAGGGATGTGCCTTCCGCGACCGTCCGGACATCCCGGCGCATCATGCGCCCGACGGCGAGGTCGCGAACCCAGCCGATATCGGCAGCGCTGCGGATCGCCTCGCCGCGCAGGTGGAAGCGCCAGGTCGCGAAGGAATAGCCGAAGGTGCGGCGCACCGTGATCGAGGAGACGACCGAGGCGGCGAGCACCGCCACCGTGAGCGGCAGGCTCCCCGTCGTCTCCAGGGCGAGCAGGGCCATGGTCAGCGGGCCACCGACGACTGCGGTTGCCATCGCGCTCATGCCGACGACGGCGAAGACCGTCGAAGCGGCCGGAATCCCGAACCCGGCGGTCCAGGCCAGAGCCATCAGCTTGCCGAACATGGCGCCGATGAAGAGCGAGGCGAAGAACAGGCCGCCGCGAAAGCCGGAGCCGATCGAGACCGCCGAGGCGATCGATTTCAGCAGGATCACGGTGAGGAGGAAGGACGCCGTGTAGTCGGCGGCGAAGCCGACATGCAGCGCGCTGTGTCCCGAGGACAGGACGGTCGGCGTCAGCAGGGCCAGCAGGCCCACCATCAACCCCCCGATGGCGGGACGCAGGGCGAGCGGCAGTCGGCTTTGCCTGAACAGGTACTCGGCCAGCGATACGCCCCGCATCAGCAGGATGCCGAGGCCGGCGCAGAGTGCCCCCATCACCATCACGAGGACATAGTCCTGCCCGGTGAGCGGCGCGGTGATGTCGACCTGGAACGGCATCGGCGTCAGGAAGAGCCGGGTCACGCCTATGGCGCAGAGCGAGGCGACGACGACCGGGGCGAGCATCGCGACGGTATAGGTCGCGATGATGAGCTCGAAGGCGTAGAAGGCGCCGGTCAGCGGCGCATCGAAGGCCGCGGCGATCGCGCCGGCGGCGCCGCAGCCGACCAGCACCCGCAAGTCGGCGCGCCGGACCTGCAGCAGGCGTCCGATCTTGGAGGCGAAGGCGGCACCGCCCTGCGTATAGCCGGCCTCCATGCCAACGGACGCGCCAAAACCGTTCGAGACCAGCGTCTGGGCCACGAGGATCAGGCTGTCCCGAAGCGACAGGCGCCCGCCGTGGAGAGCATTGGCCTCGATCGGGTCGACGACGGAGCCCCGCCTGCGGCGAGCCAGCACCACGCCGAGCACTCCCATCAAGAGGCCCCCCAGGACAGGTATTGCGACCGCGCGGAGCGGATCGACCAGGGCTGCGCCGCTGACGTCGCCCTTATGGGTCGCAAAAAAGGACAGGTGCAGGAATTTCGAAGCCCCGACCATCGCAACGACGAGCAGGCCGGCCGCGATGCCGACCAGGCCGGCGAAGACGACGAGCGCGATCTCGTCGCTGCGCAGCCGCCGTGGCAGGTCCCGTCTGAAGCGTAGCCAGGCCGCACGCGCGTTGCGGCGCAGACGGTTGCGACCGAGGGTTCCGAAGACCGTTGGCTCCACCACGCCTGTCACCCCAGCTAGCCGCATTCGGCTGGGAACCACGACGAGGCGCATCGAGCCGCCCCGGCCGTGTCAACCTGCCGCGTGCTAGATGGCCCGCCCCCTGCGCGTCAACCCGCCGACGGTTCTCGTCGATCCGCTGCCCCTGACGATCGCGCTGCATTGGCTGCATCAGCGCGCGCTCACTCAGCCAGCGCTCGCATGACCTTGATCAGGTCGGATTTTCCCTCGAATCCGATTCCCGGCAGGTCCGGCATGACGATGTGGCCGTCCTCGACACGAACCGAATCCGGGAAGCCGCCATAGGGCTGGAAGAGATCGGGGTAGCTCTCGTTGCCGCCCAGGCCGAGGCCAGCCGCAATATTCAGCGACATCTGATGCCCGCCATGGGGAATGCAGCGGGACGGCGACCAGCCAAATTGCTGGAGGACATCGAGCGTTCTGAGATATTCGACAAGCCCGTATGACAGGGCGCAGTCGAACTGAAGCCAGTCGCGATCCGGGCGCATGCCGCCGTAGCGCAGCAGGTTGCGTGCGTCCTGGTGAGAGAAGAGGTTCTCGCCCGTCGCCATCGGCCCCGGATAGAATTCCGAGAGGGCGGCCTGGAGGGCGTAGTCGAGCGGATCGCCGACTTCCTCGTACCAGAATAGAGGATAATCCCGCAGCATCTTGGCGTAGGCGATGCCGGTCTCCAGGTCGAAACGGCCATTCGCATCCACCGCCAGCTGGGCTTGCGATCCGATCTCCTTCAGCGCCGCCTCGATGCGCTCGCGGTCCTCGTCGATCGGGGCCCCACCGATTTTCATCTTGACGACAGTGTAGCCACGATCGAGATAGCCCCGCATCTCCGCCTGGAGCGCCGAGTTGTCCTTTCCTGGATAATAGTAGCCGCCTGCCGCATAGACGAAGACACGCGGATCGGCTTCGCGGCCCTTCTTCTCGGCCAGAAGGCGGAACAGGGGCTTGCCGGCGATCTTCGCGACCGCATCCCAGACCGCCATGTCGAGAGTGCCGACCGCGACGGAGCGCTCGCCATGTCCGCCCGGCTTCTCATTCGACATCATCGCTGCCCAGACGCGCTGGGGATCGAGATTGGTGCCGGCATCATCGAGCAGGCTCTTCGGCTCGGCCTCGAGAATGCGATTGCGGAAGCGCTCTCGGATGAGGCCGCCCTGGCCATAGCGCCCGTTGGAATTGAAGCCGTATCCAACTACGCGTCGGCCGTCGCGCACGACATCGGTCACGACGGCAACAAGGCTCGCCGTCATCTTCGAGAAGTCGATATAGGCGTTGCGGATGGGAGAGGCGATGGGCTTCGTGATCTCGACGACATCGACGATACGCATGGTCAGGTCCTTCCGTTCGGTTCTGGATTTTGTGCTGGTGGAGCGTCAATGCGCCAGGCCCGGCGCGATCCCGGCCTGCTGGCCTCCGTGGGACCGCTCGGCTTGGCTATGCCGACAGCGAATGTTTCCGAAGAGGGGAGGCTGGGGACATTCGCTCGCCTGGTGAAGCCTGGGCGATCCGCTGCAAGCTGGTGTCGACCTTGGGCGAGGCCCGTCCGAACCTGCTCGAAGGTCGATCGACGCTGGAGGCAGAATTCGCTGATCCTGCTGATTATTGACCAGTTTTCCATTCGATAAGGCGCCCCATTCCGTTCCGCGAGGCGCTTGCTTGCCTCTGTTCGGGCGCCGTCCGGCGGAACCTCCGCTGAGGGGCGGGAACAGCCGCAGATGACGACGGGAGCGACGGTTAGAACTGCTTTGCGGCAAACGCCAATGCTGTTGCCGGAATTGATCATGCGTTTTAGGCATTACCAATGGAACTGATCTGGCTTGAGGATTACCTGGCGCTGGCTGATGCCTTGAATTTCTCCAGGGCCGCTTCTGCACGGCACGTGACCCAGCCGGCCTTCAGCCGGAGGATCCGCGCGCTTGAGGATTGGATCGGTGCGCCCTTGTTCATCCGCACCACGCATAGCGTCGCGCTGACACCGGCAGGCGAGCAGTTCCGCAATCAGGCGGAGGTTCTGACACGCGCGTTGCATCAGTTGCGGCGCGATACCCTGGAGGTTGCCGGACGTGGCGCCGGTCCGTTGTCTATCGCGGCAACCCACGCCCTTTCCTTCACGTTCTTTCCGAAATGGGTTCGTGGAAATGAGAAGATCCTGGCCCTTGGGACCCTCAACCTGATCTCCGACAGCATGCAGGCCTGCGAGCAGATGATGCTGCGGGGGGATGTGCAGTTCCTGCTTTGCCACCATCACCCCAGCATTGGCAGCCGGGTCGAAACCAGCCAGTTCAAGAGCATCGTGGTCGGGGCCGATACGCTCGTGCCGCTTTGTGCGCCCGACCAGGATGGGGCGCCGCGCTGGCGGCTCGAGCGCACTGTGCCGGTCAAGTATCTCGGTTACAGCGAGCAGTCCGGCCTGGGGCGGATCATTACCGGGCTTCGGCGCGCTGCAGATCGAAATGTTGCGCTGGAGACGGTCTTTACATCGCACCTCGCCGCCACATTGCTCTCGATGGCGCGCGCCGGAGACGGGGTCGCATGGCTGCCCCGAACATTGGCGGAGGAGGATATGTCGCTCGGCCGACTGGTCCAGGCCGGTGATCCCGGCCTGGCCATACCGATTGAGATCCGGCTGTTTCGTCCCATGGCCCGTCAGGGGCCCGTTGCCGAGGCCGTCTGGGCCGCATTCGAGCGGGGTTGAGGTTCAGCCCGCTATCAGGTGGCTGAACAGGATCGAGGTGCCGAGGCCGATGAGGGCGAGACCGCCGATCCGCTCGGCCCAGCGCCCGAATTTGGCGCCGACCAGGTTGCCGGCCATCATGCCCCCCGTCGACATCACGAATGTCGCAAAGCCGATGGCCAGCGCGACGACGAAGATGTTCACGTCCAGGAAGGCGAGCGACACGCCGACCGCCATGGCATCGATGCTGGTGCCGATCGCGGTCGCCATCAGGGCCCAGAGCGAGTTGCCATGCGCAGCATCATTGCGCTCGGCCGCAGGCTTCATGGAATGCAGGAGCATGCGCCCGCCGACGATGCCGAGCAGAACGAAGGCGATCCAGTGGTCGACGGCCGCGACATACTGGCTTGCGGCAAACCCCGCGGCCCAGCCTATGAGCGGCGTGATGGCCTCAACGATGCCGAAGACCACACCGGTGCGAAGCGCCTGCGTGAAACGCGGGCGGCTGGAGGCGGCGCCCCGCCCGATCGAGGCCAGCAGGGCGTCGACGGACATGCCCACGGCGAGCACGGCGATAGAAGCAGGTGACATGGCAGTCTCAAATTGCGGACGGAGGACCAGACGGATCTCGGGCCTTGTCCGCAAGGCCTCTCCGTCACGGTCTCGCTTGGCCGAAATCATCCGGCTGATCGCACCACGCAGTCCTCGCCGCGAGCGTGTTGATGCGATCGCGCGCCGAAGCACGCCGCTACTCCCCGATGCGTCTGCACCTAGTGAATCACGCTCATGATGTCAATTCGATAACGATTTCAAATTCTTAGCATTGAGACGCATTTGCATGTAGAAGAATGCCGCGGCCCTGCCGAAGCGACGCCGGGCGCGCTCGACGACCTCTGCGTCGAAGGCTACGGCTGGTGAGATCACGCGGGGAGGGGCACATCCGCCAGGCCGATTTCGTGCCTCTCGACTATCGCGCTTGCACCAGTCCTGTCCCTGCCGGACGTCAAACACGCGATCTTGAAACGGCAGCAACCGGAATTCCCAAGACAGGAATGGTCCGGCGCGTAGGATCGGCCGCGTGATGCCAATAACACCACAGGGGAGAACGACTGTGCCGCGCCTGACCGCCAAGGATTTTCCGCAGGAACTGCTCGAACTGTACGACTATTATGCGCACGGACGGATCACCAAGCGCGAGTTTTTCGATCGCGCCGGCAAATTCGCCGTGGGTGGCATGACGGCGGCGTCGATCCTGGCCTCGATGAGCCCCGACTACGCGCTCGCGCAACAGATCTCGTTCACGGACCCCGATATCACCGCCAGTTACCTCACCTACCCCTCGCCGAAGGGGAATGGCGATGTCCGCGGCTATCTGGTGCGTCCGGCAAAACTATCCGGCCGCGTCCCCGCGGTGGTCGTCGTGCATGAGAACCGCGGTTTGAACCCCTATATCGAGGATGTCGCGCGCCGGGTCGCGAAGGCCGGCTTCATCGCGCTTGCTCCGGATGGCCTGAGCTCCGTCGGCGGTTATCCCGGCAATGACGAGAAGGGCCGAGAACTGCAGCAGCAGGTCAATCCGGAGAAGCTGATGAATGACTTCTTCGCGGCCATCGAATTCCTGATGAAGAGCGATCAGACCACCGGCAAGGTCGGCATCACCGGCTTCTGCTATGGCGGTGGCGTCGCCAACGCGGCTGCCGTCGCCTATCCCGAACTCGGCGCGGCCGTGCCGTTCTATGGCCGTCAGCCCCGCGCCGAGGACGTGCCGCGGATCAAGGCGCCGCTCCTGATCCATTACGGCGCTCTCGACACCGGCATCAATGCCGGCTGGCCGGCCTATGAGGCGGCCTTGAAGGCGGGCGGGAAAACCTATGAGGCCTATATCTATCCAGGCGCCAATCATGGCTTCCACAACGACTCCACCCCCCGTTATGACGAAGCGGCCGCCAAGCTGGCCTGGGACCGGACCATCGCCTGGTTCAAGCGCTACCTGAGTTGAACGAGCGGAGCCTCATCCCGCCCGAGCGTGGGTGAGAGCGACCGGGGCGCGCCAGAATTCGCGGTCTCCGCACGGGGTAGGACGGCCATGGGCCGTTCGCTCTGCGCGGAGTACTGCGCCTGGGCGTGCAAGGGCCAAGGGTGGGCACGCGCTGTTCGGGGACGTGCTCCGCGAGAGCGCACATTCTGTTCGTGACGCTTGGGCTCGGTTTATAGCCGAATCAGCCTCATGATCCCGAGCGCTGCAGCCTATCGTTCCCGCGAGGTCCCATGCGCCTTGTCTTGACCACGACTGCCGCTCTTCTGTTCACGGCTCTCCCAACCCATGCCGATGAGCGCAGCGAGTGCCTCGCCGGCATCGCGCGCCTGCGCAGCGCGACTGCTGCAAGACCTGCCCCTCCCGACCGGGACACACTTCTCGGCACGCTGCGCCGGGCGGAGCGGGAGGCCGGCGAACGCCAGTTCGACGACTGTGTCGGGGTCCTCAAGGCCAGCGCCAGTGGCGGCGGCAAGAGCAGCCGGGATGACGATGACGCCGAGGAGGGCGCCGAAACCGAGGACATGTTCGGCTTTACGGAGGGCACCAGCATCCTCGAAAAGGGCAAGTTCGAAATCTCCGGCGCCGGCGAGGGTGCATTCGGCAAGCGCCTCGGCCGGTATCGGACGGGAGGCCTGGGTGGCAGCTTTGCGTTCGCCCCGGTCGACGGGCTCAGCATCGAGTTGGGGGCGGTCGGCAACCGCGTCTCGATCCGCGACGTACCGGGACTGGACAATCGCCACGGCGGCGGCTTCGGTGGCTTTGCCGCCGAGTTGAAATGGCAGGCTATCAAGCGGGGAGACGCCTCGCCCGTCGGCCTGACCTTTATCGTCGAGCCGGGCGCGAGCTTTCGCGACGCGGAGGCTGGCGGGCGTGGCCGGGGCGTGGGGCTGGAGGGGCGGATCGCGCTTGATGCCGAACTTGTTCCCAGGAGGTTGTTCGGTGGACTCAACCTGATCTACGAATTGGAGAAATTCCGCCCGCGCGGCGTAAACCTGTTCAATGGCGAAGCCGAGCCCTTGGAAGGCGTGTTATCCGGGCCGTGCCAGCCCTATGCCGAGGACGACGCCCTGGAGACATGCGTCGCGTCCGCGCGGCGCAAGTCAGCGGAGCGGTCCTCTCTCCTCGGGCTCTCGGGAGCACTCGCGATCCAGATCAACCCCAATGTCTTTATCGGCGGCGAGGTTCGCTATTTGCGCTCCTATGCCGGGCTCGGGTTGAACAGCTTCGAAGGACACGCCGTCTTCGTCGGCCCGACCCTCTACGCCAAGCTCAGCGAGACCGTGTCGATCTCCGCGGCCTACTCCGCCCAGATTGCCGGGAAGTCGGAAGCCACGCCAGGCCGGCGGCTCGATCTCGACAACTTCGCCCGTCACCAGGCCAAATTGAAGATCTCCTACGAGTTCTAGAGCGGATCGACATTCAGCGTAGCCATATCATTGCTGCGGCGAGGTGGACGAAGCCTGTGAAGTGGATGGTTCTGCGGTCGTAGCGTGTGGCGAAGCGGCGGAAGTGCTTGAGGCGATTGAAGCATCGCTCGATCCGGTTGCGGTG